>JBEDUI010000125.1:0-13824 GCA_040414495.1 Mycobacteriales bacterium
CCGGCGGGGTGCTCGACGCCGGAGGCATGCTCGACTCGGGTGGTGTCGAGGATTCCGCGGGCATGCTGGACTCCGGCGGCGAGCTGGACTCCGGCGGGGCGCTGGACTCCGAAGGAGTCGCCGACACCGGAGGAACCGAAGATTCCCCCGGTACCTCGCACCCGTTGTTCAAGATCACCGCACCCACCGGCCAGTTGAGCGAATACGTCTGCCCGTGGTACTCGAACGGCGGGATGATGTCACCCCAATCCTCGACCCCCGGCCCGAATACCGGACCCTGGTGCTTTCTGTAATGCCCGTCGTAGGCACCGGCCGGATCGATCCGAATGACGACGTACGGATTGTGCTGCGACCCGGTCGCGTGGCACAGGGTGACATTGTCGAAATTCCCCTTGGTGCCTGGCTGAGGATTCTGCGCCGCGCCGCTGGCGCTCGGAAATGCCAGCGCCAAGGCGAATGTGGCAAGGCTCGCGACGCCGAGTCCGGCGGCGACGCGGGACCGGTTACTCAGTTTCCCGCGCCGCGGAATTGCCGGCCGCTTGCGAGATTCCGACTGGCTTTCTTCGGTCATTGACCGTACTTCCCCCCTCGTTTGACACCGGGCGCGCTCGGCCCGGATGATCGCGACTTATGTACGTGTGCAGTGGCGAGGCTGATCCGACGAGAAGCCGTTGAGCAAGTTCGCTGTCGTGGCCATGAGTCGCCGAACCCTCCTGTCCGTAGTGGGAATTGCTGCTCTCGCCGCAGGCATATCCGCCGTAGTCGCGAGCAGCCGTCAGCCGGACCGCCAGAGTGCAGCAGCCCGGCCAAGTGTCAAAGCGTCGGCGACGCCGAACGTGTTACACCCCGCGCAAAGAAATTCGCCGAGAAGTTCGCCCAACGCGTCCACCCGCTCGTCACGGCCGGCCGCGACGGGCTCCGAGGGGCCTTTTTCGGTTGTCATCCAGACCAGTTCGGAGCCCATTTCGGCCCAGGTCGATTCGATCAGTGTGGCCAGCAACCAGCCGGTGGATCCGCCGCATAGCACGGCCAAACAATGGGACACCGCGGTCTGGGTTAAGGAATCGACTTACCCGTCAGGCGCGAGCATCGGAACCAGCTATGTGTACGGACACGCCTGTCACCACCACGTGTGCCCATTCACCAGGCTGAAGGACGCGGCGGTCGGCGATCAAGTGACCGTACAGACAGCCACGCAGACCTTGCGATACGTAATACGCCGATCCGGATTGTCGCCCCGGACGGCGAATTCGCTGCCGTCCTGGGCCGCCGACAGCACAGTGCCGAACCGACTGGTCCTGGTGACCTGCGCCTTCGAAAAAGGCGACACCAGCCGGGACAATATCGTGGTGGTGGCGCAACTCGAGGGCCGCTGATTTACGCGCGCGGCCGTTATTCGTCGAGCACGGGCACGAATTTCTCGCGGCGGCGTATGAGAGCGGCCCGCTCGGCGGTATTGCCGGCCAGTTCGATGGCTTTGTCGTACGCCGCGCGGGATTCCCGGCTACGGCCCAGCCGGCGCAGCAGGTCGGCGCGGGTGGCGTGAAAGGCGTGATAGCCGGCCAACCTGTCCCCGAGCCGGTCGACCGTCGCCAGTGCCACCGACGGGCCGTCCAGCTCGCCGACCGCGATGGCCCGGTTCAGAGCGACGACCGGCGACGGGTCGAGGCGGACGAGTTGGTCGTAGAGGGCGACGACCTGGGACCAGTCGGTGTCGCGTACGTCCCGGGCCGAGGTGTGTACGGCACTGATCGCCGCGAGGATCTGGTAGCGACCCGGGGCAACCCCGGCGGCAAGGCGTTCGCGTACCAGCCGATGACCCTCGGCGATCAGCCCGGCGTCCCAGACCCGACGATCTTGCTCGTCCAGCGGAACCAGCTCGCCGGTGGCCGAAACCCGAGCCGTCCGGCGGGCCTCGGTCAGCAGCATCAGCGCGAGCAACCCGGCCACCTCGCCGTCCCCCGGCAGGAGCGTACGGATCAGGCGGGTGAGCCGGATCGCCTCGGCCGTCAGGTCGGCCCGTACCGGATCCGTGTCCGGCCCGGTCGCGAGATACCCCTCGTTGAAGACGAGAAAAAGAACGGCCAGTACGCCGGCAACGCGGGTCGGGAGATCCTCCGCCGCGGGCACCCGATACGGGATGTGGGCGGCCTTGATCTTCGCCTTGGCACGGGTGATCCGCTGCCCCATCGCGGTTTCCTGCACCAGGAAGGCCCGGGCGATCTCGGGCACGGTCAGCCCGCCGACCATCCGCAGCGTCAGCGCTACCCGGGTCTGCATCGCGAGCGCCGGGTGGCAGCAGGTGAAGATCAGCCGGAGTCGCTCGTCGTCGATCGCGTCGGGCGACGCGGGCGCGTCGTCGTCGTACAACATTTGAGCCTCCTTCTGCTTGTCGTCCCGTTTGCTCTCGCGCCGGATCCGGTCGATGGCCTTACGGTTCGCGGTGGTGGTCAGCCAGGCGCCGGGATTGGGCGGTACGCCGTCGGCCGGCCACCGCTCGACGGCGGTCGCGAACGCCTCGGCCGCCGCCTCCTCGGCGATGTCGAGATCGCCGAACCGCCTGGTCAGCGCGGCGACCACCCGGGCCCACTCCTCGCGGTGCACCCGGGTGATCGCCGCCTGGATCTCGCTCACAGGATCGGCCGGACCTCGATCTTCCGGTTGCAGGCCTTCGAACCCTCGGTGCCAAGCTTCAGCGCCACATCCAGGTCTGGCGCCTCGATGATCCAGAAGCCGACCATGTACTCCTTCGACTCGACGAACGGCCCATCGGTGACCAGCGGCTCCGCGCCGCGGTTGTCGATGACGGTGGCGCTGCTGGGCGCCGCGAGGCCGGCGGCGAAGACCCAGTGACCATCGGCCTGCATTTGCTCGTTGAACACGTCGATGGCGGCCATCTCCTCCGGGGTGGCGAGGTCGGCACTGTCGTGGATTACGGAAACCAGATACTGCATGTCGGATCATCTCCTGCGGTTCGGGACGCCCCTCGCGGGCGGCCGCTCACCCCTGCTACGAATGCCGCTGCCCCGATCCGACACCGTCTCCCGGATTTCTTTCAAGGACTTTGGGGAACTGAGCGCGAGCGGCGGTTCATCGCGCAGACCACACCGTGCAGGCCCAGCGTCAACAGGAGAACCAGTGCTGCCACGACCAGTAGCCGGGCCGGCGATCCGCCGGCGGTGAGCACTACGCCACCGAGGCCACCACCCAACGCCGAGCCGAGCGAGGTCGCGCTGCTGTTGAGGGCGAGCACGATGGCGGCGGACTCCGGGAACATGGCGGCGAGGTGCGCCTGCTGCGGTACGGCCGCGCCTCCGTTGCCGACCCCGGCGAGAAAGAACCAGACCAGTCCGAGCGTTGCCAGCGCGACCGCCGACGCCGTACCAAAAGCGATCGCGCCGAAAACGCTGTTGAGCAACAGCCCGATGAGCATCACCGTGAGGACGCGGACCGGACTGAACCGGTCCGCCAGCCGGCCGGTGAACGAATTGCCGAGCAGGCTGGACAGGCCGTACCCGAACATGATCAGGATGATCATCCAGTGGGCCGAAAACGAAGGCCTGAGAATGAGTACGGCGTATGTAAAGCAGGTGTAGCTCGCGCACAGAATGCCGGTCCTGACCAGGAGCGCGAGGACAAGCCGGGGCTGTCGCAACGGGCGGAGTCGGTCGGCCAGCGTGACCGGCGGGAGCTCCAGGTGCGGCAGCTTCAGCAGAATTCCGACCAGCGCGACCGCACCGACCGCCGCAACCATGATCAGTGGCAGCCGCCAGTTCGACTCGCCCAGCACGAGTCCGACCGGCACACCCAAAGCCGTTGCCGTCATCCACCCGCCGAGGACGAATGAGAGCGCCCGACCCCGCTGGTGTACCGGGGTGAGGTGGATGACGTACCCGCTGATGGCGGCGCCGAGCAGACAACCGCCCAAGGCAGCGATGACCCGGCCGGCCATGGCCAGGCCGTAAACCGGTGCTGCGGCGGTGATGATGTTCCCGGCCACGAATACGGCCAGGGCGCAGGCGATGGTGCGGCGCCGCTCCCAGCCGCTGGTCGCGGTACCCAGGATCGGGCCGGCCAGGGCCGAGGTCAGCGCGAATACCGAGACGAGCTGGCCGGCGGCGGCACTGCTCACATGCAGGTCGTGGGAAATGCTGGGCAACAGCCCGGCCAGGACGTAGCCGTCAATGCCGGTGGAGAACAGGGCCACCGCGAGCCAGATCAGGGCCTGATACTGCAGTCGTGGCGCTGGGTCGACGGTGGTGGTCGTCGCGGGTTGCGGAGCGGTCACGAAGCGGAGCAGCCTTTCAGGCGGTGCCAAAGTACGTCACACGGCGACGACGGCGGCACCGCCAGCGAACGTTACCAGCGGATGTGCGCCGCGCGGGCCGCGTGACGTACTCCGGCCGCCTACTCCGGGCTTTCCCCGGCCTCGTCGAGTCGGCGTTTGGCCTCCGCGTAGACATCGGCCGGAAGCGGACCGGCCTGCGCGGCCCGGACGTTGTCCGCGAGGTGCTCCGGATTCAGCGTTCCGGCGATCACAGTGTCGACACCGGGATGGCTCAACGTGAACCGCAGCTGCCACTGGGTCCGGCTCTCGCCGTCGCCGAGCAACTCATCGAGCTTGGCCCGCTGCCAGATCGCCCAGCGGTCTTCGCTGCCGAGCCCCTGCCCCGGCTCGCCGCGCGCCACGCCACCACGGATGATCGTGCCGGCGCCGGCCTCGTGTGCCTTGGTGATCAGGTTTTCGTGCTGCCGTTCGAGTGCCGAATAGGGAATCTGGAATGCGTCGAATACGCCCCAGTCGATGTACGTGGCCAGGTGCGGCGAGGTCGAGGATATTCCGATGAACCGGGTTTTGCCGGCCGCCTGAATTTCCTTCAACGTGTCGACGACTTTGTTTTCCTCGGCCACGTCGACCGCCGGATTGTGCAGCTGGAGCAGATCGACGCGGTCGGTACGCATTTTCTCGAGGCTGTCGTCGATGTTTTCCAGCAGATGGTCGCGATTCCATTCGTGCGGCGTTTCGTCATGGTCCCCGGCCGGAACCATTTTGCAGCCGCACTTGGTCGCGAGTACGTATTCATCGCGCCGGTCCGACACGAATTCGCCGATGTAGCGCTCGCTTTTGCCGTAATCGCCCGCGGTGTCGACGAATGTGACCCCGGCATCGAGTACCGCCGAAAGAATGGCGCTGGCCTGCTCATCGGCGACCGGACGGCCGCCCCAAATTCGTTCGCCGCGGATTTCCATCGCGCCGAAACCGAGCCGGGTCACGGTCAGCCCGGTATTGCCGAAAGCTCTGGTCTCCATGGTTTGTCCTTACCAGGCGTAATCCTCGGGCGCGGTTTTGTGCCCGGGGAAGATGTCGTCCAGCTGGTCCAGGGCCTTTTGGTCCAGGTTGACCTCCAGCGCGCGTTGCGCGGCGGTCAGCTGGTCCATGGTGCGCGGCCCGATGATCGGCGCGGTGACGGCGGGCTGGGCCAGCAGCCACGCCAACGCGATGTCGCCCGGCTCGTGACCCAACTCGTCGGCCAGGGTCTCGAACCGCTCCAGCTGGTCGCGGTGCCGTTCGATCCGGGCCTCGTCGAGACGGCGCTTGCCCTCGCGCTGCCCGCGGATCACACCGCCGAGCAGACCGCCGGCCAGCGGCGACCACGGAATGATGCCGAGCCCGTAATGCTGCGCGGCCGGCAATACCTCGAGCTCGACGGCCCGATTGAGCAGGTGGTAGATCGACTGCTCGCTGACCAGGCCGAGGAACCGGTTCTGCGCGGCGGCATCCTGCGCCTGCGCGATGTGCCAACCGGCGAAGTTGCTGCTGCCGGCGTAGAGGATCTTGCCCGCGTTGACCGCGACCTCCATGGCCTGCCAGATCTCGTCCCACGGCGTATTACGGTCGACGTGGTGGAACTGGTACAGGTCGATGTGGTCGGTCTGTAGTCGGCGCAGGCTGGCGTCGAGCGCCTGGCGGATGTTGTACGCGGAGAGCTTGCCGTCGTTCGGCCAGTCGCCCATGTCGCCGTAGACCTTGGTGGCCAGCACGGTCTTCTCCCGGCGACCGCCGCCCTGGGCGAACCAGCGTCCGACGATCTCCTCGGTGCTGCCCTTGTTGTCGGCGCCGCCGTAGACGTTGGCGGTGTCGAAGAAGTTGATGCCTGCCTCGTGGGCATTGTCCATGATCGTGTGCGAGTCGGCCTCGCTCGTGAGCGGACCGAAGTTCATGGTGCCGAGGCAGAGTCGGCTAACGGTGAGGCCGGTACGGCCCAGGTGAGTGAATTGCATGATGCTCACCCTCGCCGCCGGCAGGCTGACCTGTCCAACAGAAGAATTCGCTAGGTTCGACAACCTAGACTTCTCAATCATGGAACTGCGCCAGCTCGAATACTTCGTCGCCGTCGCCGAGGCACGCCACTTCACCAAGGCAGCGGACGAGAAGCTGATCAGCCAGTCGGGCCTCTCCGCGTCGATACGTGCGCTCGAACGCGAACTCGGTGCGGCATTGTTCGCCCGCAACACCCGCAGCGTCGAGTTGACCGCGGCCGGTCGGGCCCTGTTGAGCGAGGCGCGGCACACCCTGGCCGCGGCGAATGCGGCCCGCGACGCGGTCGCCGACGTACAGGGCGTGCTGCGCGGCCGGCTCTCGGTCGGTCTCGAACAGTGCCTCGGCGTCGTCGATGTACCGGCGTTGTTGGCGCAGTTCCGGGCGGCTCATCCGGGCGTGGAAATCTTCGTACAGCAGGGCGGATCCCGGCAGATGCTGGATCAGCTGGCGACCCATCGTTTGGACGTCGCGTTCGTGGCGACCGGCGACGAGCGTGTCGATGGTGTCGAGCTACGGCCCCTGATCCGCGAGCCGATGGTGTTGATCTGCCATCCGGAGCACTGGCTCGTCGACGTCGGACCGGTGCCGCTGCAGAAGGTGTCCGACGAGGCTTTCATCGATTTCGCGCCGGAATGGGGTGCCCGCCGAATTTCCGATCGGGCCCGGGCCGCCGCCGGCGTACCGGGACCGGCGACGATCGAGGTCAACGACGTACACACCCTGCTCGCGCTGGTCGCCCATGGGCTCGGGATCGCGCTCGTGCCGCAGCGAATTGCCAGCAAACACGGGCCGCACGCCACGGTGCCGCTGGCCGATGGCGCGGCTGAGGATTGTCAGGTGTCGGTCGCGGTCCCGGCCGGACCGGGTCCCGGCCCGGCGGCGGCCGCGTTGATCCGGCTGCTCCCGTAATTGGTTACTGTACGGCGGTGGCTGATCTGATCCGTTTTCCCTTGGCCGACGGCGTCGTGTGGTGCGACCGGTCGGACGGTTCGGTAGTGCGGGTGGAGCATCCCGCGCATCCGGAGATGTCATTTCTGTACGACGAAGCGGTCGACGAGTTCCATACCGCGGCGCATCGGTGGGGCAAGGGATTCGTCAGCTGCGAGCGCGGGGCGGCGCGCTGGGATGCGCCGACCTCGTTGAGGATTTCCGACACCGCGGTCGAGGCGGAGTACGTACTGCCAATTCGTGTCTTGGTCGCTGTGAATCGCCGGTTTGGTCCACAGTGGACGGAGGAATATACGGTCCGGAATACCGGCGCTGACACCGTACGGATCGGTGGTTTCGCGGTCAGTACGCCGTTCCGGGACCGCTATCTGGATGCCGAAACGAGCCTGTCCCGCTGTTGCCACGCGCATGTTTTTGCCGGCGGTGCGGGCAGTTACGTGTGGGCGGTGCGGATGGACGGCGCCGCGCCGGGCCTCGGTCTGGTGCTCAGCGATGGTGAATTGTGGGGATATTCGGTCGAGTCCCGCAGCTACGTCACCAATTCGCATGTGCGCGGCCACCTGTACCTGCACGGCACCGACGCCGACCGGTCCCCGGCGGCGATGGGTGGGCAGCCGCGGTACGTCCTGGCGCCGGGTGAGTCGCTGCGCATCGGCTGGCAGATCGGCTGGTACGTAAGCGAATCCGAGGTCCAGGCGGCGAGTCGGCTGCCGGTCGAGGTACCGGCGGTAGCCGCCCGCGACACGATCCGGCTCGTTCCGCGTTCGGCCGACGTCAAGGTTTGCCTCCCGCCCGGCTTGGCAGGGGAGACGGAACTGCGGGCGGAGCGGCCGGGCGAATACCTCGTCGACGTGGTGCGCGGTGCCGAACGCAGCCGGATCGGCCTGTTTTTCCACCCGCCACTGCGCGAACTGGTCGAGGCCCGGGTGCGGTACATCGTGCGGCAACAACGGGCCACGCACCGATCCGGCAGCGCCGCCGGCGCGTTTCTGCCGGTAGATACCCGGAGCGGTCTGCCAGTCGAGAGCGGCGACTGGGGCGACTGGTCCGACGGGCGGGAGCGCCTCGCGATGCCGCGGCTGATGCAGGAGGCCCGGCGCCGCGGCTGGGGAGATGCCGACGCGATCGACGAGAGCCTGGCCACGTTCGCCCGGTTCGCGGCCGACCATCTCGTCGACGGGGACGGCCGGGTCCGCGGCGGGAGCACTGACCGGGGTGGCAACCGTCCGTACAACTATCCGTGGCTCGCCGCCTTCCACCTGGCTCAATGGCAGTTGTATGGGAAAATCGCGGATCTGGAGTCCGCCGTACGAATTATCGAACGTTATTACGCCGACGGTGGGCACCGATTCCTCGCTATTGGAATAGCCGATTGTCTGCGGGTCGCGGTCGCCGAATTGCGGGCGCTCGGTGACCCGCGGGCCGAGGCGATGGTTGACCATGCACGCCGGCACGCCGACACGATCCTCGAATTCGGCCGGGCCCTGCCGCCGCACGAGGTGAATTACGAGCAGTCGATCGTCGCGCCGTCGTTGGCGGTTCTCATCGTCGCGCGCGAGTTGACCGGCGACGAGCGTTATACGGCGGGGATCGAGATGCGGTTGCCGTGGCTGCGCGCATTTGCCGGCGGGCAGCCGAATTCCCGGCTGCGGCACATCGCGATCCGGCACTGGGATGGCTATTGGTTCGGCCTCTCGCGCATGTGGGGCGACACGTTTCCGCATTACTGGACCGTGTTGGACGCGGACGTATTCTGCCGGCTGCCCGACGAGTCGCTGCGCTCCACCGGGGCGGAAATTCTGCGGGCCAACCTCGCGCATTTCGATACCGACGGCACGGCCAGCTGCGCATTCGTATTTCCCACCGCGATTGACGGCCGGCCGGGTCATTTCGCCGACCCGCTGGCCAACGACCAGGACTGGGCGCTGGTTTATGCCCTGCAACTCGACGTGCTGGAAACCGACTAGCCGCTGGCAAACCCTGCTGTGCCAGCCGGATCGCTTGCACAGCAGGGTTTGCTGACCGAATTATGGCGCTGCGGTGACCGGCCAGATCACTTCGCTGTAATGCTGGTCGGGGCTGGTGATTATTGCTGGGTCGGTGAGGCCGATCCACCGCGGTTCGCCTTCGGGTTTGAGCCCGGCCGCTTCGATTTGTTCCCGAAGATAGGCGTGAACCTCGCCGGCGCGATCAAAAGGCCCTCCGTAGTAGATCGATGCGACCTCACCGCCGGGCAGCACGGCCGCCTCGACCCGGCCCTCACCCGTTCCGACTGCGCTGACCGGAAAGCCGGCTTCCCATCGCCACGCGCCGTTGTCGGCTATGCCGTCGGGACAGATCCAGTACGGGGGTCCAGCTACGTTGAGGCTCCCGCCCTCGATCACGGCGTCGATCTCGCCGATGGCGGGCGCGATGGGATTGGGCTCACCGCCTTGCATATCCCAGGCGCCGCGGATCCGCAGGACGGGTTGGTCCTGGAGGACTTTTCGGCTCATCGATGAGACTCGCAGGTTGGTCGGCGCAGCGACCGGAGTCTTCACCTGTTCTTCTGGCATGACATTCCTTCCGGATCGGAGGCTCCGGAGGGCAGCCGTGTACGACTCGCCGGTTCGTTGCATTCGTTGCCGAACGAGTCGTTTTCGATTGGGATTCGCTGTCATCCGGACCTCATGGTCAGGCACCACGTCCCTCAGCGGCGGGCACCCGAACAGGTACCGGACTTTGACGATCCGAGGATGCGGTCCCCTTTACTCCCACCGAGCGGCCCGGCTGAGGCGGGCCGAAAGGAGTCAGGCGGTGGATCAACGCCGGCATTGAAGCTACGCCGAGCGCTGAGTCCGGTCAAGCGCTTCCCTGCAAACTCCCAGAAATCACGGCCGTGTCGTTGCGTTGGCGAGTATCTGCTCCCAGGATCGCGTCTTTGCCACCACGGCCGGCAGTTCTTCGATTCGAGTTCGAATCTGGTCGTCGCTGTGGCCGCCGTCGAAATAGCCGCGCAGCGAGGTGGTAATCGTCGCCAGGTGACGGCCGATTATGCGATCAAGTTTTGGGGCAATCAGTGGTTCGCCGCCGGCTTCGACGTAAGCTATGTGTGATTTTCGTATCGAATTTAGGCCCGGTTCGTCGCGGCCGCAGCGGGCGAATTCGGTGAAGACGTACGCCGCTTCCAGCGGGATGCTTTCCGGTCCGGTCGCATCCCAGTCGATCAGCATCGGCCGATCGGCGGTCATGATGACATTCCACGGCTCGACGTCCCGATGGCTGATCGCATACGGCGGCGAGTCATTGAACGTGTCAGTGACGCCGGTCGTCTGATAGAGCACCAGGTCAAGATTTTCGCGTAGCGCCGGTGCCCACGATTTGTGGGATCGCTCGCCATCATCGAGCCAGGACAGCCATTGCGCAGGTCGCGCCCCGCCATACCACCAATTTGGTTCCGGCCGCGTCGCCAACCTCCGCAACCGGTGAATGCGCGCGAGGGTTGTTCCAATCCATTCGGCCACGTCATCGGAATCGGCCAACGGCTGATGCTCCACGAACGGGAACGCGCGAAACAATCCCTGGCCATCGATGCGGGCGACGGTGCCGAAAGCGGGCCGGGTGGGCGCGACCGGAGCCGGGGTGTCGACGCCCGCGTGTACAGCTCGTTGCTCGAATTCGAGGGCTTGTTCGAGGTCGGTACGCCAAGGCAGGTCGTCATGGGGCCAGAACCGTTTGACGAACATGCAGCCGGCGCCGGTATCCAAACGCCAGGCCTCCCGGAACCCGCGCTGGCCCAACGATTCCAGCCGACCGATCGGTTGGGGGAATCCGAATGCCTCCGCGATGACGGCCGCGCTTATCCCGGTCATAAGCGCCCAATGTAGACATTCAGCGGCCGTTTACGTACCGGTTTATCCGCCGGAAGGTCCATTAACGCGGCATCCCGCACGAATGCCGCTGGGCGGGGCATAGTAAATCGACGGTCGGCGCGTCTTTAGAGATGACGCGAGGAGTGCGGATGGACGCTACAGCTGAACGTGAGTTCCGTGAATTCGTCGCGGTCCGCTCCGCCGCGCTGCTGCGGACGGCGTACCTGCTGACCGGTCAGCGCGAGGCGGCCGAGGACCTGTTGCAGACCAGCCTGGCCAAGGCGGCCAACCGGTGGTCCCGGCTCGATCAGCCAGAGGCGTACGTACGAAAGGCCATGTATCACCAGCAGGTCAGCCGATGGCGACTGCGATCGTGGGGCCGCGAGCAGAGTACCGACGCCGTACCGGATATCGCCGGCCCGCCGGACGACCCCGAATTGCGGCTCTCGTTGGCCGCCGCGCTGCGCAGCCTGGCCGACCGGCAGCGAGCGGTGCTCGTGCTGCGGTATCTCGACGACCTGCCCGAGGGCGAAGTGGCCGAACTGCTCGGCATCTCGGTCGGCACCGTACGCAGCACGACCCACAAAGCGTTGGCCAAACTTCGCGCGTTGTGCCCGGATCTCGCGCCGAACCCGAACATCGCGGAGGCACAGCAATGAGCGGCGACACCGAACGTCGACTGCACGATGAGCTCTACGCGCTCGGCACGATCGAACCGTCGCGGGGCCTGGCCGATGCCGCGCTGCGGGAGGCGAAGCAGCGGCGCCGCCGCGGAATCACCGTCATCGCAGCCGTGGCCGCCGTCGTGGTGGCGGTTGCGATCGCCGTACCCCTGTCGGTACGGCACGTCTCATCCGGCCCGATCAATCCCGGTCCGGAGCAGCGCAACGTCGTCGTCGCCTACGAGAGCTGGCCGAGAGGCGCTGCGCGGCAGCCGACCTGGATGGTGTTGGATCCGAAGACCGGGAAGTACGTCGAGCCGAAGATACCGGCCGCGGTCCGCCGCGTCAGCGGAGCGCTCAGCAAGACCCCCGATCTGGTGATCTCACCGGATGGCCGGCAATACGCCACCGCGAACGGAAAATATGTGTTCACTCGGTCTGATGCCATCAATGGCAGTGCCGCCGGGTTGAGAAAACTCGATCCCGGACAGACCCGTGACGAGCCGGTCAGTTGGTCGGCGGATTCCAGCCGGCTGCTGATTCCGATTCAGGGTATTGGTCACCAGCAGGGTTTCCGCATCTACGACGCCCGGACCAAGACCCTCGGCAAGCTGGTGCACCTGCCGGCCAAACCCACCGACACCGATCTCGTAGATCTCGCGTGGACGGACAACGACACGAGGATCGCGCAGTTCCGCGCCAACTCGAAGGTCGACATCTTTGACCTCGACGGCACGCTGCAGCGCTCCGTGTCGGTCCCCAAAGAAAGCGAGCCCATCATCTCGCCCAACGGACGCTATTTGTCGCTGGGCAAGGGCTTGTTCGATCTGCAGACCAGGCGCAGCTACCCGCTGCAACTGCCGTCGGCGCAGGAGGTGGTGTACCCGACGCCGATCGGCTGGCTGGATGACGACCACTACGTAGTCGAATGGCAGGGAAAGGACCACGATTTTCGCCTGCTGGTGCTGTCGAAGTCCGGAAAGCTGATCAAGTCGATCAACCACCCATACGGCACGTCGAGTCTGCCCAACACCAACGGAAAAGGCACCACGGTGACCTTGCTGCTCGGATATGGCGCCGATTATCCAGCGAATTCCGGTGCGCGGCTGTGATTTCGGCTCGGTAGGGTGTCGGCATGGACTGTCCGATCAACTATGTCGAGCATGGCAGCGGGATTCCGCTGATCGCTCTGCACGGAGCCGGTGTTGACCATCGGGAGATCGAGGCGGCGGTGGAGGCCATCGTGCCGGGCTACCGGCGAATTTATCCGGACCTGCCGGGGATGGGCCGGTCCACTGCGGACGGCGTGAATGGCAACGACGATGTGGTGCGGCTGATCGGTGAATTCATCGATCAGGTTGCCGAAGGGCCGGCGCTGCTGCTCGGGCATTCCTACGGCGCTTACGTCGCTCGTGGAGTGGCCGCGCAGCGACCGGACGTGGTACGCGGCTTGGCGCTGTTGTGTCCGGTCGGCGAGGGTTCGCGAAACGTGCCCGAGCACACCGTGGTGCGCCAGGACGCCGACGCGTACGACGAACTCGAACCCGCGCAGCAGAAGGGTTTCGACGAATACTTTGTCGTGCGGACGCCGGCGACCGCGCGCCGTTATCGCGACTTTGTGGTGCCGGGTACGAAGCTGGTTGACCAGGCTGCGCTGGGCCGTATTTTCTCGGCCTGGAAGATCGACGTCGGGTCAGGGATTTGTACGGCGCCAACCCTCATCGCGGCCGGCCGGCGCGACTCAGCCGTTGGTTATACGGACGCAGCCGACCTGCTCCAACACTATCCACACGCGACACTCGCGATCATCGAGGATGCGGGCCATGCGCTCATCCACGAACGGCCCGACCTGCTCGCCGCGCTGCTGCGCGACTGGCTCGACCGCGCCACCCGGTAAAATCAGCCGTTCAGTACGGCGGCTCGTACATCCGGGCGCTGAAGCATCCGCGCGCACCAAGCGAAATGGCCGTCGGTGCCGTCGGATGCGAAATAGGCGTTGGTGATAACGGCGTACGCGGCCCGGTAGAGGCCGTACCGGTCG
>JBEDUI010000126.1:0-41706 GCA_040414495.1 Mycobacteriales bacterium
CTGGTTGTGGTCACCGGCCTGCCCGGATCCGGGAAGACGACGCTCTCTCACAGACTCGCGCGGACGATCGGCTGTCCGGCGATCTGCCGCGATGAGATCAAGGAGGGCATGGTGCACGCTCATGGACCCGGATTCACCGCCGCGGTCGCAGATCCGCTGACGCGCCGCACCTATCCTCTTTTCTTCGATGTCGTACGGCTGCTGCTCGACGGTGGCGTAACGGTCGTCGCGGAGGCGGCATGGCAGCACCCACAGTGGGAGCGCGGGCTCGCACCGCTGGCGACGTCGGCCGATCTCAGGGTCATCCGGTGTCACACGTCGCACGAGGAGAGGCTGCGGCGGCGACAGCAGCGGCTTGAGAAGGTGGCCACCCGAGCTGCGCACAACGACCGGGGTTCGCACAGCCCCGAAAAGCCCACAGCCTGGGAGGCCATCCACATCAATGCGCCCACACTCGACGTCGACACCAGCGACGGGTACGTCCCCGAACTTGACCGGATCGTTGCCTTCATCAACAGATGAGCTGCGGCGACCATCCGGCGGGCTGCCCGATTCGCATACAATGCCGCTGCCTTACATACGGCAGGCCGGTGGGCTGGAACTAAGCCACCGCCAACACACCCGCGTCGAGGACGCATCCGGGAGGCGAAGACGACCAGACTACGGAGTCCACCGTGCCGCAGCGCCAACGAGAACGCCGCCTTGCTCAGCATCGTGCTCACCCCGACCGACCTGATCTGCTGGCCCAAACTCGTCTGCTGCGCCGATGTCCCCGACCTGCCGCCGCGCATTTCAAGGTGACCGCAGCTGCTAATTGAAAGTGACGATTCCTGGCTGGCCGAGAGCATGGATCAGCCGCATGTCGTGGAGGGGTTGGATCAGGTGTGCCGGCGGCTTGGCCGGGTGCCGCGCCGGCGGCGGTTTGACCGGATGAGCACCGTGGTCGAGCCGCATTCTGGTCGGTTGCTGGCCTCGTTCGCTCCGGTGGCGATGCACGATGCGGTCGGGTCGTGTTTGTCTCCTCGCACATCCTTCGGCGCCACGGTTCGAAGTCGTCAGGATGGCGATGCGCTCGACGGTCACGAACTCGACTTCGCTGGTTTCGCTGCTCGTGCGCAGTTTGCCGGCGCGCATTTGGGTTGTTAGGCAGATTGAGAACTGCTGGCGCGCTTCGCCGTCGTCGTAAGCCATGACATGATTCGCGTTGCTTTAGATACCGAGCAGCCCGGTCCCTCAACGTCGATGCCGTCTCTTCTTTGGTCTCACATACGAGGGCCTGGGCGACAGGCTGTCACAACTCGATTCCACCGCCTGGGCACCGCCCACAGGTTGTTATCCGTGCGGTGTGCAAGGAGGCGGCTCGCACCGGTCTCGTCGGGCACCACCGCGGTCACCGATGGGACCATGCTGTTGGCCTTCGGCGCGGCAGGGTCGTTGAAGTAATCGATGCGGGCCATGGGCGGTTCAACCGAGAGGTGGCGATGATCGAGGTGCGGGAGATCCTGCGGTTGTGGGTGGATGGCCGGTCGTTGCGGGAGATCACGAGGATGTCGGCGGTGGACCGGAAGACGGTCCGCTGGTATGTGGAGGCAGGGTAGGCGTGTGGCCTGTACCGCGCCGAGGGTGTTGGCCAGTTGATCGAGGACTTGATTGGTGCGGCGATCGGCTGGGAGCGTCCGGACCGGCCGCGGGGACTGGATCGGCGTGAGAAACCGTTGCTGCGCAGCGAAACCAGATCACTGCGTGGTTGGAGCAGAATCTGACATTGACCAAGGCGAATATTCTGCTCGGGCGACGCAGTGCGGTGGTGTCGTATCGCACCTTGCACCGGTTTGCCATGGCAGAGTTTGGTTTTGGTGCGAAACGTGCCACGGTGCGGGTGGTTGACGGTGGACCGGGTCAGGAGTGCGGGTTGATTTTGGGCAGCTCGGGACCATCGACGACGGCATTCTTGGTCGCCGGCGACTGGTTTGGGGGTTGATCTTCGCCGCGGTGTATTCGCGGCATGTGTTTGTTTATCCGACGTACCGGCAGACGCTGACCGCGGTGGGGCGCCGTCAGCGGTAGCGTCAACCAGGTGTTGCGCGACGGCACCGTGCACACGACCCGGCAGCCCGGCGACATCATCGTTCTGCCGGCGCTCGGGCCGCTCGACATATGGGCGAAGAACTACGTGGACTTGCCGCTGTCCGACGCGGTCGATGCCGCCCCTGGCCGCCGATCTACGCGCCTGGAACGAGTCGCTCACGCCAATCGACATCGCCGACCTGCACGAATTGGCCACGCTCGTCCCGGCATGACCGTCACCGAACTCTGACCACGCGGCGCGCCGTGGCATGCCCGGCGTATAGATCTGCAGGGGGCGGCTGTTCATCGCACGGCGTGATTCGAGGGGCATCGTGTGACGGCCTGTGCTGGGAAGCGGGTGGCCGCGCCCGAGGGTTCTGCCTGACGGCGGGCGCAGCCACTCGGTCAACTCTTTCAGGCCCCTCTCACTCGGGCACTCCGCCTATGGAGTACTTCGAAACGTTGAATGTCGTACTCACCCGACGGTCGCATTGATCCCGTAACTTGACACCGCGAATGTCGTATTGTCCGCGGAAGTGATCTCCCACCCCGTATTCATTTGCGAGATGATGGGGTTCGAGATGTAGCCGTTGGTCACCAACCAATCAAGCCCGGCCTTGATATCGATGGTGCCGGACGTCTGCTGGGCGCAGGTGCCGCTGCCGCCAGAACCGTCAAGAACAAAGATGATCTCCGCCCCGGGTCCTCCGTACCGATGCACTGTCCAGTTCTGGCCGTCCAGCACAGCTGTGCCAAGCACGGTGCTGCCGTATGCGCCGGGGTCGCATCTGCCCTGGGTATCCGCCCAAAACATGACGTCATTGCTCCAGTTGCCCCAGATATCTGGCGCGAATTCTGCGATCGTGTTCGCATCGCGCGGCGTGGACTCGCTATATGTCACCGACAACGACGACAACGACGACAACGGCGACAACGGCGTGTCGGTGGGGTTTGAGCAACCAGCCCAACCGCTGCCGCACCAATCATTAGTGAGCTGCTGCACGTTAGCGAATGTCTGGACTCCGGTGTACCCGTAAGGAACGTCATCGGCCGCGACGCTCCAGCTGCCAGGGTCGGTCGCGGTAATGGTCTGAGTCGTGCCCTGCTGGGCGCCGACGTTCTGGTTGGAGACGTACGTGTCGAAGCCGTTGGACATGGGAATGTTGGAATACGCGTACGGCCCGCAGTTCTGGCCGATGGTGGCGGTGCAGGTGGCAGAGCTGCCCACCTCGGAAATCGGGCCGGCCGCCTGGGCCGGCGTGGCGGCCACCGAGGCCAGAGCCAGGACCAGTCCGCAGGCCGCCGCCAACACAGCGACCAGAGATCGCCACCGACGACCCACACGTGCCCCTGTTCCTACCCCACGAAGTCTGAAACTCCCTGACACTACGAACACCTCTTTTCTGAACCTGATATGCACCTACTCCGCCGAACCGTTCGACACCTCCTCGTCATTCACTGTCGGTTCCTTGCTCTACCGCAATTACCGAGAAACCATAGACGGCCGGGCATGGCACCTCCATGGATTAGTGAACGCCGCCAACAAGAAGCCGCCATAAAAACGAGGAACGGTTCATTGCGCAAACCAGTTCTTCTGGGTGTGCTTTGGTTCCGGAGTTTTGCAGATGGCCGCCTTGAGTGCCGCCCATTCGACCGCGTTGGCGATAACTCGGCGAATTTCGGCCTGGTGATAAATCGGATAATGCTGATCGCCCGGGCTGAAATGGAAAATGCGTCCCTGACCACGACGGAACGTCGCACCACCGCGGAAAATCTCGCCACCCTCGAACGAGCTCACAAAAATCAGCTCGTCCGGCTGCGGAATGTCGAAATACTCCGCATACGTCTCGTGCTCCGCAATGATGATCGGGCTCGGCACATCACGGGTGATCGGATGACCCGGCGCCACCGTCCAGACCAGCTCCCGGTCACCGTCGTCGCGCCATTCCAACGAGCACGTCGTGCCGAGCAGCTTGATCAGAATCTTCGAGAAGTGCGCCGAGTGCAGCGCGATCAGGCCCATGCCGCCGAGCACCCGCTGGCGTACCCGCTCCGCGATTTCGTCGGACACCTCGCCGTGCTTCGCGTGACCCCACCAGGTCAGCACGTCGGTCTGGTCGAGAACCTCCTCGGTCAGACTGTGCTCGGGCTGGTCCTGCGTCGCCGTACGGACCGTCACCCGGTCGCCCAGATACTCGCTGATGCCGTCCGCGACCGCACCGTGAATGCCCTCCGGGTACCGCTCCTTCACCGCGGTCTCGGTGGTGTCGTGGAAATTCTCGTTCCACACGGTGACCCGGATGGGGCCGTCCACTCTCGCTCATACCACTCCTCGTTGACGAACCTGTGCGATCAGAGGCCGACGGAATTGCCCAGGCTCACCGGCCACAGGCGCGGGCCGACACTATGGCGGCACGCATCAGTGCGAAGCTGTACCTTGTCTGCGGCCTCTGTCAGGACCGACACCCCATGCCGCGTGCACGAAATATGCCCAGCTAACAACCCTCGATGGCAACGTGCGGCGGACTGATCGAGAAATTCGTGACGTCGTACCGCACCGTGCCACCTCCGGTCCGTACGACCTCAATGCCGTAGTCGACCTGGCCAAGCGTGGACGTGCTCGCGAGGCGGCCCTGATGGATCAGGTAGTTAAAGAAATCGGTCAAGGTCAGCGTGCCAGATGGGTACGCCTGTCGGTTGGTGGGGACAAAGGCGAGGTACCTGTTACTGGACGTTGCCCATAGGTCCCAGGTCTGGCCACTAATTGTCAGGTTCGCCGCTACGACACTTCCTGACGGCCGCTGTCCGTGGTTGTCGGTCCAGATCATCACTTCGCTGGACCCCGCGGACGCGACCCCGTTCAGCCAAATATCGTAGTCATACTCGTATATGCCCACGTTTGGTCCGTGGCCGGCATAGGAGCTGGTAATTTTTGGGTAGTTCGATAGTGGTGGCTCGTAGCCCGTGCACCAGTTGTGGTAGTCGACGTGCACATTCGGGCCGGTCTTTACGGCGGTATCGGCGTCGGCGGGTGTTGTGGCCTCGACGTACCAGGAGTTGTGACTGCAGACGTTCATGGTCTGGGTGATGTCGTAGCCGGCGGCGTTCCACATATTGTTATCGACAATGTAGGGGCTGTCGCCCGGGTGATAGATGCCCGGGCCGGTTCGGCCGTTGCCGCGCCCCGATGTAGTGTACGAAGGATTGGTGCACGTATGTTGCGTCGGAGTTGCAGCGGCAGCTGGCTCCGCAACCATAAACAAGGCCAGCGGTAAGACGCTGAATACAAGCGGCATGACTTTGGCGAAACGCATCTTGCATCTCCAATCCATGAGTATCGGATTAGTTGCCTTGTACTCGACGATCGTGTCCAGCAGAATCCACAGGATTCTGACCTGCCGAGCGGGAGGCCTTGCTACGGCAGGAAGCGACTCCCGCCATCCTGGCCCCATACGCGCTGCCACATGATCGGGTCGACGACTTGGCCCTGGCCGTGCACCATGAACAACCGACGATCAGAAGGGCGCATGTCGGCGCATTGAGCTGTTCGAGTCAGATATTTATTTGGACTCGAAACATATACTTCAATGGCTGATAATACAAGGGTTGTAGCCAATCTCCTCAGAACCGCCCTCTGGAAACGGCCATACTAATTACCTTGTGGCATCGTCCAATGACCTGATAAGTTATCACCGTGAACTATTGTGGCAGCGGGGGCCAGAGGGAACGCCTGACCGCCGGCGGGGTCGACCTGCACCCGACGAGTTGAGCCGTGGCTGTTCTCGTGCATACGACTGAGGCAATTGCCTATGTGCCAGCAGCGAAGCGCGTCGAACTCGTGCCGTCCCGCGACCCGGGTCGGCCCGCGCCGGATCAGGTCCGGATACAAACAATGCTCGTTGGCTTCTGTGGCACGGATCGCGAGATCGTCCACGGCCAGCTGGGTAGGCTCCCACCAGGATCCGACCACCTCGTGCTGGGTCATGAAATGGTCGGTGTCGTGGCTGAGGTGGGCGACCGCGCCACCGATCTGCGACCTGGACAGTTGGTCACGGCGATGGTGCGCAGCGCCTGCCGGCGTTGCGTGCCTTGCGCTCTCGGGCGTCCTGATTATTGTCTGAGCGGTCAATACTCCGAATTTGGAATTGCCGGACTCGACGGTTTCGCCCAACCGGCCATCAACATTTGCAGCTCGATGGTGGTTCCGGTTCCTCGTGAAGTTGCGTCATTCGCGGTACTGACAGAGCCGTTGGCGGTCGTCGTCAAAGCATTGGATCAGGCATCGACCGTGCTCGCCCGCATCCCCGGCCGCCTGTCAGACACGCCTAGATGGGGTGAGGGCCTGCACGCAGTCGTAGCCGGTGCAGGCACGATCGGTGTGCTTTCCACATACTTGTTGAGTGATCGCGGATTTACGGTCACGACCCTCGACGTTCAGCCGGCCGGGTCCGCCGCCGCCCGCCTAGTCCAACAGGCCGACGCACAGTACGTCCAGGTTTCGTCGGAGGATGCGCGCTCCGCCGCGCAGTCAGTGGGACCGGCCGATGTTGTGCTCGAGGCAACCGGCGATGCGCGCCTCGCATTCGAACTGCTGCGGACTCTCGCACCGGGCGCGGTGATGGTGTGGATCGGCTCGTCGGGCCATGACGGCCGCGCTGCTGAGAGCTTCGACATCGGACGGGCGCAGCGCCGTGCAGTGGCCAACCATCACGCCGTCATCGGTACGGTCAACGCGTCACGATCCGACTTCGCGGAGGCCATCAAGGCGCTGGGTGCGCTCACCCGGCGGGCCGGCTTCGCCGGGATTATCACCTCGGTGTTGCCGCCGGAGCGATTCGCGGAGGCGATCGCGCCACGGCGGGACGCGATCAAGCAGGTCGTCGCCTTTGATTGGAGGGGGTGAGCTGTGGCCGAACGGACTGATCGTTCCGAGGAGGCCGTCCTGGCAGAGACCACCGCATCGAATAGTGGGGGACGTACATTGCCGAAGCAGCCCAAGACGCGCCGGCGGCAGGATCTGCGTCACGTCGATCTGTCGGTGATGCGTGACGTCAACCGAGCCCTCGTCCTGGACACGGTCAAACGTGAGGGTCCCCTTTCCCGGGTCGCCATCGCCAACGCCAGCAGGCTCGCCAAACCCACCGTGTCCGGCATCGTGGACGAGCTCATCACCGAGGGGCTCATCACCGAGATCGGGCCCGATCCGGGAACGTCCGGCGCCGGACGACCGCCCGTGTTGCTCGAGTTCAACGCCCGATCCCACTACGTGGTGGGGATACATATCGGCGTCGAGAACACGATCATTTCGCTCGCCGACGCGGCCGGGAGCGAGATCGATCGGCTGCAGTGTCCGACGCCACGCGGCGACGCGGTCGACGTGCTGCAGGAGATCGCCGATGCGATGGAGAGAGTGCTCGATCATGGTCGCATTGCGCGTCGCCGCCTCGCCGCCCTGGGCGTCTGCGTCGCGGGCGTTGTCGATCAACGGACCGGTCGCTGCCTTTTCGCGCCGAACCTGGGCTGGCGCGATGTGCCCGTGCGTGACATTCTCGCCGGCAGACTGGACCTGCCGACCTTTGTCCACAACACGGTCCAGGCGGCCGCCGTGGCCGAGGACATTGAGGGTGCTGGCCGCAATTGCGGTGATGTCGTCCTTCTATACAGCGGATTGGGTGTCGGGGCAGGTGTATTGCATGACGGCCGCATCTTTCACGGCGCGGCGGGACTAGCCGGGGAGATCGGGCACTGTGTCATTCCTGGCGCCACGGAGGTATGCGGATGCGGCAAGACCGGATGCGTGGAAACGCTGGCATCCGCTCCAGCGGTTGCCCGCTTCGCCCGTCGAGCAGTCGCTGATGGCCGTAAAACCCGGTTGGCGCGGCTCGGCGAGGACATAACCGCCATCGACGTCGCAGCGGCCGCGCAGGCCGGCGACGCAGTAGCGATTGAGATTCTGGCCCATGCCGGTGAAGCGCTCGGCATTGCGGCATCCTGGCTGATAAATCTGCTCAACCCTGAAGTCCTCGTCATCGGCGGCGGCCTCGTCGGTGCTGGCGATCCGTTGCTGGAGCCGTTCCGGCGGGCAATATCGGCGAACGCACTCCCCCAGGCTGCAGACCGCGTGGTCGTCCGGCCCTGGGCCCTCGGCAAAGACGCCAAAATACGTGGAGCGGTGCTACTTGCTTTGCAGCGCTCGGATCAGTATTACCGCCTCGTTTTCGGACTCTGATGAACAGGTGTTGGCGTCCGCTAAAACACGGTACTTGCCGCGGCAATTGAGATCTTCACAACGTCGATGAGCGGAGCCACTACATGCCGCTAGCTGCTTTCCCCAAATGCTATTTGGATGCATTACTCGTCACTCGCACCATGACAACCGAGGATTGGGTCGACCTGGCCGCTACCGAGCTCAACATTGACGGCGTGGAGCTGTACACACCGCTCTTCGCCGAGTGGCCGACGAATCGGGTCAACAGTCTCCGCAAACGCATCGAGTCCTGCGGCCTTCAGATGCCGATGCTGTGTCACTCACCCGACTTCACTATTCCGGATAACAAGGCCCGCGAGCAGGAAATCCAGGCTCAACGAGACGCAATCCGGCTGACCCAACGCCTGGGTGGCAGCTACTGCCGGGTGCTCAGCGGCCAGCGGCGTCCCGGTCTTACTCGCGCGCAAGGGATTGCGCTCGCTGTGGACAGTATCCACCGCGTGTTACCGGACGCCGAAGCGCACGGCATTGTGCTCTACCTCGAGAATCACTACAAGGACGGCGCATGGAAGTACCCGGAATTCGCGCAACAAACAGATGTCTTTCTCGAACTGCTGGAAAAGCTGGGCGAACACCCCAACCTGGCGGTCAACTTCGACCCGTCAAACGCGCTCGTCGCCGGAGAGGATCCGCTGCGACTTCTTGCCGCCGTACGGGATCGCGTCGCCACCATGCACGCCAGTGACCGCTACCTCGAAGGAGGCAGCATCGAGGATCTGCATCGGCTGGATGCTGACCCGCACACCGGATACGCATCCCTTCTCCGCCATGGCGTCATCGGCGAGGGCCTCAACGACTACGACGCCATATTCGCCCAACTCGCCGACGCCGGCTTCCATGGCTGGATCAGCATCGAAGACGGTGACGATCCCATAGGCGGTATCGAACGGTTGCAACTGTCTGCCACATTCCTCCGCGCCAAGATGGCCGAGTTCGGCCTGCCATAGTTTGAGGAGAACCGATGATGCGCACTATGCCGGCGATTGTGAATTACTCCTCCGCGCCGCGCTCCGTTGAACTTCGCGAAGTTCCGGTGCCGCAGCTGTCCACGACCGATGTGCTGATCGCGGTGCAAGCGGTCGGCGTCTGCGGCAGCGACCTCCACCAGTACGAGGGCACCGCGAGCTGGATGGTTAACCATCCAGTCGTTCTCGGGCACGAATTTGCCGGCGTTGTCGCCGGCGTCGGTAGGAGCGTCGACCACTACACGGAAGGCGACCGCGTGGTCAGCGAGACCGCAGCAGTCGTGAATCCTCACTCGGCGTTCACTCAAACTGGCCGCTACAACCTCGACCCCGACCGACTCGGATTCGGCTATGGCGTCGACGGCGGCATGGCCGCCTACGTTGCCGTGCCCGCAAGACTCCTGCACCGGATCCCAGCCAATGTCGACTTCTCCGTCGCCGCCCTCACCGAACCGGCCTGCGTCGCCTACCAGGCCACACAGATCAACGCGACTGTCCGCCCCGGCGATGCCGTGCTTGTGCTCGGACCCGGCCCGATCGGCCTGCTCTGTGCGCATCTCGCGTCGCTCGCCGGAGCAATCCCACTTGGGGTCGCAGGCATCGCCCCTGATGCACACCGACTGCAGCTTGCTCGACAATTCGGTGCAACACATACCGTCGACATCACCGCCGAAAGCGCCCGCGACACACTTCTCGACCTGACCGACGGATACGGATTCGATCTCGTCGTCGACGCAGCCGGAGTCAGCCCCGCACTCGCCAGCGCGCTCGATCTCGTACGGCCCGGCGGACACATCGTGAAGGTCGGCTGGGGACCACAATCATTCGGCCACACCCTCGATCCACTCATCGCGAAAGCGGTGACGCTGCAAGGCAGCTTCAGCCACACGTGGGCGACCTGGGAACGGGTGCTCCACCTATTGGCCAACGACCGGCTCAACCTCACCGCCACGATCGGTGGACAGCATACGTTTGAAGACTGGGAAACTGCCTTCACCAGAATGCGCGACGGTCTGGCCGTGAAGAGCGTACTGATCCCGCCCGCGCCAGAGTTCTAATTGCAGCGCACACAAATGCACCATCAACCATGGTCAAACATAATCTGTGCAATCTGGAGGATCAAATGTCCCGTGAGGAACAATCAACAGGAGAAAAGCGTCATTCGCGCCACGGTCCGGACCTGTTGTCCGACGAACCCAGAGTCCAGCTGTCACTGGATTTCCAGTCCCTGGACGACGCGTTGCCCGTCGCCGACACCGCGGTCCGCGCCGGCGTGGACTGGCTGGAGGTCGGAACACCGCTGATCCTCGGCGAGGGCCTCCGCGCCGTACGAGCGCTCCGTGAACGCTACCCGAACCACCCGATCATCGCCGACCTCAAGACCATGGACGCGGGGTATCTCGAGGCAGAAATGATGTATGGGGCCGGCGCGACCTTTGTCGTGGTCATGGCCCGCGCACACGAACAGACCATCCGCGACGCAGTCCGGGCCGCGACCACCTACGACAGCTATGTCATGGGCGACATCATGCTGTGCGAGGACAAAGCCGCCGCAGCGGCCCGGCTAACCAACCTGGGCGTCGACATCATCGTCGTTCACACCGGCTTCGACGAACGACACGCCGTGCAGGGCGCCTCCCCGATTGACGACCTCGCACAGGTCCGCGCCGCCACCGACCTACCACTACAGGCCGTCGGCGGACTCAGCCTCACTCAAGCTGCCCAATGCCCGGGGCTCGGCGCATCGGTAGCGGTAATCGGCGCCCCGCTCGCCGTAGCCGACCATGAATTCAAACCCGGTGCGAAGCCAGAACAGCTCCTGCACACGATCCAACAGTTCGTCGACCGCGTAAAGCAAAGAGCCTGAGTGTCGGTCTCCCCGTTACGCTCCCGCACTGTCGCACTGCGGGAGCGTAACGGACAGACCTCTTACTTGAAGCGCTGCTGCAAGGTCAGCGCATTTACCGCCAACCGGTCGGTCTTGCTGTTGGTGGAGCAGATCTCGAATCCGAAGTTGAACTGGGTCATATAGCTGCTGTCGGCGACGTACTTGTTCGCCGTCAGCCATTGCAGAACCGGCAGAATGTCGATCTCGCCGTGGGTGAGGTTCTGCTTCAGAATGAACGAATAGGTGTTGCCGGCCTTGTAGATCGTATACTCACGGCCGGCCAACCGCGCCGTTCCGATCACGCTGCCCGCCGGGGTCTGACCCTGGTTGTCGACCCAGATCATGACCTCGATTCCGTAGTTGTTCAGCCAGATGTCGTAGGCCGCCTCGGCGTCGAACCCATTTGTGGTCAGATTGCCGGTCGGCATTGTTTCACTGAAATACGAGGACATGTATTTTATGTGGCCGACTTCCTGGCTGCCGGCCTTGTTGTCGTAGTTGTACTGTGACGACACGTACGCCTCGACCGCGCAGTCGAGCGTGGGACAGGTTTCCTGATTTGCCAGCAGCTCCCAATCCGAATGGCTGTTGGCGAAAAGCGTATAACTGTTCGGCGGCATCGCCGGGTCGTTCCAGGTGTTGTTGTAGACGTCCCAGCCGGGATCGTTGGCAAACGAGCATGCCTGGAACGCATCGGCGGTGCAGCTGAATGTCCTGGTCTTCGTCGTCGCGTGTGCCGCCTGCGCCGTCGCTATCGACAGCACGAATAACGGCAGGACGGCAAGCAGGGACAGCAGTCTCTTCATCGGATACCTCCAGGATCCGTTGTGGCTGATTACGTGAAGCTCTGGGTCAGGCTCAACGCATTTACCGTGAATGTGTCGGTCACACCACCGGTGGAGCAGATCTCGAACCCGAAGTTGAACTGGGTCATGTAACTAGTCGTCGAGGTGTAACCGTTCGTCGTGAGCCAATGCAGGACGGCTAGAATGTCGACCGTGCCCTGGGTTTCATTGGTATCGAGTACGAATGAATACGTGCTGCCGCTCTGATAGATCGTGAAGTTCTGGCCACCGAGCGTCGCCGTTCCAATCACGCTGCCTGCCGGCGTCTGGCCCTGGTTGTCGACCCAGACCATCACCTCGAGCCCATAGTTATTCAGCCAGATGTCGTACGCCGCCTCGGCGTCGAATCCGTTTGTGCCGAGGCTCCCAGTCGGCATCGTCTCGTCGAATGACGACGTCATGGTACTGATGTTCGCGATTTCCTCGCTGCCCGGCGTATTGGCGTAGTTGAACTGGGCCGATTCGTATGCTTCCACAGCACAGTCGCTAGTTGGGCAGGTAGCCTGGTTCGCTACTGCCTGCCAGCTGGAATGGCTGTTGGCATCAAGGGTGTAGCTGTTCGGCGGCATGGCCGGGTTGTTCCACGGGTTGTTGTATTCGTCCCACCCGGAGTCGTTGCTGACCGAGCAGGCCTGGAATGCGGCCGCGGTGCAATTCCAGGTCGCGGCGTCGGCCTTGACGGTCGGCACGATGCCCGCGACCCCTAGTGCGACAAGGGCCAGCGAACATATGCCCGCCACAATCAGCGTCCACCATCTCCCGGTGAGGTTCGGACTTCCAGCGTTCCTTTCGAGCCATTGCGACACGACAGTGCACCTCTCCTCCAACTGGGAATGTTTCTCCGTCCGTGCTCGGTGCCCCGTTTTGGATGCGCAACGCCTTATCGCGCGCGCGCTCGGTCGATTGCGGTTTGGGATCGGGCCACGTAATCGCGTAGTTCCTCCATGCCGTACTGCTTGGCCAGCGCCCGGGCGGAGATGCCGGATCGGCGGGCGCGCAGGACGATCCACTGCTCGGGTCGCAGCCGTTCGACCTCGATGTCGTCCGAATGCTCGGCCAGCAGTCGTTCCAGACCGTCCATGTTGAAGTTCTCGTGATAGAAGCCCGTATCGAGATCGATGTCGAATACCGTGGCGTCGAGCTCGGGGTGCCCGACACCGGAAATCCGCGTGCCGGTCGGATCGTAGAGCCGGGAGTCACCGCTCTGCGTGCACGAGAGCACGTAGTAGTGATGAATTGTGGCGTACGCACCGAGAACCGCCCCGCCGTCATAGGCACTCGGCCAGATCACCAGATCGGCCTTCGCCGCCCGCAGATCGGCCCACACGGCGGGAAAGTTGATGTCGAAACAGGTGGCTACGCCGAACCGTCCCAACTCGGTGTGCCAGGTGACGGTGTTCGTGCCGGGCCGGACCGGTGGCTCCAGGTCGAGCTCCGGCCAGTACGGATATCGCTTGTCGTAGCGTCCCACCGGCGTTCCCGACCGGTCGATGAAATGCACGCTGTTGAACCGGTCGTTCGGCTCGTTGCTGTCGATGCCGCAGGCCAGGTACGTTTTGTGCGTCGCGGCGAATTCCCGGAGCACGCCAATTGTTTCCGGCAGCCATTGCTGGTTTTCGTTCCGTTGGCCCAGACAGGTTTCGGGCAGCACGACGAGATCGGCTCCGGCGGCGATCGCCGCTGCCTTGTCCAGGCATGTCCGAAGCTCGCCGATGTCGGCGAACGGCGCTCGGTTGATCGTGACGATGCGGCATCCCTGTGCCATCAGCCACCTCCATGGTTTGTGCGGGCTTATATGGCTGCCTGGCCGCCGTCGACGACCAAGGTGGTACCGACGCAGTACGACGCGTCGTCGGACGCAAGCCAACTCACGGCCGCGGCGCATTCCTCTGCGGTGCCGGCCCGGCCGATCGGTATTCGTTGCGTCCAGGCATTCATGTCCGTGATCTCGTTCATCGGAGTGTCGATCAGCCCGGGCAGAACGAGATTCACCCGGATTCCGGCGCCGACGTAGTCCATCGCCATCACCCGCATCAGCGCGTAGATGCCGCCCTTGCTTGCGCTGTATGCCGGTTCGCCACCGGCCAGACCCAGCTGACCACAATTCGAGCCGACGCAGACCACGGCACCGCCCCGATTCGCCAGCAGGTGGCGGATTCCGTACTTGCAGGTCAGGAACTGGCCGTCCAGATTGGTGCGCAGCAGCGCGTCCCAGACCGCGCGATCGAGATCGGCAACGGGTGCGTCCTGTCCGGCCAACTCGATGCCCGCATTCGCGACGACGACATCCAACCCGCCGAATCGCTCGGCGGCGCCGTCGATCGCCGCGCGGATCTGGTCTTCGTCGGCGCAATCGGCGACGAATACGGCCGTACGGTCGGGAAATGCGAGATCTGCCACAGCCCGTTCGGCGCGTTCGCCGTCCTTGTCGATGAACGCGACCCGGGCGCCTTCGCCGACGAGCCGGGCCGCCGTCGCCCGACCGATTCCGCTGCCGGCGCCGGTCACGACGGCCCGCTTGCCGGCAAATCGCGTCATCGGTGGGCCGCCGGATCGCCGGACCGCATGACGAGCACCGCGTCGCCATCCCACGGCGGCGCCAACTGCGCGGTCCCAACGCCGGAAAGGGGCGCACCGCTGCATTTGTTGCCGGTGGCCGGATCGAACCATTCGACGTCGACCCGGTGTCCGGGGAGCGCATCGAGATCGACGGTTACCCGATGTGGCAGGGGAAAGTACGACACGGTCAGCGCTCGATCGGCCGTCGCCGCGGTGCATACTCGGTCCAGCCCACGCGCCTCGCCGAGCCCCGCGACAAGAATCGTCTTGTCGAGATCGGGTCGCAGCGCCGACCACGGCAGGCCGCGGAAGAACTCGCCGAACCGCGCCATCGCCACCGCGCCGGGCGAATCGAGCGCCTGCTGCCATCCCGGGTCGAACAACCAGATGGGCCGGTTGCCGAAACAGTGCCCGGAGCCGCCGCAGACGACCGACCAGTAGGCCTGCCGGCGGATCTGCGCCCCGGACGCGTCGTACTCGCCTTCGTATGTGCACTCGCTGAGGATCGTCGGTCGCGGCGGCTCCCGGCGATAGTCCTCGTGCAACTTGCGATGGACGATCCCATACGTATAGGTCAGATTGATGTCGACCCCGTCCAGGCCGGGGATGTCCAGCGGTGAGAATTCCTCGGACACCAACGCCGTAAACAGGTTCCCGACGTTCGACTCGCGGAGTCCGCGGACGATCGCGCACAACGGGTTCGTCGCGGCGGCGGGATTGCGGTCTCCCCCGATCGACCAGACAATGTTGTCGAACCGGCCGAACCGCTCGCCGAGATAACGTCCCCAGGCATGACAACCGGCCTCGCCGTTGGCCAACACCTCCTCATACCAACCCTCCGGCTCGCTGTTCGTCACATGTGCCGGATAGTCGTATCCGAGATATGCCGGAGCCAGGAATACGATGAAATTCAGCCGCTTGGCGAATTCCAGCACGGCCTCGGCATGTGCCATGTAGGGCTCGTTGGGCGCGCGGAAGTCGCCCGGGACGGTGAACGGTTCGATGCCCGCGACATTGCGCGGTGCGTCCGCCGCGAATTTCCGCTCGATGAGGTTGACGATTATGGCGTTGAAGCCTTTGCGCTGCCGATCCCGCAGATAATGCTGTGCCTCCTCCGGCGTCGTATTCGCGATAAGCGACCACGCCGCATCACCCAGCACGAGAATCGGGTCGCCGTCCCGATCGGCGAGATGGCGACCGTCGGCGGACACCGCAAGCGGGAAACGTATCGGTCCGGCGGACATCGCAACTCCTCACAGCTAGCGGAAATGTGCGCCACCGTTGACGTCGACAATGATGCCGGTGCAGAAACTGCTGAGCTCGGATGCGAGATAGAGCACGGCGCCGGCGACGTCGTCCGGCTCCCCGGCGCGTCCGAGCGGGGTCGCGCGAATCGTGGCCCGCTGGTTCTCTTCCGGGGTGAACGTCGCGTGAAACGGCGTGTTGACGATGAGTCCGGGCGCGATCGAGTTGACCGTGATACGCCGCCCACCGAGCTCTTTGGCCAGCCCCTTGGTCAGGCCGTCCATTCCGGCCTTCGCCGCCGCGTATGCAGCAGAACCCGTTCCGCCGCCGGTCTGCGCGGCCAGCGACGATATGTTGATGATCCGGCCGCCGTCGGGCACGAATTCCAGCGCGGCCCGGACGCACCGGAATACGCTGCCGAGATTGGTGTCGAGGACCAGACCCCAGTGTTCGTCGGACATTGTGGCGATGGCCTGCCGACCGATGAGCCCGCCGGCATTGTTCACCAGAATGTCGAGCCGCCCGCCCAACTGCGTCACGGCATCGGCGACTACCTGGTTGACCGCGTCGGTGTCGGTGGCATCCAGGGCGTACGAATACGCGGGCCGCCCGAGCGCGGCAATGTCATCGGCCGTGTCGGCGCCGTCGTGCTTGTAGTAGGTGAACGCGACGTTCGCCCCGGCACGGGCCAACGCGACGGCCACGGCGCGCCCGATGCCGGTTGCCCCGCCGGTGACGAGGCAGGTTTTATCAGTCAGGTCCGGGTGCATGCCGGCCTCCTCTTCAACGCGTTATCGCTATTTGCGGGTCGGGGCGACCAGCACCTCGGGAACATGGGCACGCGCGGGCATTGTCATGACCGCGACACACATGCGCGCGACGTCGTCGGGATCGAGAGCGAGTTCGAGTTCCTGCGGATCGGGCGGTACGGGTCGCTGGTTGACGAGTGGCGTGTTGGCAAAGCCGGCGTAGACGACGGTCACCCGCAGACCGCCCTGCCGTTCCTCCTCCATCGTGGCGTTGGCGAGCGCGGCGACGGCGGCCTTGCTGGCCTGGTAGCCGACGCCGGACATGTCGGCGCGCTTGGCGCAGACCGAGGAAATGTGCAGCAGCAGGCCGTCACCCTGATCCCGGAATTGCGGCAATGCCGCCTGGGTAAGGACGAAAGCCGAGTCCACATTGGACTCCAGCAAATAATGCCAGCGCTTTTCGGTCAGCACGGTGAGCGCCCGGTCGGGGATGTTGACCCCGACGCTGTTCACCACGACGTCGAGTCGCCCGTTCCGCCGGACCGTCGCATCGACCGCCGCGGCAACGGCGGACTCGTCGGTCGCGTCGCCGCTGACCACTTCGGCGGTGCCACCGCCGGAAATGATCCGTTGACGTACCGCGTCGAGGCGTTCGGTATTCCGGGCGAACAGCGTGACCGACGCGCCGCCGGCGGCCGCCCGGATCGCCGTCGCAGCGCCGATGCCGCTGCTGGCGCCGGCAACCAGGACGGATCGGCCGGCCAATTCGCCGCTCACGCAGACTCTCCGGCGAGGAGGCGGCGCACGTAGCGCAGATCCGTGCGCGTCTGGTCGAGCACCTGCTCGTACGGCACTTCGTAATGGCTGTGGAAGCTGAGGATGCCGTCGAATCCGGTCGCCGACAGATGCGCCACGATGTCGTCCCAGGGCACCATTCCGTCGGGTATGCCGGCCCAGTCCGAGGCCCAGGCCCGCTGACCGCGCTCGGTGAGATGAGCCGGGAACCAGGCGCCGTTTTTCACCCCGACGCAGGACAACCAGTCCCTGAGCAGATCGAACGTGAGCCGCCAGTCCTCCCGGCCGTCCTGTACGGCCTGGTTGCCGGGATCCGGGTAGGCGCTGATTCGCGCCGGATCGTGATCGGTCAGCAGGGGGCGGGTCGTCGCGCCGGAAGCGTGAATCGTGCCACCGTGCAGCTGAATGGCCAGCGTCAGCCCGTATTCGCCGGCGAGCCCGTCAAGCTCGTCGAGGTCGCGGCGGGCCCTGGTGAATATCTCGTCGTACGCAGTGGAACCGGTGTAATTCCAGTATCCGAGGCGAATCAGCCGAATGCCTGAGCGGGCGCAGGTCCCGAAGATCTTGCGGGTCGGGAATTGCGCCGGGTCGGTGATGTCGGTCGTCACCATCGGCACGCCGAGACCGTGGTCGCCGAATACCTTGACGGCGTCGGACAGCCCGTCGATCGCATCCGGGTCGACCGTGCATCCCCGCCGTACCAGCAGGTCTACGGCGTCGAACCCGAGATCCGCACATGCGCGCGCGACCTCGTCGACGCCGCGCGAACCGAACAATTTGGTGAACAGCGCTGCCTGCATTTCGTTCATTCACTCCTTGAGACTATTGTCGCTGAGCAATGCCCGGGCAAGGATCTTTTCGGCAATTCGCATCGTCTCCAGGGCATCGCGGAACGGCGACGACGTCTGCTCGACCCCGGCACGCAGCGATTCGACGAATTCCCGGGTCTTCGCCCGGAAGCCGCCGAATACGTACAACTCCTCGCTCTGCGCGACGGAGCGCGTGTCGAAGGTTTCGCTGCCGTCGGCGCTGTGCAGAATTCCCTCGTTCTCCGGGTCTGCGTCGGCGGCGATTCCCGGCGCGTGCATTTCGACGCGGAATACCCGGCGTCCACTGGACCAGCTGTTGACCAGGATTCCGGACGAGTCGTTGTCGAAATGCAGGGTCGCGGTGATCCAGTTGACGTCCGGTACGCCGATACGCCTGCACTGGCTCTCGATGCCGACGACGTTGCCGCCGCAGATCCACCGCAGCGTGTCGATCGAGTGGACGCAGTCGTCGAGCATGTGATCGCGCGGACCCCAGGTCGGCTCGAGCGCGTTCTTGTAGAACTCGCAGACTGCGTGCACGATCGGTCCGCGTTCGAGACACCGGTCGTGGAGCATGTGCAGCAGCGGGCTCGTGCGGCGTTGGAAACCGACCTGGGTAATGACCGCGTGATCCTCGGCCAGCCGGGCGAGCATTTGCGCCTGGTGCCAGTTGAGCCCGAGCGGCTTTTCGATGAACAGCGGAATGCCGTTCTCCAGGCACCACACCCACACGTCGTACATCAGATGCGGCTGACCCACCGCATAGACGCCATCCGGTGCGATCTCCTTGATCATGGCGCGGTAGTCGGTATATCGATCGGTGACGTCGTATCGATCGGCGACCGTGGCGAGCCGGTCGGTGTCGAGGTCACACACGGCCGCGATCGTGGTGTCGTCGAGCGAGGCCAGCGACGGGAGGTGGACCCGCTGGCACATCGCACCGAGGCCGATCATCGCGATTCTCACGTCAGTCATGGCGTTCCTGCCTCGCTTGTGGTCGGGCGGTCGAGCCGCGGACGATCAGCTCAGGAGTTGCGGTGACGTGCTCTGCCGGACCGGTCCGCGCGCCTTCCAGCCGCTCGACCAATTCGGTGGTGGCCAGCCGCATCATGTCCTCCAGCGGCTGGCGAACCGTGGTCAGCGGCGGGGTCACCACCTCGGCCAGCACCGGCAGGTCGTCCACCCCGACGATCGACACGTCGTCCGGGACGCGCAGTCCCAGATCGCGCACTCCGGCGTACGCGCCGATCGCATACATGTCGTTGATCGTGAACAAAGCGGTCGGTCGGTTGGCGCTGCTCAGGAGGTGATGCGCGCCGGACCGGCCCAACTCGGCGCCTTCGGCGTCGCCGAATGTGGTTACCGAGCCGCCCTCCCACACGATCGACGGATCGAACGGAATATCGGCCGCGGCCAACGCCTGCCGATAGCCGTCCAACCGCTGCCGGCGACTCTCGGTGCCGATCGGTCCCGAGACGAAGCCGATCCGCCGATGCCCCAGCCCGGTCAGATGGGATATCGCCAGCCGGGCAGCCATGCCGTTGTCGATCTCGACGCTGCCGACCACCCACTCGCCCGCCCCACCGAGGGTCCGGTCGAAAACGACGACCTGAAGCCCACGGGAGGCGAATCCGGCCAGGTGGTCCAGCGATACCGGCGAGGAGCCGAAGATCACGCCCTGTACGCCGGAATTCACCAGCGTCTCGACGTATCGCGCCTCCCGCGAGGTGTCGCGCTCGGCGTTGCCGAGCAATATCTGGTAGCCGAGTTCCTGTGCCGTCGCCTCGACATAGCGGGCCACGAAACCCCAGAACGGATTAGCCACCGACGGCAGGACCAACCCGATGGTCCGGCCCCGCCCGGTCCGCAACTGCCGCGCCAGTTGGTTCGGCGAATAACCGAGTTCCTGCATTGCCTGTTCGATTCGCTCACGCGTGGACGCGCGCATTCTTTCCTGCCGACCGTTCAGCAAATTCGACACTGTGCTCGGCGATACGCCGGCCCGTTCCGCGACGTCGCGCAGGCCGACCTGTCCATGACCTTTTGCTCTTACCATATTCGTGATCAGCGTTCTTCCTGGTCGACGGCCTGATCGTCGATCCTGAGGGTTGTCGGGGCCAGCTCCACCGGCGTACGGGTATGCGCCGACTCGATGGCCGCACAGCAGATGGCGAACGTGCTCAGGTTGTCGGCCCCGGCAGTCTCCGGCCCTCGTCGCGCGCGAATCGACGAGACGAACTCGGCGACCGAGCCCGAACGATCGGTGCGTGATACGGTCGGCAACTCAATCGGCTGCTCTGCTCCCTCGCCGGTCACCAGCCGCACCGTGTCCGGCTCGCCCCGGCAGGTCCACCGTACCTCGCCGCGATCGAACTCCATTCGCCACTTTCCCGACCATGCGGTCTGCTCGTGCACGCTGGCAAACGTGCCCCGATAGCTGACCACGACACCGCCGGCGAAGTCGATCAGACCCGCCGCGGTCATCGGGCCGGCGAAATACGGCTTGTCCGGCAGCCACGTACGGAAATTCACCGATGTGGCGTCGCGACCGATTATCGCCCGCATGAGGTCGAAGTGATGAATCGACATGTCCCGCAACAGCGGCTGGCTGTCGCGCCGCCGGGCCGGATCCGGTGTCACCATGGGCGGAGCACCGCCCCGACGCCGGAAATCGACGTCGATGGCCAAGAGCCTGCCGAGCTCGCCGTCGGCCACCAGTCGCTGCGCGGCACGCACTGCCGGAAAGAACCGATAGTTCTGGCTCACCATCAGCGTCAGACCCGCGTCGTCGGCCGTCGCCACCAACGACCGGGCTTGCTCCATAGTGAGCGCGAACGGCTTTTCCACCAGGACATTCTTCCCCGCCAGCAGCGCTTCCCGTACCACCGGGTAGTGCGCCGACACGTCCGTAGTCACGAGTACCGCGTCGGGGTCGGTCGCCGCGATCGCCTCGGCCAGCGTGGTAAAGCACGCCGCGGGCGAACCGGCGCTCGACGCGGTAATCGCCGCGAACGCCTTCGGGTTGGTGTCGACATGGCCGACAACGGTCACGTCGGGAACGGTGGGCAGAAAGGATGTGGCCCAGTCCTGACCCCATTGGCCCAGGCCGACCTGGATGATCCGGACCAGCGTTTCGTTCATGCCTGCATCTCCCTGCTCACCTTGTCCCTCCACCGGCGAATCGTGCGCCTACTTCGAGAAGTAACTTGCCGGAACGCCCTCCTGGATCAGGTATTGCTTCGTGGTCGCCGGGACCGGCCCCATCGACAACAGATACTTGATCTCGGCCTGGTTCGGCTGGTACGAGGACGCGGTCGTGTCGAACGGCTTGCCCATGTCCTTCTGCACTGTCTTCAGATATGCCTGCAGGCCGAGCTTGTTGAGACCGCTGAGATAGGCGTCCCAGTCATTGTCGGTGGATTTCGCCCCGGTGATGAACTCGGCCTTCCACTGCTCGACATAGTTGTTGAGGTTTGTCTGCTCGGTGCCGAACTGCTGCACCTCCGACGGCTGCACCCAGACCACCGGCGGATAGACCTGTTGTGCCTGATGGCCCAGATAGAACAGTTCAGTGTCCAGCTGGATAAGCGTTTGGTCCCCGTCAGAGGAGAACGGCGGTTCGCCAACCTGGAGATTGCGCAGAATCTCGCTGCCGTAGATCGGACCCCATTGGTTCCAGCCGTCGTTCTGGATCGAGTTCCCGGAATAGAACGAGGTGGTCTTGGTGGTGTTCTGGAAGAGTGCCTGCTGCGGCGTCAGGCCCTTCTGACCTTTGTCGGCCGCCTTCCAGTACTTGCCCTCGGCGCCGAAGTTCAATGTCTGCGTGCCTGTGGGAGTGTACAGGTAGTTGATGAGCTTCATCAGCTTGATGCTGTCGTCCTTCGACGCCTTGTTCGTCAGCGCGAACGTGAACTGCGAGAAGCCGGCGCCCTGACCTGCCTGGAACGCGCCGAACTGCGCGCCGTCCGGGCCCTTCAACAACGGAAGCGCGAACCAGTCCTGATAGTGGCTGCCCGGTTGACCGAAGTTGTTGATGGCCGTGTTCGGGCCGCCGTTGGAGAAAACGCCGACCTTGCCGCCAGACACCAGCCGGACGAGCGCATTCTGGTCCTGCGTGAAGATCGTGTTGGTGAACAGGCCCTTCGAATACAGGTCGTGCATGTACGCGAGACCCTTGCGCCAGCGCGGGTCCGCCGGTGCGAAGCTGACCTTGCCGTCAGTGACGTTCACGTATCCGGTGGGTCCGGCCTCCGGTCCGTTGAACGGTAGGAACGCGTTCATCAACTCGACGGTCGGATCGCTGCCGTAGCCGCCCTGCCGCTCCGATGCGCCGGTCAGCGGGGTCAGACCGTGCTGCTTGAAGACCTCGAGCACGTGCTCGAAATCGACGGTTGTTTTCGGTGCGGCCAGGTGGAATTGCTTGAGATCCTTGATGTTGATGTAGAGCTTGTCGGTGAACAGGCAGTGCGGACAATAGTTGAAGAACGGCAACGCATAGACTTTCCCGTCCGGTGCCGTCACGTCCTGCTGGTAGCCCGGCACGGTCTGGATCGCCTTCCAGGCGTTCGGGGCGTACTTTTTCAGCAGGTCGTTCAGCGGAACGAAGACGCCCTGCTTGCCATACTTGAGTACATCTGTCGGGCTCAGGCTCGTCCCCCACAGCACCTCGGGGTAGTTGCCGCTGCCCAACAACAGTGACTGCTTTGCACTGAGGTCGCTTCCCGGAACCAGGCTGAACTTGAATTTGAGCCCGAATTTCTTCTGTACGTAGCTGGTGAACCAGTTGGTCTGCAGGTTCTTGACCGAGATCGGCTGGCCACCGAACAGCGTGATCGCGTGATTCTGTCCTTTCGATGACCCTCCGCCGCTGCAGGCGCCTGCGAGAAGAATGCCGACCGCCGCCACGGCGGACAATGCCATCTTTGTCCTACGGCTCCTCATGGTCACTGCCTCTGCCTTCGTGCCGGAGAGTTGAACTACGGAGCGCTGGGCGTAGATGCATAGCTATCGCTATCCCTTCAAAGATCCGATTCGCATTCCCTTGACGAAGTACTTCTGGGCGAACGGGTAGAGCACCAACATGGGTAGGCTGCCGACCACGACAAGCGCGTACTTCATGAGGTTGGCGAGATCCTGGAACTGCTTGAGCTGTTCGGGCGTCAGGTTGGTGATGCCCGAGGTGGAGACCTGGTTTTCAATCAGTATCTGGCGCAGCACCAGTTGCAACGGGAACAGGTTCTGCGAGTTGAGGAATATCAGCGCATAGAAGTAGGAGTTCCATTGCGCGACGGCGAAGATCAGGGCGAGCACCGCGAGAATCGGCTTGGACATCGGCAGGACGATCCGCAACAGCGTCCGGAACTCCGAAGCACCGTCGATCTCGGCCGCCTCGATGAGCTCGTTGGGTATGGTCGCCTGGAAGAATGTTTTCGCGAGGAAGATCGAGAATATCGACAGCGCGCCCGGGACGATCATCGACCATCTCGAGTCGAGCATCTTGAGGTCACGCACCAGGATGTACAGCGGAATGATTCCCCCATTGAAAAGCAGCGCGAACAGCAACAACGACACGACGATTCTCTTGCCCGGAAACACAGGGCGGGACAATGGATAGCCGAGCAGCACCGACAACGCGACCGACAATACGGTGCCGGCGACCGTGTAAAGGACGGAGTTGAGGTATGCCGTCCAGATCTGCGGGTAATGGAATACGGCGTCGTAGGCGACCGTGGTCGGGTTGACCGGCCACACCCAGACCTTGCCGTTGATCACCGCGGTGGCCGACGACAGGCTCGCCGCAACGATGTACAGCAGGGGGAACAGGATTATTACCGCGACGAACGTCAGGAACGCGTAGACGCCCGTCAGCACCGCGCGGTCAGACCAGGTCTCACCCGCCCTGGTCGGCTTTCTGCGTCTGCCCGGCGTAACCATTGTCGCTGATGCAGCCATATCATGCGCTCCTAGAACAGGCTTACGTTCGACACCCGGCGTGCGGTGAAGTTCACCGCCACGATCAGGAACAGAGAGATAACGGAGTTGAACAGGCCGACCGCCGCGCCGAAGCCGTAGTTGTCCTGCAACAGACCGATCTCGTAGACGTAGGTCGATAGCACCTGTGAACGGTCAAGATTGAGTGGGTTCTGCAGCAGATAGACCTTTTCGAAGCCCACGCCGAGAATGCTGCCCATCGAGAGGATCAGCAAAATGACAACCGTCGGCATGATGGCGGGAAAGTCGATGTATCGGATCTTCTGCAAGATAGATGCCCCGTCGATGCGGGCCGCTTCGTACAACTCGGTATCGACCGACGCCAGCACGCCGAGATAGATGATCGCGCCGTATCCGGTCTCCTGCCATACCCCCGACCAGACGTACAAGGACGGGAATGCGGTCGCGGACCCGAACAGGTCCGGAACGTGGTGGATCCCCAGTGCGTTCGCGGCGTGCTGCAGCAGCCCGGTGCCCGGCGACAGCACCAACTGCATCATGCCGACCAGGACAATGGTCGAGATGAAATAAGGGAAATACGTAACGCTCTGCACGAATTTCTTGAACCGGCGATGCCGCACCTCGTTCAGCGCCAGAGCCAGAATTATCGTGCACGGCGTTCCGACGAGGAGCGCATAAACGCTAATCACGAGCGTGTTCCGGATTACCGGCCAGAACTCCGGATTGTTCACCCAGACGCGAAACTGCTCGAGACCAGTCCATCGGCTGCCCCAGATTCCCTGCACCGGGTTGTAATCACGAAATGCGATCTGCGCACCGACGATCGGCACATAGTTGAAGACGATCAGGAAAGCGATGGGAAGTGCGGCCATGGCGTACAGCTGCCAGTGGCGACGCATCTTGCGGCACGCCGAACTGGGGCGTGACGGCTTTCGTTCGCTGCGGGAACCAGATCCCACAACGGACTCACGCCTCACGATCATGGAACTCACAGCACCTCGCTATAGCCGGTTCACGCATCAGGGACGGGCGATCACATTTCCGCCGTCGAGAAACCGTTCGTAGTCCCGCGACGGCGGGCTGTCGTCGTTCTTCGTGATGACTTCCGGGGAATATTGGGCGAGAAATACTCTGCGCAGCTGGTCGGTGCGGTTCGGTCCGCTGCGGTGGATCACGACGCTGGAGAAGCAGACGATCGAGCCGGCCCGAGCGGTCATCGGAATGCCGGGATCGGAGCCGAAATAGCAGACCCGATCCTCGCCACCGGGCTCGAACATGTGCTTCACATAGCTGCGGATGCCGGATCGTGAATACGGCAGCAGATAGACGGACCCGTTCTCCTCGGTCACGTCGTCGAGCGGGATCCAGCAGGTCAGATACGGCTTGTGGTTCTCATGCAGATAGCCGGAATCCTGATGCCACGCGAAAGCGGTGTCGGGATCGCCGGCCTTGATTACGTACTGTTCCAGGAAGAAATACGCGTCGGACCCGAGCGTCGCCCGGCAGATTTCCGCCATCATGTCGCTGAACAGAAATCTCCGCAGCTCCGGTTGGTCGCGATGTGTCATCGCGCTGAAATACCGCCGCCCGCGAATGTTGATGCCGACCCGGTCGACCCCCGCGGCGGCCGCCTCTGCGTCCACCTTCCGCATCGCGTATTCCGCACCGCCGCGCAGCAACTCCAGGTGTTCGTCGCTGAGCACGCGGTCGAGCACAAAGTAACCCTCCTGCTCGTACTGAGCACGCATCTCGGCCGTGACCAGGTCGCCGACTGCCGGTGCTGTCGAAGTCATGGGATTGGCCTCCGCCTGATATGCATGAACAGAGACTGCAATGTAACGTTCTACCTAGCTCATCACAAGCACTTAGAACGAATTGTGACCGACAGAGGACGCTTGTTACTAGAACGTTGCACAGATTTCGTTGGCACAGCTATCGATTACTCGTCCAAGTGGGACGTACAAACCGTTGAACGCATGCCACCACCTCCGTCTCCGCAGAGGGAAATATGCTTGACCCATATGCCACTCCGGGTCGACAGACCAGGCCGCAGCAGCCCGATAGACAACGCCGGATCTCCGTCGAACACCGGCCAAGCGGGTAGTGTATCGATCGACCGAAGCCCCGGTCAATCCCTGAAACCACCAGCACCGGGTGCAGATGTCCAGCGTCAGCGGCGCTTCATCCGGTTCGCCAGAAGTCTCTGTCCTACTCCAGCAAGGATCGGGTGCTGATCAGCGCAACTAGGGTTCATCAACTGGGCCGGCCTCGAGCAGGGTCGCATAAGGATCGTACGACCAGCGACGAGAACGGCAGCGCCCAGCATTGCTTGAGCGCGCGCATCTGCTTAGCCCTGAATCCGTGGACGGGGCGGGCTTGTCGAATGATCTTGTTGGCGCATAGTTGTTTGCGGGGTATGCAATCGCTGGTCTGCCCACTTTTCCACTGGTGGGCTCCGGTTGCGCACGTAGTCGCAGCTGCTGCGGCTGGATGCACCGCCAGCGTCGGCGACGTCGCGCGATCTACGAACCTGATCGAGTCGAATCCCAATATCCGCAGTGCAGTGAAGCGGCCCGGCTTTTATGCCGGCTTCTTGTTGGTGGCGTCCCCGGGTGGTGAGCCGGTTTGGAGAGCGTAATGCGCCTGCTCGAATTGTTCCGGGGCGGCGTTGTCGAGCAGGTTATGGAGCCGCTGGTTGTTCGACCAGTCGGTGTAGTTGAGGGTGATGTCTTCGACGTCGCTGGTGGGTTTTGATTGGTCCGGTACGGAATGGTGATCCCTCGGCGATGGCTTCGTTCGTTGACTGGCCGATGACCGATTCGGCCACCGCGTTGTCGTAAACATCGCCGATGCTGCCGAGGAGGCGGAAAGCTCTTGCAGGGCAAGGGTTTCGGTGAACCGCATCGAGGCGTATTGGCAACCGGCATCGCTATGATGAATCATCCCTTCGAGTGCCGGCCTGCCAGTGTGATCGCGGCGCGCCAAAGCGCCATGGCCCGGCAGGCCTCGACGAACGCGACATCTTTGACCGCCCAGACGGACCAGCCGACGATCGCGCGGGAGAACAGCTTGATCGCGAACGCGACGTAGACGAACCCACGCCACGCCGGCACGGAGAAATCGGTGACCCACGGCCGATTCGGAGAGATCGTGCGGAATTGCCGGTTCAACAAGTCGGTAGCCCGCTTACCGCCGTTCTTGGCCTTCATGCTGGTGGTTTTCCGGCCGCGGATCAACCTACGCATGCTTTCTTGCCGCATCAACCGATCGAACGTGTGCTTGCTGATGCCATCGAAACCGTGGCGGGCCAGCCAGGCGGTCATTCTCCGCCGCCCCATGCGACGGCTTATTTCGCGCGCGACACCCTCCCACAATGATGTTCCCGCTGGTCCTTAACCTGGCCGCAGACCGGATCCCGGTCGCGGTGACCTGCCGGGTGCTGGCTTTCTCCAAACAGGCGTTCTACCAGTGGCGCAAGCAGCCGGTCACTGATCGGGACTGGGATGACGCGCACCTGATCAACGCCGCGATCGACATCCACCACGACGATCCGGAGTTCGGTTACCGGTTCATCGCCGACGAATTAGCCGGCGCCGGCATTCAGGCCGGACGCAACGATCGAGAACACCTACCACCGCCGACGACGCCAAGACCGCCTCGGCCACCTCACACCCATAGAATTCGAAACACTCCCACAAACCGCTCACGCGGCCTGACCCCCAACCCAAACGAGTCAACCAAACTGTGAGGTTGTCCCGTTTTGACGGACAGGTTTGATGGCTTGTTTCAGGCTACCTGCCGAATGGTTTCTGTTGTTGTGGTGGTTTCGAATTCGTTGGGGGTTTGGTACCCGAGGGCGCTGTGTAGTCGAGCACCGTTGTACCAGCCAATGTATTCGACGATCGTGCGACGCGCGGCGGCTTTGGTGGCCCAGGGCTACAGGTTGAGGCATTCTCCTTTCAGAGATGCGAAAAACGACTCGGCGAGGGCGTTGTCCCAGCACTGCCCGGTGCGCCCAACCGACAGTTGTACGAGGTTGTTATTGGCTACGGCGGCGAATTGCGCCGAGGTGTATTGGCAACCCCTATCGGAGTGGAAGATCACCCCGGCGGCCGGGTTACGGGCGGCCACCGCGTTGGTGAGGGCATCGGGGACCAGGTCGGTGCGCAGATGATCGGCGATGGCGAACCCGACCACGCATCGGGACGCGATATCGATGACGGTCGCCAGATACAGCCAACCTTCCCAGGTCGCCAGGTAAGTGATATCCCCGCACCAACGCGTGTTCAGCCTGCTGGCCTTAGCGGTGAAGTCGCGGCGGATCAAATCCGCGCGCGCCTTAAGGTCAGGGTCGCCGATCGTGGTCTTCTTCCACCGTTTCGGGGTGCGGCCACGTATTTTCGCCGTGCGTATCAGCCTGGCGATCCGTTTGCGCCCGTGCCGCCGGCCCTCTCGCTGCAGCTCGGCGTGGACCCGCGGAGCACCGTAACGACCTTTCGATTTCTCATGCACGTGCTTGATCGCATCGGTCAACTCCGCATCGGCCCGCTCCCGAGCCGAGGGACCATTGCCGCGATGCGCATAGTACGCGGCACGGGAGACCTCAAGCAGCTCACACGCCCGTTCGACGTTGCGCTGCTGATGCTTCTCCGCCTCGATGAACGGGTACACGTTCACCGCGGGTCTCCTTCGCGAAGAAAGCTGTCGCCCGTTTGAGGATTTCCACATCCTCCCGCAACCGGCGGTTATCCCGCCGCAGCTGCGCCAACTCCTCCCGCTCAGCGCTCGTCAGCCCGTCGCTGCGCGTCCCAGCATCCCGCTCGGCCTGCTTGACCCACCCGCGCACCGCCGTCTCGGTCAGATCGAAATCCTTCGCGACCTGACCGATCGACCGATCCCCTCGCTGGCACGCCTCAACAATCTCGGCCTTGAACTCATCAGTGAACGACCGACGCGGACGCTGCCTCCTCGACTCCACGTTCTCCATAATGAACATCCTCTCCAAGGGCGGAAAACCCCTGATCTTGGATGTCCGTCAAAACGAGTCAGGCCCAGTCGTGGACTACGTCTATCTGGCAGCGCGGGTCGTCGCCGACGCGCTGATGGCCTACCGGCTCGTGTCGTTCCTATGGTACTGGCGGGCGTATGACCAGCATCCGACCACCCAGCATCGGGGTAACGCAAATCTGCGGAATTCCATGGTTGGCGATGCCGCAGATTTGCGGCGCCAATGAATCTGCTAAGGGTGCGCAGGTGGCATTCCTACCCCGTCCTAAACGCGACTCCCCAGCGCAGCACCCATCGGCCACGCCGGGCGACAGTTGTCGGGTCGCGGCCGCCGATCAGATACGGCGTCGGATAGGCCAGGTCCTGGTCGCCGATATGCGCCAGCAGCGCGCAGATGATTCGTGGCAGCTCGTCATCGTCGTCAAGCCACGCCACCCAGCCAGTGGCGACCTTCTCCAGGGGCCGGTTGCGGTCTGTGCTGTCCCTGTACGGCCGGCGTCGGTTTCCACGACGATCTTGGTCAGGCTGACGTTACTGAGCCTCCACGGACGCGATGGCCCGCACCAGCAGGTGCTCCTGGCCAGGGATCGTGGGACTGACGACGCTGGCTGTGCTCATCCGACACCAGCCCCGATTGTCGGCCGGAGACTTGGTCACAGCTCGGCCCCGTTCTTCAGAACCTGGTCGAGCTTCGCGACCTCGTCGGCATGGACACGGGCACCGCGACCAGTCTTGGCCTTCCGGAATTTGCCAATGTGAGCCTAGTAGCGGACGGTGCTGAGCGTGGTCTGATAGCCGTCGGCGATGTCGTGGTAGGACCATCAGATGCCGAATTCGTGTGGCTTGGCGACGAGATCGGGTCTGGCCGTGGCCTCGGGTTTCTGCCATGGTGGCTGTGCTCCTGTGCCAGCGAGTGGCCCCGCCGGCCGGTGGTGACGTGCTGCAGGAGGCTTGTCATCAGGGGATCTCGACGAATTTATTCCAGCTGTTTAACATTCGTCGCGTCCACCTGGGGCCTGCGCTGAATCCCTTGTATAGTAGGAATAATTCATACAGTGGCGTTGGACGAGCCAGCAGGAATGGCTACCGCAAGTATTATTGTCGAATCAAATTGGTCCGCTCAATTTCGAATGCGCGGTAATTCTGATGCACTCCGCATAATCAGTCTCGATGTCGCTCGATTGCCCTAGACTGCCACCATCAGTGACCGCACATGTGTGTAGACCACACAGCTGTAAGTCGGGGAGCAGCATGGCGTCGATCAAGAAACGGCCGGACGGGCACTGGCGGGCCCGATACCGGGATGCGGACGGCAAAGAGCACGCCCGGCACTTTGCTCGGAAGGTCGACGGCCAGCGTTGGCTCGACGAGCAAACAGCGTCGATCGTCACCGGCCAGTACGTCCACCCGACCGCTGGCAAGATCAGGTTCAAGGACTACGCCGAAGAATGGCGCCGCATTCAAGAACACCGCCCCAGCACCGCGGCCTGGACCGAGACGAACCTCCGCCGGCACGTCTACCCAGTCCTCGGTAACCGGCCGATCGGCGAGATCCGGCCGTCCCACATTCAGGCATGGGTCGCCGGAATGAACCTGGCCGACTCGACCCGCTCGACCGTACACGGCGTCGTCTCCGGGATCTTCCGGGCCGCCGTCCGCGACCGACGCATTATGGCCAACCCCTGCGACGGCACCAAGCTGCCCAAGGGACAGCGAAAGCTGGTCGTGCCGTTGCCCACCGAGCACGTCACCGCGTTGATCAATGGCGCGCCCGAGATCGCCCGTGCGATCCTCGCGGGCGCTGCAGGCACCGGCATGCGGCAGGGCGAGATCTTGGGCCTGGAGGTGCGCCACGTCGATTTTCTGCGCCGAGTCCTGACCGTGGAGCAGCAGCTGGTTACCACTGTCGGGATACCGCCGTACCTCGGGCCGCCGAAAACCGATGCGAGCGTCCGGGAGATACCCCTGCCCTCGGTCGTCGCGGACGAGCTCGCACGGCACCTTGCGAGGTTCCCGGCCGCGGACGTCGAGATCCTCGACCGGACCGGCGCCCGGCCGCTGACCCGGACCGCGAGGATGCTGTTCACGACGGAGGCTCGGAAGCCGTGGTCGCGGTCGTATTTCGGCCATTACGCCTGGTCAACCGCCCGGGACGCAGCCGGCCTTACTGACGTCGGCATGCACGACCTGAGGCATTACTACGCGAGCTTGCTGATCCGGCACAACGAGAGCGTGAAGGTCGTGCAAAAGCGACTCGGGCATGCCACCGCGGCCGAGACGTTGGATACCTATTCGCACCTGTGGCCGGACGCCGACGACCGCACCCGTGAGGCCGTCGACGCGGCCCTGACGATCCCTGCTGCGGACTCGCTGCGGACAGCGACCTGAACAACACAGTGTTTCCGCAGGTCAAGGGCTATAGGGCGGACGAGTCGGCCTGTAAGCCGGGTCCTGTGACCGAGGCGTGCCTCGGCCGGCGACCATCCATCTCGACCTGCCGTCGCCGGCAGGCTCTAGCGGTCTACCCGCAGGCTCAGGCGGGCCGCCCTCGAACACCTGCGCAGGTCGGTTGCACGAGGCAACCGGCCCTCTTGACCTTGCTCCGGGTGGGGTTTACCAAGCTGCCCCGGTCACCCGGGGCACTGGTGGTCTCTTACACCACCGTTTCACCCTTACCAGCCGAAACTGGCGGTCTGTTTTCTGTGGCACTGTCCCGCGGGTCACCCCGGGTTGCCGTTAGCAACCACCCTGCCCTGTGGAGCCCGGACTTTCCTCGAACGGGTTTCCCCGCCCGCGGCCGCCCGGCCGGCTCGTCCGCCGTATCGACGATCTTAGCCGGTCAGCTCAGAACAGCGTGCTGACCGACTCCCCATTGTGGATACGCCGGATCGCCTCGGCCAGCATCGGCGCTACGGACAGCACCTGCAGCTTCGGTACCCGCTTGTTCGGCGCGATCGGCACTGAATTCGTACAGACGATTTCGGCCACGTCCGGCTGCTCCTCCAACCGTTCCAGCGACGAGTTGGCGAAGATCCCGTGCGTACAGGCGATCCGGATCGAGCGGACCCCCAGATCCCGCAACCGGTCCAGCAACTCGAAGATCGTGCTGCCCTTGGCCACCTCGTCGTCCAGCACGATAACGTCGCGGCCGGCGACCTCGCCGATGATGCTGCTGATCGACACCCGGTTGTCGGCGAACCGCTGCTTGGCCCCGAACGCGACCGGCAAGCCCAGCAGCCGGGCGAAATGCGCCGCTTCCTTGGCCCCGCCCAGGTCCGGCGCGACCACAACCGAATGGCTGAGGTCGTACTGGCGGAAATGCCCGGCCAGCTCGCCTAGCGCGTGCAGGTGGTCGACCGGTACGCCAAAGAAACCGTGTACCTGCGGCGAGTGCAGCGCCAACGTCAGCACCCGCCCGGCCCCGGCCGTGGCCAGCAGGTCGGCGACAAGCCGCCCGCCGATCGAAATGCGTGGAGCGTCCTTCTTGTCCGACCGCGCATAGGCGTAATGCGGCATGACCGCCGTCGTCCGCGCGGCCGAGGCACCTCGCGCCGCGTCCAGCATGAGCAGCAGCTCGACCAGGTTCTCCTGCACCGGTGGTACCAGCGGCTGGATCAGGAACACGTCGCCCTCGCGGCAGTTGGCCTGCAACTGCACTTCGAGGCAATCGTTCGCGAACCGCTCGACCTTTACCGGATGCAGCGGGACGCCCAGATGCTCACTGATTTCCTGGGCCAGTTCTGGATGTGCACTACCGCCGAACACGGCGATTTCCCGCATCAAGGTCTCCTCACCCGCGGTTGTGGCGCCGTTATTGTCACCGATACCGACCAGTCGGTACGAATCGGCCCAGTCGCTGTGAACGGCCCGCCCCGGTAAGCCGATCGCCCAAGCGCACCGGCCCTTGCTGCAACGAGCGTGACATGAGGGCGTTCACGCGCCGGTCCAAACGACCCTCAGGTCACCCACGCTGCAATACCGGTTCCAACCACAGCGCCGCCAGACCCCGCGACAGCACACCCGCCCCCAGTGCAACGAGCGTCACAACAGGGCGGCCGCACACCGGTCCAAACGACCCTCACGCCACCCTCGCTGCAAAAAGGCTCTGCCGACAGCGGCGCCAACGACAGCGAGCGGTGACGACAGCGGCGCCAACCACAGCGAGCGGTGACGCGCGGGCCGGGAAGGCTGCGGTTAGGCTCAGCGCGAGATGGCTGCTCAGGAAACCATCGCGATCCTCGCCCTGATCGCCGTCGTCGCAGCGGCCATCATCGGCTCCCGACGGGTGCCGGAGGCCGCGGTCGCGGTCCCGCTGGCCGGCGTGCTCGTCGCGGCCGGCATTCTGTCCCCGCATGCCGCCGCCGACGAGATCGGCCGGCTCGGGCCCACGGTCGGGTTCCTCGCCGCCGTACTCGTACTGGCGCATCTGTGCGACGAGGAAGGCGTATTCGCCGCGGCCGGCGCGTTCATGGCCAGGCGCTGTCGCGGTCGGCCGACCCGATTGCTCACGCTCGTATTCGTCGTCGCGTCGCTGGTCACCGCGCTGCTCTCGCTCGACGCCACCGTGGTCCTGTTCACGCCGGTCGTGTTCGCCACCGCCACCACGATCGGGTTACGGGCCAAGCCACACGTCTACGCCTGTACGCACCTGGCCAACTCCGCGTCGCTGCTGCTTCCGGTCTCGAACCTGACCAACCTGCTGGCCTTCGCCGCGAGTGGCTTGGGATTCGCCCGGTTCGCGGCGCTGATGCTGCTGCCGTGGCTGGGCGCGATCGGGGTCGAGTACGGGGTGTTCCGCTGGTTCTTCGGCACCGACCTCAACGCCGGTGCTGGCGCGATCAGCACCGACCCGGTGGAGGTGCCGGCGTTCGCGTTGATCGTGCTCGGGCTGACCCTGGTCGGGTTCGGGGTCAGCTCGCTGGCTGGCATCGAGCCGGTTTGGCCGGCTACCGCCGGTGCTGTGGTGTTGGCTCTGCGCCGACTGGCCCGCCGGCAGACCACGCCGTGGCGGCTGCTGCGGGAGACCAACCCACTGTTCTGCATCTTCGTACTCGCCCTCGGTGTGATCGTCGCGGCCGTGTCGGCGCACGGGCTGGGCGAGCTGATCCGGCGGATCCTGCCGGATCAGGTCGGGTTACCGCAGTTGCTACTGACCGCAGTGGTGGCCGCCGTATTGGCGAACCTGGTCAACAATCTGCCGGCGATACTGCTGCTGTTGCCGGCGCTGCATGCCCCGCCGCTGATCCTGGCCGCGCTGCTCGGGGTGAACATCGGGCCGAACCTGACCTACGTCGGGTCACTGGCCACACTGCTGTGGCGGCGGGTCCTGCGTGGCCGCGGGGCCGCGCCGGCGTTGGCCGAGTTCCTGCGCCTGGGCGCGATTACCGTGCCGTGCGGACTGGCTGTTTCCGTGCTCGCGTTGTGGGCCGCGCTGCACGTGATCGGGGTGTGATCTGGCCCAGTTGCTGCAGGATCTTCGTCGCCTCGCCCAACGCCTCCGGCTCTAGCGAATAACAGATCTGGGTGCCCTGCCGCCGGGTGCGCACCAGCCCGCTCTCGCGCAGCGTACGAAGGTGGCCGGAGACCGTCGGCTGGCTCACCCCGAACTGTTCGGTGAAATCGCAGGCGCAGATTTCGCCGTCGCGTTGCAGCCGCAGCAGGATGCCGAGCCGCACCGGATGCCCGATGGCCCGGAAAACTTCGGCTGTCTTCTCGTTCATGACACCGACTCTATCGAGATTTTCCAATATTTGAACATCGTCGATCTCCTATATAGGCTCCAGGCATTGGACGTACGGAGCGAAAAGGAGCGTCAGATGACACTGCCGGTCGAAGGCGTCAACGAATTGGTACTCGAGGTCGCGGATTTAGAGGCGGCCGAACGGTTTTACGTCGAACTGTTGGGCTTTCCGGTGCTCGAGCGCTGGCCAGCCCCGCGCGAGGCGGTGTGGGTGTTGGCCGGGCGGACCCGGATCGGGCTCTGGCTGCCACAGACCGGGATCGCCCGTGGCCGCGGCGGATCCAAGGTGCATTATGCATTTTCGGTGACCGTGGAGAATTACCGGCCGGTCGTGCGGCAACTGCGCGAACGGGGTTTGCACGTCGACGAGGTCGAATGGAGTGATGGCGCCGCGTACTCGGCCTATGTCGCCGATCCGGATTTCAATGTCGTCGAGTTCTGGACCTGGGACGTCAGCAAGGGCAGCGCCGGCCCGCCCACCGCGGCTACCGAGAACGTCTACGCGCTGCCGGATCTGCCGCCGTTGAAGCACGAAAACTAAGACGCGCCGGAATTCCCGCCGTGTGGGCACGATCACGGTACCGTTCGGGCCTGACTACGTGAGGCGAACGGACGATGCGGGTACTGGTGTGGCTGGTCGAGGGCGGCTGGGAGGCCGGGCTGGATGTGGCCCTGACCCTGGCTCCAGCCGACGCTGATTTCACCCTGCTGCACGTATTGCTGCCCGACGTCGAGGAATTGGCGCACGGGGCATTCAGCGGCCTGCTCGGTCGCGGGCACGCCGACCCGGATCCCGGCGACCGGCTCGCCTCGATCGGCGCCGCTTCCGAGCAGGCATTGCTGGACGCCGCCGCCGCGCGGGCCGGGCGGCCGGTGAGTGTGCTGCGCCGGCACGGCCAACCCGAACGCGAGGTAGTGGCCGCCGCGGTCGAATTCGACCTGCTCGTGGTGGCCCGGGACGGTGACCGCAGCCGACTCGGCCCGAAAAGCCTGGCTCCCCCGACCCGGTTTGTCGTCGACCATGCCCCATGCCCGGTTTTATTGGTATGGCCCGAGCCAGCGCCGGGCATCGACTCGATTCCGCCGCCCCCGCACCACAAACCGCCGCACCACAAACCGCGATGAGTTCTCCCGCCAACGGAGGTCTGCTCTACATGAACTCAGTAACGTGTCACATCTCCATCTCGCTCGACGGCTATGTCGCCGGGCCCAACCAGAGCATGGACGACCCGCTTGGTAAAGGCGGGGAGCTCCTGCACAAATGGCACTTCAGCGACAGCGAGCTGCACAGCGTCGATGCAGATGTCGTCGAGGAGGTCTCGACCGGCTACGGCGCAACCATCATGGGCCGCAAAATGTTCGCCGGTGCCGGTTCGTGGGATCCGAACTGGAACGGTTGGTGGGGCGAGGATCCGCCGTTCCATATGCCGGTGTTCGTACTCACCCATAACGAACGCCAGCCGCAGCCGATGCAGGGCGGTACGACATTCACGTTCGTGAATGACGGAATCGAATCGGCGTTGAAACAGGCCCGGGCCGCGGCCGGCGACAAAAATGTGGCTGTTGCCGGTGGCGCGGACACCGTTCAGCAATTTCTCCGGGCCGGGCTGCTGGACGAGCTGTATCTGCATATCGCGCCGGTCATTCTGGGCGGCGGCGAACGGTTGCTGGACAGTATCGGCGATCCCCAGCTGGAAATCATCAAGGCAATTAGTTCACCGATCGTTACGCATATTCATTATCGGGTGATCCATTAGGGCGTGTTTCTTGAATCCTGGCCGTCGCGAGCGGTGATCGCTGTAAGTCACTGCGGCGATCCGAAAAGGCAGCCCGGGTGCGGGTGTCCCGCAAGATGAGCAGGAGCCGATACCGGTGTTGTATCGGCGACGACAGACAACGCTAGGCCGCCGGGGTGGTGGGTGGGAACGTGTCAGTCGTCTGGGCGCCGCGCAGCAGGCTGAGGATTCAAGAAACACGCCCTAATCGTGCACGGGTTTGCCGGTGACCTGGTGGTCGGCGTGGAACAGCGCTTCGGCCAGCAGGTTCCGGACGTGCCCGCCGCGTAAGGCGTAAAAGACGCGGCGCCCGTCCCGGCGCGTGCCGACCAGACCGGCCAGACGGAGTTTGGCCAGGTGCTGCGAGGTGGTGTTGGGGCTGGCGCCGGCTGCGGCGGCGAGGCTCGTCACGTCCCGTTCGCCGTCACGCAGCGCCCACAACAGCCGGACCCGGGTCGGGTCGGCGAGCATCGCGAAGGACGCGACCGCCGCCCCGACCTGGTCGCCCGACGGCTCGGCCGGATGCGCCCCGCCCATGGCGGGAACAGTCCCGGCGGAAACCGGGCCGGTCCGTTCCCCGCGAGCAGGACCAGAACCCGCTCGATCAGAGTCAGCCGGAGCAGCGCCGCTCGTATCTGAGCCAGCGTGATCGGCGCCGGCCGTATTAATGCGGGCCGAATCAGAGCCGGCGTTATCAGTGCCGGCCCGATCAGAGCCGGCCGGATCCGGCAGCGTACGCTTCGATACGTGTCTAGCTGCACACATGAGCCTATTGTGACAGGTACAGTCCGTGCGACGCGGACCGACCCGCGTACCTGCCCATCGGAGCCCGTAGCATGACCGACCACGAGCACGACCATCCGCACCACGAGCACCACCACGCCGGGCACGCGCACAATCACGAGCACCACCACCACGCCGGGCACGAGCACAATCACGAGCACCGTCATGCCGTGCTGGGCACGATCCGGCAGGCGCTGTTCGGGCACAGCCACGACGTGGCCGACCAGATCGACGATGCGCTGGAGGCGGATGCGGCCGGGCGCCGGGCGTTGCTGATCAGCCTGGCCGGATTGCTCGCTACGACGGCGATCCAGGCCGTCATCGTGGTCATTTCCGGATCGGTCGCGCTGCTGGGCGACACGCTGCACAATCTCGCCGACGCGCTGACCGCGGTGCCGTTGCTGATCGCGTTCAGCCTGGCCCGGCGGCCGGCCAATCGCCGGTTCACCTATGGCTACGGGCGTAGTGAGGACCTGGCCGGCCTGGTCGTGCTGGCCGTGATGACCGCGTCGTCGATCGCCGCCGCGTGGGTCGCCCTCGACCGGCTCTTCCACCCGCGCACGATCGGCTACCTGCCGGCGGTCGCGGCGGCCGGCGTGGTCGGGTTCCTCGGCAACGAAATCGTGGCCCGGTACCGGATCAACGTCGGACGCCGGATCGGCTCGGCCGCCCTCGTCGCCGACGGCCTGCATGCCCGCACCGACGGGTTCACCAGCCTCGCGGTCGTTCTCGGCGCGATCGGCGTAGGCGCGGGATTTCGGCTGGCCGACCCGATCGTCGGCCTGCTGATCACGGTCGCCATTCTCGGCGTGCTGCGCAGCGCCGCCCGCGAGGTCTTCGCCCGGCTACTCGACGCGGTTGACCCGGACGTTGTCACCGAGGCCGAACGCACCCTGACCCACACCGCCGGCGTCGACACGATCCGCGACCTGCGCCTGCGCTGGATCGGCCACACCCTGCACGCCGAGGCCGACATCACCGTCGACCCGGCCCTGTCCGTCAGCCAGGCCCACGAGGTCGCCCACAATGCCGAAGCGCACCTGACCCGGCACATACGCCGACTCGGTACCGCGACTATTCACACGAGCCCGACCGGCGCGCATTCCGTTGTAGAAACGGGCTAGCTGTGATGTCCAGGGACGTTGTTCTTGGACATCACACCTAGTCATTCGGGTCGACCCGACCGCGCCCGCGTTTCACCTCGCCCCGCCGTTTCTTGCCCGACAACCGGCGTTCCCGGGCGGCCCGGCTGGGCCGGGTCGGGCGCCGCGCGGCCGGTGGTGGCCGTAATCCTTCGGCAACCAACGCGCTCAGCCGGGCCCGCGCCGCCTGCCGATTACGCCATTGCGAACGGAATTCCGACGCGGTCACCACCAGAATTCCGCCGACCAACCGCCCGCCCAGCCGGTCCAGTAATCGGGCCCGCTGGATATCGGTGAGCGCGGCCGAATTCGCTACGTCCCAGCGCAATTCGACCCGGGTGTCGCTGGTGTTGACCGATTGCCCGCCCGGCCCGGAGGAATGACTGAACCGTTCAACCAATTCGGCCTCGGGTACGAAAACCGGGCCGGCGCGCACTCCGGCATCAGCGATTCCGTCGGACGGTTCCATGAGCTCAGGGTTCGAGATAACCGGTCACGTTGACCGACCGCACCGACGCCGGCGCATCCCCGTACCAGTCCACTGTGGACATACTCGCCACGTCCAGGTGCAGGCGGTACAGCACCGAGGAGGGAGCCTCCAATGCCAACCGCAGCAGGGTTTTGATCGGCGTCACATGCGAAACGACGACAACCCGGCCGGCCGGATACGCCTCCAGCAACCGGTCCCGGGCCCGACCGACCCGGCGCGCCACGGCGGCGAAGCTCTCCCCGTCCGGCGGCGCCGTTCCGGCCGAACCCCGCCAGGCGGCCAACTCATCGGGCCACCGCTGCGCCACCTCGGCGAACGTCAGCCCTTCCCAGGCGCCGAAATCGCATTCGGTCAGATCGTCGTCAAAGGCCAGCGGTACGCCGAGGGCGGCGGCCGCGACCTCCGCGGTTTCCCGGGCCCGGCGCAGCGGCGAACTGACCACGGCGGTGAACTCGCCGTGCGCGGCCAGCCAGGTCGCGGCGGCTTTGGCCTGCGCCTGCCCGGTCGCGTTCAGCGGTAGGTCGTTACGGCCGGAGAAACGCCGTTCCACCGAATGCTCGGTCTGCCCGTGCCGCAGCAGAACAGTCGTGGTCGGCGGGCCGGCCGGCGCGGACCATCCGACCCGCGGCGCGGCCGGAGCGGGCTTTTCCTCCACAGCGGACGACGGTTGCCAGCTCTTGCCTTTGGCCGCCGCGTCCATCGCCTCGTTGGCCAGCCGGTCGGCGTGCTTGTTGCGTTCCCGCGGGATCCAGGTGAAGCCGATCGAGCCGAACGACCGGGCCAGCTCCCGCGCCTGGGCGTTCAGCGGCTGCAGGTCGGGATGCTTGACCCGCCAGCGACCGGACATCTGCTCGACCACGAGTTTGGAGTCCATCCGGACATCGACGTCGGTGGCCGACAATTGCGCCGCGCCCTGCAGGCCCGCGATCAGACCGCGGTATTCGGCCACGTTGTTGGTGCACCGGCCCAAGCTCTCGGCCCGCTCCAAGAGCACCTGTCCGTCGCTGGCGTCCCGGACCACCGCACCGTATCCGGCCGGGCCCGGATTTCCGCGCGAACCGCCGTCCGCCTCGACAATGACCCGCAAGCTCACAGCCCGGACTCCGGCGTACGAACCAGGATCCGGCGGCAGTTCTCGCACCGCACCACATCGTCGGCCGCCGCCTGCCGGACCGCGTTCAGCTCGCTGCCGGCCAACTCGATTCGGCAGCCCTCGCAGCGACGCCCGCGGAGCGCGGCCGCACCGACCCCGCCGGACTGGCCGCGTACCTTTTCGTACAGCGCCAGCAGATCGGTCGGAATGTCGCTGGCGATCGTTTTGCGTTCGTCCTCGCGCTGCTGCCGGGACGTGTCGATCTCTTCGAACGCCGCGTTCTTACGCGACTCGATCTCGCCGCGTTCGGTCGAGCTGCTCTCGAACGCCGCGCGGGCCTGCGACAACCGGCCTTCGGCCTCCTCGCGGCGTTCCATCACCTCCAGCTCCTGGTCCTCCAGCGTGCGCTGCCGCCGGGCCAGCGACTCGACCTCGTGCTGCAGGCTTTCCAGCTCCTTGGCCCCGGCCGCGCCAGAATCCAACCGCGCCTGGTCCTTCTCGGCCCGGGCCCGGACCTGCTCCACATCCCGGTCGACCCGCTGCTGCTCGCGATCCAGGTCCGAGACCTCGGTCTCGGCGCGTACGACATCATCACGCAGCGTCGCGATCCGTTCGTCGGCCTGCGCCAGCTCAGCCAGCTCGGGCAGGTGGTCGCGACGATGGGCGAGCTGAGCCAACGCGGTGTCCACCGCTTGGAGGTCGAGCAGGCGACGCTGGGCTTGCGGGTCAGCCTTCACAGTTCTCCTCTGTTCCCATCCGGCTCGCCGTGCAGCGTCCAGGGATCGGTCACCACGGTCGAGATGAGGGTTTCCACCGTAGCGCCGGAGAGCTCAGCCCGGAGCCGCGCCGCCGCATCGGCCAGCCACGGCCATTCGCTGGCCCAGTGCGCTACGTCGATCAGTGCCGGCCCGGCCGCCTCCTGCGACTCCGAAGCCGGATGGTGCCGCAGGTCGGCGGTGACGTAGGCATCGGCGCCGACCTCCCGAGCCCGGGCCAGCAACGAGTCACCGGCCCCGCCGCACACCGCGACCGTACGGATCAGCCGGTCCGGGTCGCCGGCACCTCGTACCCCGGCCGCGGTCGCCGGCAACCGCCGCGCTACCAGCGCGACCAGGTCGGCAAACCGCATCGGCTCCGGCAATTCCCCGACCCGACCCAGACCGTCCTCAGTGGACAGTGGGGCGGCATCGGTCACGCCAAGCAGCCCGATCAACGCGTCGGACACGCCCGGCGTGGCCACATCGGCATTGGTGTGCGCGACCAAGAGGCCCACACCGGACCGGATCAACTGGTGCACGATCCGGCCTTTGTACGAGGTCGCCGGCACGCCGTGTACCGGCCGTAACAGCAACGGGTGGTGCGTAATCAGCAAACCGGCGCCGGCCTCGATCGCCTCCTGCGCGGTCGCGGCGACCGGGTCGACGGCGAACAGAATCCGTTCCACCGGCGTATCCGGATCACCGCAAACCAGCCCCACGGCGTCCCATTCGGCGGCATTCGCCGGATCGTAGAGCCGGTCGAAGGCAGCGACGAC
>JBEDUI010000127.1:0-20498 GCA_040414495.1 Mycobacteriales bacterium
TGATATAGGTCAGGATCATGGTGATCACGAAGACGTAAAAGCCCACGTTGATCATGTACTTGGTGAACTGCACATTCGTGCCAAAGCCATAGGCACCCTGCGACCACGCCGACACGTTGTCCTGCAACCCCATAACACCCTGATTCGGGGTTTCCAAATACCCGATCGCGCCCTGCCGGAACTGATCGGTCGCCGGCACATCGTAAGCCTCAGGCAGACTCGTGATAACCGGCACCAACTTGGAGATCAACGGCTCCAACGCCGGCGGCAAATCCCCCAACGCATCGGCGAAATCGAACGCCTTCGTCTCCGACGTATGCAACGGAAAAAACTGCATCCCCGTCAACAACGACAGCAACTGGTTAAACCAATCCGGGTACTCACCCGCCCAGTCCTCCCACGCCGGCAACACATCAGGCACAGCGATCACCCCCCAACACATCGGCGGGGGAGGATGCCGGCACGACACGACCAGATGGACCGGACACAGTGGACTGTCCGATGTAGATCAACCGGTTCGACGGAATACCAGAGGGTCGGCGTACATATTTATCGGCAGCCGCCGATTCATCGGCGCCAATCGAAAGCGGAATTACGGCGAGAGTTGCGGTAATTCCTGTCGCCGCATTTCCCGGTCCTGTCTTGGGCTGTGAATTCCGCGCATGCTTTGTCCGGGCTGCCCCGACCCCCTGTGGGGTCCGGGCAGCCCGGGAAGCGCGGGAAACTCCAAGCACCAAGAGAACAAATCCGATCGGGAGTAAAAGGCGGTTGTGCTGGTTCGACTACTCAAACGCGGAGAGTAGTTCCGCCCTTTTAGGTGGCGTCGCCAGAACCGATCGGTTGTTCGTCGTTGATGGAGTGGATCGTCTCGCCTGTGTTATGGGCAGTGGGTTGGTGGTCGTCGACGGGGTGGATCGGTTGACCGGTGTGGTGCGCGGTCGGAACGTCCGCACCGTGGATGGGGTCGCCGGTGTGGTGCGCGGTCGGGTGGTGATCGTGGACCGGCTGCTCGGTGTGGTGGGTCGTCGGCACGTGCCCGGTGTGGCTGGCGGGTACCTGCTGGTCCACCGGATGAACGGGGTCGCCGCTGTGGGTGGTGGTGGGTACCTGTTGGTCGACCGGGTGGATGGTGTTGCCGGTGTGGGTGGTGGTGGGCACCTGCTGATCCACCGGGCGTACGGGGTCGCCGGTCGGCCGACCGTTGGGCAGCTCACCGTCGACCGGGCGGATGGGGTCGCCGGTGTGGGTGGTTGTCGGCACCTCCTGGTCCACCGGGCGAACGGGCTCGCCGGTCGGGCGACCGTTGGGCAGCTGCTCATCAATGGGGTGAATCCGGTTGCCCATGTCGTGGCTGGTCGGCAGCTCGCCATTGACCGGGCGGATCGGGTCGCCGACGTGATGCGTACTCGGCCGATGCTCGGGGTTCTGCGGCTCGCGACCCGCTGCACGCTGCTCGGCGTCGCGGCGGCGTACGTCGCCAGGACTCAGCGGTGCGACCGGTGCGATGTGGAACGGCTTTTGGCCATCGTGCCCGTTGCCCTTGTCTTGGGTCATAGGTCCAGTCGGGGCGATGTGGAACTGCGTCTGCTGGTTACGCTCTCCCGACTTGTCCGACGGGTTGTGCGGGTTCGCAGGTGAACCCGGGTTGCCGGTCGGGGACTTCGTCGGAGTGGAGCCCGGCCCAGACGGCGACGGAGCGGTGGGAGTCGAGGCCTTCTTCTGCGCCGTCCTCATTTCCTGGCCCTGTTGCTGGTCGGCGCCGCGCGAGTTTTCGATCGCCGTTCTGGTGTTCTGGCCTAATGCGCCCACAGCTCCGACGATCGCGCCACCTTTGGTGTTACTGCCGTTCTCCACATATGTCGCGGAGGGATCGAGAAAGTCCTTCATATCGTCCGGCTTGAAATTCGCCCGGAACTGATCAGCCGCGTCGCCGTCGCCTATCCAAGAGCCGTTGTCAAAGACGTCCAGGATGTGCTGGGCTTTCGACTTATACACAGATGCGAGTTCTGTCGAGTTGCCATCCCAGGTATTCAGGGCGTTGGATGCAGCCTGGGCATCGAGCTTCGCGCTATCGCCGGACATATCACCCTCATCTCTCTCCGCGCATCAGCTTGCGCATCTGCTCCTGAATGGCGTCCTTGTCCCCGGACAGATGTGCCTCCATCTGTTCGCGGGGGATCAACGGAGCGAACAGTTCGACGACGCGGTCCTGGGCTTTCGTTCCCGCGCGTTTGATGGTGTCCGTAATCGCGTCAGCCAGCGCACGCGCGTCTGGGCGTCGATAGATCCGCGGGTCGATGTCGAGCCGGATCAGCTGTCCGCTTGATCCGACCGTCGCGGTGATGAGCCCGTCTCTCGACTTCTCGGTGACCTGCAACAAACGGGCCTGGTCCCGGAGCTTCGGCCCATCCTCAAGGAGCTTCTTCATCTTGCCCTGCAAGTCTTCGGCGAGGGCCCGTGCCGCCGCGACGTTAGGGAGTTCGTCCGGTTGCATGCCTTCACCCTCCCCGTCGGATACTTCCTGCGACCATACGTGCCCGAGTAGGCTCGCACCATCCTAAATGCGACGGGCAGGCCGTCGAGGCATAATTAGCTGTTTGTCCGAATAGTCGTCCACTGAGGATAGAGCACTGAAACGTACCGTAACCACAGGGCTGGCACTTCTCGTGCTACTGACAGCGACGCTGTCGATCGGCCTTGCTGCCACCCGCCCGGGCGTTGCCTCGGCGGTCGCCGCGGCGTGCAAGGACCAGCCCAAAAGCAGCAGCCAGATCCAGGACGAGCCGTGGCAGCAGACCTGGTTCGACGCACCCGCGAAGATCTGGCCGTTCAGCACTGGTGCCGGGATGACGGTCGCGGTGCTCGACACCGGCGTCACCACGATCAACTCACAGCTCATGGGCAAGGTCTCGAACGGCTACGACTTCGTTCGTAAGGTCGACCAGGGCAACGTCGACTGCGTTCCACACGGAACGGCCGAGGCGGGCATCATCTCGGCCAGCCAGGAGTCGGGGATCGGGTTTTACGGGCTCGCCCCCGAAACGAAGATCCTGCCCGTCCGAGTTGCCAAAGAAGCCGTCACCAACGACCAGTCCAAGCCGCTCGATCCGGTCAAGCTTGCCGACGGGATCACCTACGCCGCCGATCACGGCGCCGACGTCATCGACTGCGCGGTAGTCACCTACCAGGACAACCCAGCCGTCAAGGCCGCGGTCAAGCGGGCCATCAGCAAGGGCGTGGTGGTCGTGGCCATGGTCGGCGACTCGCACTCAATGCAACGTGACGGGATCGGGCCGACCACGCCGTCGCTGACCCCGTATCCGGCCTCGTATCCCGACGTCATCGGCGTCGGCGCGGTCGACAGCAATGGCCGTCGGGTGGAGACCTCGCAGATCGGGTTCTATACGGATCTCGTCGCACCCGGTTCCGAGGTGGTCTCGGATGCGATCGGCGGGCAGAACACGTTCGACGGGACCGGTGTCGCGTCAGCCTTTGTCGCCGCGACCGCGGCGTTGCTGTTGTCCGAGCACGATTCGCCGCTCGCCGGCCTGTCGGGTGTTGCCCGGGTTCGGGCGGTGACGAAACAGTTGCTCGGCACGGCCTCGCCCGAACTGTCCACAGAGGACAGCATGGCCTACGGCGCCGGCCTGGTCGATCCGTTCCGTGCCCTCACCGAGAAGCCATCGGGCCGGGGGCCGGCCGCGTTGCCGGCTCACACCGCACCTCCGCCGCCGCCCCCGAATCCGGCCAAGGAGGCAGCCCTGAAAGCCCGCCGGCATACCAACCACCGGGCGGCGCAGCTGGCCGAAGCCGTCGGCGTGGGAACCATCCTGCTGATGGGACTCGTGCTGGTAGTGCCGCGAGGACGGGTCCGGCGCTGGCGACCGGCTCGACGGGCGGCGCCGTCGCCGAAGCCAGACGATGCGCCCGAGTTCGTGTCCGGCGAGCAGCTGTTCACGCATCCCACGCCGCGCGACTGAGTCTCACGTTTTACGGCAAACGAATGGCCGCGATCCGGTCGGATCGCGGCCATTGGTGCAGGAACGGTCAGGCTTGCACGATGTTCAGGTTCTTCTTCTCCGTCGCCGAAGCGATGTCACCGGCTTGCGAGTGGGCCTGGTGGGTGGAGATGAACGCCTGCTTGTGGTTCTCGGCGGTCTTCTGCATGTTCGTCAGCTTGTCGGTCACGTAGGCAAGAGCCGCGTTACCGGTGTACTGCTGCTGCAACGCCTTGGCCTGTTTCACGAGGTCACCGATCTGGCCGTCGGTGAAGTTGGCGTGACCCAGGGCGGCGTCCGAAGCCGCGCTCAGATCGGTCCAGTTGACCTGGTACAAGTCGCCCATTGTCTCGGTCCTTTCTTAGGTAAGGCTCGACGTGATGGTGCTGGCGGCCTGGTTCGCCGCCCGCTTCAACGCCTCGGCCTGCTGAACGTCGGCGGCCGCGTTGTTGCTCAGGTGGCTGTTGAGCACCTCATGGCAGTGCGTGAGCGTGTTGACCATGGTGTTGTGGTGCTCGTCGAGAATCGGGAGCAGCGCCTGCGCGCCGCCGCCACCCTCACCCTTGTAGTTGGCGACGCGTGAGGTGATCTCGCCGTGGGTGTTGGTGTAGTGCGTGGTGTGGTTGGTGAGATGCTCCTGGAGCTGGCTCATGAAGTTACGTACAGCCGCGTGCTCCATCGAGACCTGATCGGACATGGACACCTGCCTCTCTCAATGTCCCACTGCGGGACGGGACCTCTCTCGAGGCGCCGGCTGGTGCCTCGCGACCGAAATGACGGTACCCGCCCCGGCTGGGTTCCCGGTCCAGTTTTCGGATTGTTCTCCGGATTATCACGATACGGCCTGTTGCTGCGCCGCCAAAGGGTCTAATGCATCTCCGGCCGGTATGCGTGCTACCAGCGAGGCGGGCATCCGGATCGGAGTCACGCCGTCGAGGCCGAGGGACTGGAGCGCATCATCGGACGCGATCCCGTACCGGCGGCCCTCGTCGGTGACCAGAAACAGGCTGCCGGAGGTGGCGGTCGGCGAGGACATGGACTCCACGACCGCGCCCCAGCCCGGCTTTACCTGCACCCGGTTGGCCAGCACGGTGCCGTTCTGGGTTCGCTGCTCGGTCGCCGGAGCGAACGCCGCGCCCTCGACCGCGGCCTGAACCGCGATATCCGGCACCAGCCCGGCGTTGCTGAACGAGGCGCAGACTGTCGACTGGTCGGAGTTGACGCTGGCCATCGTCGGTTTCGTCCGCGGTGGATCGGTCGGATCGGGCGAGGGCAACCCCTGCTGCGGTATGGAGTTCGCGGTTGAGGGCGAGAGCGGTTCCGGCTTCGGTGTCCGGCCGCCGTACGCGGCCTTGCGTACACCTGGATCGGCCAACGTGATCGCTTCCTCGACCGGGGTGATGGCCCGGATCTGGTGCTGCTCGAGGACGTAATACTGCGTGCCGGCCGAGTTGACCTGCATCACCTGGCCGACCACAGCGCCCGGAATCAACGTCGAGTGCTGGCCGCGCCCGGGCACGTTCGGGACGGCGAGCGGTTTGCCGGCCGGCAACGCGGACATCCACGCGGCGCCGACCTGGATCTCGGGCTCATTCCGTAGCGACAGGCCTTGCAAAACCGGCGCCGGGTTCGGGATCGGGTAGTCGTGGCCGTGCCAGACCAGCGAGAACTCCTTGTCCGGGTGGCCCTGCTCTTCGATGTTGTCCAGCAGGAACGCCGACTGGTCGACCGGCGTGCCGCTCGTGCGGGAACGACCCACCGACAGCGAGGTGTTGGGCGTGAGCTGACCACTGATCGTCTGCGCCGGCAACGAGCACAGCGTCCACGGCGCACCGAGCATCTGATCGGTCGGAGGGATGACGTCCGGAGCGTCCTGCAACCCGAGCAGCGGACCGCGGGGGGCGTGCAGGATGTCCTTCGCTTTGACGTAGATCGTGCTGGTGGAGTTGGCCAACAGGGCGCCCGAGGCGTAGTTGGTGACCGGGTAGAGGTAGTGCTTGCCGGTCTTCTGATCGGCCAGCCATACGTACCGCGCGCCGGTCTCCTGGACCACGATGACCTTGCCGCCATCCCGCCAGCTGGTGCTCGAGGATGGCTTGATGATGCCCACCACGCCGGCGACCGCCAGTACGAGTATCGCGATCATGACGCCGCCGAAGGTAGCGCCGGACATCCGGCGCAGCGGCGGCTGAGCGGGGTCGGTCTCGTGCAGGACGAGTGACGAGATGACCCGCCGGACCGAGAACTGGTACGACTGGAATTGGTCGCGTCTGCTCGCCATCTGCCTTTCCAGCCCTCTCCGTACTAGTGGTAAAGCCCGCGCATGTAGCCGATGAGGCCGACCAGCAGGCACGTCACCGGAACCACGGCGATGATGAGCAGTACGTCGAGGATGTCGGCGATGCGGCCGAGGTACGGCCCGGGCTGTCGGTGTTGGTAGTGCCGGCCGGCCGCCAGTACCAGCCCGGCCAGGACCACCAGCGCCGGGACCATGGCCACCAGCCGGAAGTCGTCGGACCGGGTCAGCGCCCGGGCGACCAGCATCGTCGCGCCCGCCACCCCAGCGGTCAGCAACGGCGTCCGGTGCCGCAACGTCGGGAACAGCCGCCCCTGCAGGAGCATCGACGTGGCGGCCAGCCCGACGAGGATCAGCGCCGTCTGCCGGCCGTTGAGCACCAGGATCAGCTGCGCGACCACCGCGACGATCGCGTTACCCATGATCATGCCGGTCAGCAGTTCGTCGCTGCGCCGCACGGTCGCGTAGACCCGTGGCTGCGGCACCTTGGGCTGGTCAGCCAGCAGGTCGTCCGTGCTGGAGGGAAGCGCCGGCACGGGCAGCTTGCCGAGCCGGATCGACAGCAACGGCAGCAACGGGGTGAAGGCGACCACGACGGCCAGCAGGATGCCGGCGATGTCCGACGTACTCAGGTCGCTCAACCCGATCAGCGCGCCGATGACGCCGAAGATCCCGGCGTGCACGCCACCGACGAAGAACTGCGTCCGGTCGGCGACGCCCGCGTAACACAACACCGAGACAGCGATCAGCACCGCCGAGCCGGCCACCAGCTGCTGGGACTGGATACCCAGCAGTGAATGGTGACCGTTGAACGCGATGAGCCCGCCGGTGAAGCCGAAGAACAAGGCGATCGTGCCGACCGCCGCGCCGGTGCCGGCGTCGGCCAGGGCGCGCGACAGCGCGACCGCCGCCAACGTGAAGAAGCCGGCCACAATGAGCGCGGCGATGGCCGGCCTGGTCCACGTCGGTCCACTGTGGAACAGCGGTCCGGTACTCAGGATCAGTACGAGGGCGATCGCGCTCGCCACGGCGGTCACCACGATGGCGGTACGGCGGGTGGCCGCGCCGCTCCAGGTCCGCACCTGGCGGCGAGCCTCGGTGGCGATGGCATCGACGACGTCGTCGTAATCCATCTCGGGCCACTCGTCGTACCGGTGGCTCAGGTGCAGGATCTCGCCGTCCCGTACCCCCTGGGCGGCCAGCGACTGGTTCGGGTCGATCGCCGCTCCATCGGTACGGCGCAGCACCCAGCCGCCGTGCTCCTGGCCCATGTCCGCCAGGTCTTCGCCGGCGTGTCGCAACAGGCTGGGCAGAAGTTCGGCGGCGGGCAATTGGTCCGGCAACGCCACGTCGACCCGGCGGGTGGGCGAGGCGATCGTGACCCGGGCCAATCCGCTGCCGACGCTGCTGGTCACGGTGCGGGCCTCTCTTCTGATCTGCCGGCTCTGCGCCGTGCGATGAGGGTAGATGTACGGTTTGATGCGCTTGTCCGGACCATACGATAGAACCTGCTGCTTCACGAAGCAGTCTCCCCAATAGCGGACTTACCCGTAATGGCCGGTCCGCGGCGTCGCGCTAAGGAGGGTTGTCCGGTGGGCACGGTCGTATTGAGGCGGCAGCCGCGCAGGCAGGCGCCCGAACTGCCCTCGGGTGAGGTCATCGTCGATCCGCCCCCGGTCATCCCGGACGCGCAGGGTCGCAACTGGTCCCAGATGATGATGATGTTGCCGATGCTCGCCGGCTCCGGCGCTATGGCGCTGATGTTCGCCGGCCGCGGCGGCGGCGTGATGACGTACATGACCGGTGGCCTGTTCGGCGTGTCGTCGCTGGGCATGATCGGCATGCAGCTGCTGAACGGTGGCGGCAAGAGCAAGAAAGAGATGCTCGCGGCCCGGCGTGACTACATGCGGCACCTGGCCCTGCACCGCCGTAAGGCCCGACGAACCGCCGCCCAGCAACGTAAGGCGATGTTCTACCGCCACCCCGATCCGGACTCGTTGTGGAGTACGGCCGAGAGCCACCGCCTCTGGGAACGCCGCCGCGACGACGCCGACTTCGGCGTGATCCGGGTCGGATTGGGACCGCAGGAGCTGGCGACGCCCATCGTGCCACCGCCGACACGACCACTGGACGACCTGGAGCCGGTGTGCGCGCTGGCGCTGCGCCAGTTCGTACTGACGTATTCGCAGGTACCCGATCTGCCGATCGCGATGGCGGTCAACGGGTTCAGCCGGGTGTATCTGCGCGGCCGCGAGGAGCCGGCCCGGGCGGCCTGCCGCGCGTTGCTGGCGCAGCTGGCCGTGCACCACTCGCCGGACGACGTGCTGATCGCGGTGTGCGCGGCCGAAGAACGGCGGCTGGACTGGGAATGGGCCAAGTGGTTGCCGCACGCGCTGCACCCGGAACGGTCGGACGCGCTGGGCCGGCTGCGGATGGTGGCAGGCTCGATTCCCGCGCTGGAGGCGATGCTGGACGACCTGCTGTCCACGCGGCCGCGGTTCGACCCGAACGCCCCGAGCGCGCAGATCGCCGGGCAGCATCTGGTCGTTGTGCTCGATGGCGGCGACATCACCGGGTCGAACCACCTGATGACCGAGGGCGGCGTCGAGGGCGTGACCGTCATCGACCTGCAGAATTCCCCGCCGCGGCTACTCGACCGGGCCACGTTGGTGCTGGAGGTCGATGAGAAGGCGACGTTGCGCAGCCGGACCGTCGACGGGGAGAACGAGATCGGGCGGGCCGACGCGTTCACCGTGACCGAGGCCGAGGCGCTGGCCCGGCAGCTGGCGCCGTTCCGGATTTCGGTCGCCGGGCAGGGTGAGCAGAGCATGAGCTCGGCGCTGGGGTTGGCCGAGCTGCTCGAGCTTGGTGATCCGTATTCGTTCGACCCAGCGATCGGCTGGCTGCCGCGGCCGAACCGGGACCGGTTGCGGGTCCCGATCGGCATCGGGCCGGACGGTCAGCCGGTGGAGCTGGACCTGAAGGAATCGGCGCAGGACGGCATGGGCCCGCACGGTTTGCTGGTCGGCGCGACCGGTGCGGGTAAGTCCGAGCTTTTGCGCACGCTCGTGCTCGCGTTGGGCGTGACCCACGATTCGGAGACGCTCAACTTCGTACTGGTCGACTTCAAGGGTGGCGCCACCTTCACCAAGCTGGACCGGCTTCCGCACACCAGCGCGGTGATCACGAACCTGGCCGACGAACTGCCGTTGGTCGACCGCATGACCGACGCGATCAATGGCGAGCTGCTGCGCCGGCAGGAACTGCTGCGCCGGGCCGGCAACTTCTCCTCGCTGCGCGACTACGAGAAGGCTCGGGTGGCCGGTGCGCCGCTCTCGCCGATGCCGAGCCTGCTGATCATCTGTGACGAGTTCAGCGAGCTGCTGTCGGCCAAGCCGGACTTCATCGACATGTTCGTGCAGATCGGCCGGGTCGGCCGGTCGCTTGGTGTGCACCTGCTGCTGGCCTCGCAGCGGCTGGAGGAGGGACGGCTGCGCGGGCTGGACACGCACCTGTCGTACCGGGTCGCTCTGCGTACGAACTCCGCGATGGAGTCCCGGGTCGTGCTCTCCTCGCCCGAGGCGTACGAACTGCCGCGCGCGCCCGGGCACGGCTACATGAAGTTCGGTACGGACCCGCTGATCCGCTTCCGGGCGGCGTACGTCTCGGGTCTGTACCGGCGGCCCGGGGAGGTGTCGATCTCAGCCGAGACCGGCGAGGTCGAGGGTGTCCGCGGCTACGACACGCGGTATATCGCCCCGCCGGTCGAGGCCGAGCCGGATGCCGAGAGCGCGGCCGAGGAGAGCGAGGACGCGCTCGGGCAGAGCCTGCTGGACGTACTGGTCGAACGGCTGGAGGGTAAGGGCACGCCGGCGCACCAGGTGTGGTTGCCGCCGCTGGGCGAGCCGCCGACGTTGGATGCCTTGTTGCCGCCGCTCGTCCTGGACCCGGGCCGTGGGCTCACCGTCGCCAATCCGGATATGCGGGGCACGCTGCGGGCGCCGGTGGGCATCGTCGACCGGCCGCTCGAGCAGCGCCGTGACGTCCTGACGCTCGACCTGAGCGGCGGTAACGGTCACGTCGTCGTGGTCGGTGGGCCGCAGAGCGGTAAGAGCACAGTGCTGCGGATGGTCATCGCCAGCTTCGCGCTGACGCATACGCCGAGCGAGGTGCAGTTCTACTGCCTGGACTTCGGTGGTGGCTCGCTGGCGTCGCTGCGGGATCTGCCGCATGTGGGCGGGGTGGCCGCCCGGACCGACGTCAACCAGGTTCGCCGCACGATCTCCGAGATGCAGACACTGCTGGAACAGCGGGAACGACGGTTCGCCGAACACGGCATCGACTCAATGGGCACCTACCGCCGGCTCAAGCGGGCCGGCCAGCACGCCGACGACCCGTTCGGGGACGCGTTCCTGGTCGTGGACGGTTGGCTCACGATCCGCAACGAGTTCGACGACCTCGAGCCGTTGCTGACCGACCTGGCCACCCGCGGTCTGTCGTACGGCATCCACGTGGTCGCCGGCATCTCGCGCTGGATGGACCTGCGGCCGGCGATCCGTGACCTGCTCGGCACCCGGCTCGAACTGCGGCTGGGCGATCCGACCGACTCGTACCTGGACCGGCGTACCGCCATGAACGTCCCGCCGGAGACGCCCGGCCGCGGCATCACGCCGGACAAGATGCACATGCTCATCGGCCTGCCCCGGGTCGACGCCCGCCCCGATCCGGCCGACCTGGCCGATGGCGTGGCGGCGATGGTCCAGGACGTGCGCAAAGCGTGGCAGGGTCCGCTCGCGCCGCGGGTACGGCTGCTGCCGGACTTGGTGCCGCACGAGAGCCTGCCGCCCGACAAATCGCGCGGGGTCGTACTCGGCCTGTCCGAGACCGACCTCGGACCGGTGTACCTGGACCTGTCCGCGGATCCGCACTTCGTCGTGTACGGCGATGCGGAGTGCGGCAAGAGCGCGTTTCTCCGGTCGTTCGCCCAGCGTTTGGTCGATCAGTACGACACGAGCGAGGCTCGCATCATCCTGCTGGATTACCGGCGCAGCCTGCTCGGTGCGGTGACCTCGGAGCACCTCATCGGCTACGGCACGTCGGCCGACAGCTCGCGCACGATCATCGCCGAGGTGGCCGACGTGATGCGCAACCGGCTGCCCGGCCCGGACGTCACGCCGCAGCAGTTGCGGGACCGCAGCTGGTACACCGGCGCCGACCTCTACCTGCTGGTCGACGACTACGACCTGGTCGCCGGAGCCGCCCCGAACCCGCTCGACCCGTTGGTGGAGTTCCTGCCGCAGGCCCGCGACATCGGCCTGCACCTGATCCTCACCCGGCGCAGCGGCGGGGCCGGCCGGGCGATGTACGAGAAGGTGATCATGCGGCTGAATGAGCTTTCCTCGCCCGGGATCGTCATGTCCGGTCCTCGCGAGGAGGGCGCGCTCATCGGGAACGTCCGGCCGGAGCAGATGCCGCCCGGTCGCGGCCGCATGGTGACCCGGCGGGAAGGTGTCCGGCTGATCCAGCTGGCCTGGCAGCCGCCGCCGGACATCTAACGTCGCAAAGCCTTACAGCGTTGGAAATATGAGGCCCACACGCATTCATTCAGCGTTCGATTGGTGGTCACCAGCGACGGGAACCGTGTTCCCCGGCTTTTCGTCGGTTAGGGCAGTGAACGGACATCACGGGCACTATGGTTTGTCCTGGTCCCCGCTATCTAGTCCCGTTGCGTGACCGAGAGGAGCCAGCAGTCATGTCAGATAACACGCGGCTCGTAATCAATGACCTGTCCGACTTCGGCAAGAAGATCGGCGGCATGGGCCTCAGCAAGGGTGACTCGGGCGACGACAGCACGATGTCAAACCTGAGTAAAGATCTCGGTGCCCATCTCGGCAAGATCATCAAGGGCAACGTCGCTGGTGCGGGTCTGCAGACCAGCACGTCGCTGTCGTTCAACGCCTGGATCAGCAAGGGCGTGTCGGACTCCGTCCAAGCCGCTTTCCAGGACCTGCCGAAGAAGATCATGGCGCTCAGCGGTGGGGCGGTCGTGATGGCGGCCAACTACACCGACGGCGACGCCTCGCAGGCCACGGCAATGGCTCGGGCGAAAGCGTCGAGCGAGGTCTTTGACATGTTCTCGCAAGACCCGAGCAAGGGCCTTGACCACGACCTCGACAATCAGCAGAACGCCGAGAAGACGAAGACGAAGGTCGTCCCGTTGCCGCCTCCGGAAAAGGACCCGGTCGGGAAGGGACAGGAGCCGCCGGAGCGGCAGACGCCGTACGAACGGGCAGTGAACCAGCAGAAAGAGTTCACCAAAGACCCGTACAAAAACGACGAGAAGTGGACACCGGTGCCGGTGCCCAAGCCGCCCAAGGAGAAGATCCTGGCGCCCGGACCGTTCGGCGAACAACCGCCATCAGGTGGCACCGTCGCCTGAAACCGGCCAGTGGCAATTGCCGTCTGATGAGCGGCCGGTGGTGCCGGCCGCTCATCAGGAATCAGGTGTAGACGAGGGGAGACACCGTGGCGCCGAGTGGAACGTGGGACACCACGCCGAGCTACGGTCCGAATGGCCCGCCGGAATACAACACGAGCTGGGATCCGAACGAGCAGCAGGACCCCGGCCTCAAGCCCTGGTTCACCATCATCGATATCTATCCGCTGGTGATGAAGGAAGAACCCGACAGCATCGACCAGGCGGCGGCGGGCTGGCGTGAGTTCGCCGACCAGGTGAAGACGACGAGGTCGCAGGTCTTCGACAACTACAACAAGGTGGCGACCGACTGGAGCAGCGACGCGGGCGGCATGTTCACCGCGTATGTCGCCGACTTCCTCGCCTCCTTGGACAACTGGCACGAGGCGGCCACAAGCAACGCGAAGACGCTGGGCGACCTGGCCGGCACAATCAGCAGGCTGCAAACCGCGATGGTCAAGATGTGGGATGACGGCCAGGGCAACGGTTTCGCTCCCGAGCTCAGGGCCGCGGAGGAGAAAGAATCAAAGGGGCACGCGCTGTGGGAAAGCCCCAGTGGGTGGATCGACGGGTGGTACAACGGCTTCCACGACTTCAAGACCGATCTTGACCCGGTATTGAAGAAGTACACCGAGCGGGTCAAGAACGAGATCGTCGAGCCGATGGACAAGGCGTTCTCCGAGGCGTATCTCGGCGTTCACCAAGGAATGAAGATCGGCGGACCGACCAACGGTCCGAGCCTCGACGACATCAAGAAGGCGATCACGACGCTCACGATGGCGTCGATGCCGCACCCCGGTTCGCCTCCAGCGGCGCCGGCAGCACCGCCGCCGCCGCCACCGCCAGCACCCCCGCCGCCACCACCGCCGACTATGCCGGCACCGCCGCCGGTGGGCGCGACGCCGCCGGGCCCACCGCCAGTCACGCCGCCCATGCCGCCTCCGGTCACACCGCCGGTCGCGCCACCGGCGCCAGTCGCACCGCCCCCGGTGGCACCACCACCACCCGTGCAGGCTCCGCCAGCGCCGCCCCCGGTGGCACCGCCGGCGCCGGTCGCGCCACCCCCGGTTGAGGCGCCCGTCGCGCCCCCGCCGGTCGGGGCTCCGCCTCCGGTCGGTGCGCCGCCGGGGTTGCGCGGCCTGAATCGGGTTGCGCCACCCGAGGCGCCGCCGGGTCTGGGCGGACCGGAGGGTTCGGCGCCGGGTCGTCCGGGCCTCCCTGGAGGGCCGGGAGGTCGACCCGGCGCGCCAGGTATGCCGCGCAGCTTGCAGGGGCGTGGCGGTATGGAAGAGCCCGAGATGCCGCCAGGTGCCGGCCGGGGTACTCCGCCACCGCAGCTTCGTGGTCGCGGCGGTCCTGGCGACAAGCAGAAGCGGCCCGGCCGGCCCGGCGTGCCGCGCGGCATGGGCGAGGAGCCGGAGGTGCCGCCAGGTGGTCGGGGTGTCCCGGCCCTACCCGGCCGTACCGCCAAGGACAAACGCGGTCCCGGTGAGTACCGCCGGGCCGGCGGTCCGGGGGGACCGGGTGACGACCTGCCCGCGAACCCGTCGCGGTATGGCACGCCCCGCAACCTGCAGGGGGTCAGGGACCAGACACCGCGCTGGCGGCCTGGCTCGCTGGAGTCCGAAGAGATTCCGTTGCGGACCCTGCCGACGTTGAACGGTCGGTTGGCGCCGGCCGCGACCGGGATCGAGGAGAGCCTGGAGTCGGCCGAGCAGGCGTTGCGGCCCGGTCTCGGTGGTCGCGGGCTGTCGAAGCCGGCGCGTACCGAGCAGCCGGAGTTCGCATCGCGTGAGAAGGAGCAGCGGCCAGAGATGGGACGGGAGCCGCAGCGTACTTCGCCGACCGTGGACTTCGTCGGCGACTCGGAGCTGTTCACACCGAAGGAGGCGGGACCCGCGGTCATCGATCGACCGGAGGAAGCCAGGCCGGTTGCGGCAGGTAATCCGGCATTGCGGCCCGCCGCGCCGGTCGACCATGGCTCGGCGTAGTTAGCATGACGGGACGGCCGACATTACCGAGATGTCGGCCGTCCCTTGCCATCTCTACGGGAGTACGAGGATGACGCCGCGGCACAGCAGTGAGCCTCCTGAGCCCCCGGACAACGGCGGGGGCCAGCGCCCGCCTGAAGGCGGTCGGCCTCCGGGTCCCGGTCCGGCCCCACGGCACCGTGCTGAGCAGGTCCCGCCGCAGAGTGGTGGGCAGGTCCCGCCGCAGGGTGGGCCGCCTCCGCCGCCCGGCGGTGGTGCTGCGCTGTACGCCCCCCGCCAGGCCGCACCGGCACCGGCCCAGGGAGGGCCGGTTCAGGGTGGCGTGATTGGGGCGAGGCCGGCCGCGGCACCGCCTCCGCTGCCACCGCCCGCCGAGAGCATGCTCAGTGCCCGGGCCGCGGTTCCGCCAATCGCGGGCGTCGCCGCCCCCCGGGCGACCCAGACCCGCACCAGCGCGCGTCCGCAAGCCGCGCAGCAGGCCCAGGCCGCCGCCGCTCAGCGCGCCTTGGCCGCGGCATCGGCGGCGACGATCACGCCCCCGACCGGCGCCGGCTGGAGCGACTGGCAGGCCAGCGCGCTCGCGGTCGCGCCGGAGATCGAGCCCCCGGCCGGAAACCCGGGGCGGCCGCACATACCGGCCAAGCCGGCGATGGCCTGGAAGGTGCATGCCGGGCAGATCATCGTGTGGCAGCTGGCGATCGTCAGCGTGATCGTCGGACTGCAGGAATCGCCGGAGATCATGCTCCCGCTGTTGGCCGGCGCGCTGATCATGCTGGCGTTCACGGTCCCGCGGTTCGATGGTCGCTGGGCATACCAATGGTTCGGCACCTGGCTGCGCTTCAGCGCTCGACGACATCGGCGCAACGTCGTTGCCGGATCGTCGATCGGAGAGCTGCTCAGGCCGTTCCTGCGTGGGTTGCAAATCGAGACCGTCGAGATCGACGAGACCGAACGCGCCGTGTTGACGCATGCTGGCGGGTTGACCCTGCTGGTCGAGGTGTCGCCGGCGAGCAACGGCATGTTCGTCGACGCCGGCATATCGGTGCCGCCGCCGACCGACCTGCTGCCCCCGGCCGACGAGCGCGGCGCGCCGATCTCGGCCCAGATCGTGGTGCAGACGGTCCCGGCGCCCGGCGCCCACCGGGCCCAAGGCGTCGTGGCCAACTCGTACCACGCCCTCGGCCAGGGCATGGTTCCCGCGCGTCGGCGTTCCTGGATCGCGCTGCAGGCCCAGCGGACGCCGCTCGATCCGACCGCCGACGATGCCGACCTGCGGGCCAGCCTGCTCAATGCCGTGGCCCGGCTCGAGCGGCGGCTGCGCCGGGTCGGCATGCGCGCCACCGTGCTGGACGGAGCCCAGCTGACGTCCGACCTGGCGATGCTCAGCGGCGCCGAGACGGTACGGCAGCGCAGCGGCCCGCCGATCGTGACTTTGCACGAGCACTGGGGATCCTGGAGCGCCGGATCGCATACCCAGGTGGCCTACCGGCTGCTGGGGTGGCCCGACCTCGGGACGCACGCCGGCCGGGAATTCTTCGACCGGCTGGCCACGGTCCCCAGCGTGATGACCACGATCGGTCTGGCTGCGCGCCGCATCGTTCGCCCGCCGGAGAAGTCGGCCGACAAGTCCGAGCTGGAGCTGGAGGCGGTACTACGCCTCATCGTTCCGACCGGTCAGGTGGGGGCCGTGAAGGCGCAGTTGGACAACTTGTCCGCTCGGCATTCCGTACGACTGCAGCGCATGAATGGCGAGCAGGCGTTCGGCGTGGCCGCCTCACTTCCGTTGGGTGGGTTCGTCGCATGAGCACATTCCCGTCGCTGACCCAGATCGGCGCGCAGCGGGCCGATTCCGATACGGCCCACGCGATACGCGTGCACACCGGCGGCGCCGGTCTGATCCTCGGAGCCGACGAGCGCGGCCGGCCGGTGACCGTGTCGTTCTTCCGATCCGAGCCGACCGTGGCGATGACGATCGGGCACCTTGGCCTGGCCCAGCTGATCTCGTTTCGGGCCCTGGCGCTCGGCGCGCAGATGGTCGTCGCGACCGGGCGGCCGAGCGCGTGGGGCCCGCTCGCGAATGCGGCGTCGGCCACGGCGGAGGGCGCGGTCGAGATCGTGCAGCCGCATTCGCCGCCCGAGCGGTTCGGCTCCAGCCTGCGGCCGTTCCTGTTCGTGGATGACAGCTACTCGAGCGCCGCGGTCGCGTCCACGCCGCCGATGCCGGGCTGGTCAACTGTGCTCACCGTGCGGGAGCAGCTCACGTCGTGGGACACCGCGGCCCTGGGTCGGTCCGACCTGATCGTCGCGCAGGCGCTGCCCCCGGCCGAATCGGCGCTGCTGTGCAACGCGGCCAGCCTGCCGGACTACGAGCAGGCGTTCACGGTCCTGCCGGACGAGGCGGTCGCGGTGATCACCCATGACGGCGTTCGGTGGGCGCGCACGGCGCGGACCACGTTGGAGCGTCAGGTGATTGGCTCGGTCATTACGCCCTGAGCGGCTACTGGCTCAGCTCGGTCCGGCTCTCCTGCAGTTCGCGAACGTCTGCCCGCTGCACCCACCGGCGGTAGACCCCGCGCTCAATCCGCTGCAGGCCCAGTCGCTGCGCGGTCGGCACCTCGCCGCCGGTGTATTCCAGCAGCAGCTGGTCGCCGCGTTCGTCATGCACCTGGAACGGCGCTCCCCGCCATTGACACACCGTCGTGACGAACAGGATCGTCTCGCAGTCGGCCGCAGGCACGACCCGTACGTAGACGTCGGGGGTGACCTGTTCGAACCCGTCAGCGGCGCCGGACCGAAGCAGGCGCATCCATAGTCCGTCCGGGCGCGGTTCGGGGACGGCGCGGTATTCCTCGGCGCCCCACCGGACCCGGTAGCTATGCCACATCAGCTTTCCTCACTCGAGGCGGCCGTATCCGTGCCGGGTGGGACCAAAAGCCATTGATCCACGTCCGCGTCCAGCGCTGCTCGTCGACGCTCGACCCCGTCGTCGGTCAGCTCCCAGATTTCCGCGCCGTACGGCAGCCCAACCCCGTCGATCTTGTATTCGCGGATGAGCTGGTCGCGGTTCGGTGCGAAGCCAAGGCCGGTGAACGGCGGTTCCTCGATCAACCAGCCATCGACCGCGGCCCGGCCGGCTTCGTCGATGCCGCCGTACGGACTGCGGTACAGCTCCAGCCCGACCGCGGGCCAACGCAGCATGTTCACGGCACCGTCGGCGGTGACGTAGTACGCCCGCTCCTGCGGAGCGATGACCGCCTCGACGAGCACCTGTGGCGTGGCGATGTGGGCGACGTCCGCGAGCTGGTGGCAGTAACCGGAGACGCGGGTGACTCCGCTCAACAGCGCCTCAATGTCGACCGGACGCAGCAACTTCTGCACCACCGGCGTACGGGCCGCAGGCTCGGCCGCCCGGTCATCCAGCAGCGAGGGCGCGGCGACGCGAGCCAGCATGGCCGGATCAAGCAGGACCTGGACCGGCAGGCCGGGATTGATCGCCAACCCCCAGCCGGGGTCCGGCCAACCGGCCGCGAGCTCGGCCAGCGTCACGACCCGGGCGTTCTCGAACGCATTGTCGGTGCCGAACTTCATCGACTCCATCGAGGTGTACGCGGTGAGCCACATTCGTCCCTCGGCCGTGAGGGTCGGCCAGCGCGGTGCCTCCCGTCCGGCAAAAGCGGCCGCGGAAATGGGAAGAGCGAACTCGCTTTCGCGCAACTGATACACGAGGCGGTCCGTCTCACCGGCGCTCAAGGCTTCTCGCAATTCACGTTCGAAGGTGTTCGCGGGCTGCCACGGTTCCATGTGTCCCAACCTAGTGATCGTCGTAAAAGCGGTCGATGCCACCTGGTTGTGCCATACGCCGAGCCTGCCCCGCCGAGGGTGTTTTGCGGTACTGTAAGCGAAACTCCGCCGACCCTTAACTGGAGCGATGAGCCGTACCCTGCAAGTGTCGCCCGAGCGACGCGGAGCTTATCCAACGATCCGGGATGCGCTGTCCGCGGCGACGGCTGGCGCCACCATCGTTGTTGATCCCGGTGTTTACGCCGAATCGGTGAACGTCTCTGGTGGCGGCATAACGATCGCCGCCGCCGAGGACGGCGTTGTCCTGGACGGCTCGGAGTTCTATGAGCCGATCATCATGTGCCGTGGTGGCCAGCTGACGCTGCGCGGCATCACGGTCAAGGCGTCGCAGACCGCGGTCCGTATCGACAACGCGAAGCTCACGCTGGACAAGTGCACGGTCACCGGTGGGTACGGCCCGGCCATATTGCTGACCGATCGCGCCGAGTTCACGATCACTGACTGCACGGTTTCCGGTGCGCAGCAGGCAATTGTGGTCGAGGACAGCTCCGGTTCGGTGACCCGGACGACGGTGAGCGATATCGGTGACGACGGGGTCATCATCCGGCTCGGCGCGGAGACGACATTCCGGGACTGCCGCATCACCGGCTGCGGGCAGCGCGGACTGTACGTCTATCAATTCGGCAAGCCGACCCTCGAGTCCTGTGAGATCACGAACACCGGGCAGGAGGGCGTGGCCATTGCGCACCAGAGCATGCCGATCCTGACCCGCTGCCACATCCACGACACCCAGGGCGTCGGCATTTCGTTCGCGGCCGGTACGTCGGGCGAGGTCAACGGCTGCAAGCTGGAAAACACCGCCGAGCCGAGTCTGCTGATCGCCGCCGGTGCGCAGGTTCAGGTCGTCGAAGGCTCGGCCGCGGCCGGTGTGGGTACCGGGGCCGAATCGCGCGGTGACGCGGAAAAGGTGGAGACCCTGCTGGCCGAGCTTGACGCGATGGTCGGTCTGGACGGGGTCAAGGCCGAGGTCCGGGCGATCATTGACGAGATCCAGGTCAACGAATGGCGCCGTAATGCGGGGTTGAACGTCGGCGCGACCAGCAACCACCTCATTTTCGCCGGCGCGCCCGGTACCGGAAAGACGACCGTGGCCCGGATTTACGGGCAGTTGCTGGCGGCCCTGGGTGTGCTGCCGGGCGGGCCGTTGCGCGAGGTGTCGCGGCGCGATCTGGTCGGCCAGTACATCGGCCACACCGCGGAGAAAACGGCGGCCGTTTTCGATGAAACCCGCGGCGGGGTGGTGTTTCTCGACGAGGCGTACACGCTGTCCCGGCAGGCCGGCGGTGGCGGAAACGACTTCGGTCAGGAAGCGATCGACACGATCGTCAAAATGATGGAAGACATGCGGGACGAGATCGCCGTGATCGCGGCCGGCTACACCAACGAGATGGTGTCATTTCTCGATGCGAACCCCGGTCTGGCCTCGCGTTTCGTCAAGACCATCGAATTCGCCAACTATTCGCCCGAAGAGCTGACGCTGATTGTGACGCGAATGGTTGACGCCGGTGATTACAGTCTGGCCCCGGACGCTGCGCCGCTGCTGCTACGCCATTTCGCTACTGTCGAGCGCGATCAGAATTTCGGCAATGCCCGTGATGCCCGCAAGCTGTTCGAGTCACTGCGCAAGGTGCAGTCGCAACGGCTGCGCACGCTGGGCCGGACACCGTCGCTGGACGAGTTGCGCATGCTGAGTGCCCCGGATGTGGCCACGGCCGTTGGGACGCCTTAGGGCATGTTGCTTAAGTCCTTGGCCTGCTGCGCGGCGCCCAGACGACGACCGGCGGCGTTGTCGTCGTCGCCGGTAGCTCCGCTACCGGCTCCTCCTCCGCCTTGCCGGACCGCCGCCTGGATCACCGCTCGCGACGGCCAGGACTTAA
>JBEDUI010000128.1:0-24830 GCA_040414495.1 Mycobacteriales bacterium
GTTGGGCCGACCAGTCGCTCAGTCCGCACTGGACGGAGCTGATCGAACGAGCCACGCCCCGTGAGCGCGAACTATTCGGATTTCCTTCAGTCGGCGACCCCTACTGGGACGACCAGACGCTCGCAGACGTGCAATGCCGGTACCCGGGCATGGACATGGCGCCGTACGCGAACCAGGTGTCCCGATGAACGTGTAACCCGGCAACTTCGATCGCGACCCGCTCATGTCGACACTTCCCGCCGCTGAGCTTTCGGTCATGTCGCTCGGCTGGCGCAGGAGCGCATCACTACTTGGCCGTCGATTCGGGCCGGCAACGTTGATTCGTGCAAGAGAAAGTCCCACGTACGGATAGGGATCGGCGGATTCTGGCGGTTGTCGCAACACGGCGCGTTTGTTAGACCTTAGCGGTTGGTCCGGGCCTGCCGAGGAGCGGCCAGTTTTCTGGCTATTCGGTGGGTGGTTGCAGGAGATCGCCGATGAGTTCGTCGGGTTTAGCGAAGCCGAATCGCTTACGTGGCCGGTCATTGAGCTCGGCGGCGACCCAGTCCAGGTCGGCTTCGCTGTGCACGGATAGGTCGCTGCCTTTCGGAAAGTACTGGCGCAGCAGGCCGTTGGTGTTCTCGTTGCTGGGTCGCTGCCAGGGCTTGTGCGGGTCGCAGAAGAACACCTGAATGTCGGCGGCAATAGCGACGTGTTTCCAGTCCCGCATTTCCGGGCCCTGGTCCCAGGTCAACGATCGCCGCACCGTTCTGGGCAGGGCGCGGATCTTCGCCGCCAGCGCGGGAGCGACCTGCTCGGGCTTATACCCCTCTGGCAGGTGCACCAGCATCAAATAGCCGGTGGACCGCTCCACGAGCGTGCCGATCGCGGTCTGGTTCTGCTTGCCGATGATCAAATCGCCTTCCCAATGCCCGGGCACGGCCCGATCGGCAGCCTCGGCGGGGCGTTCGCTGATGTTGACCATGTCCGGGATCCGGTTCTTACGCTGTCCAGATGCCCGCCCGGGATGACGCAGCGCCCGACCGGTGCGCAGACACGCGGTCAACTCGCGGCGCAACGCGCCACGGGACTGCACATACAACGACTGGTAGATGGTTTCGGTGGACACTCTCATCTCCGGATCGTCCGGGAATTCCACCCGCAACCGGCCCACGATCTGCTCCGGCGAGTACTTCTTCTCCAAATACTGCTCGACCACACCCCGCAACACCAGATTGCAGGCCAGCTTCGCCGGCTTCGGGCGCGCCGCCCGTTCCCACGCCCTCGCATGCGCCGACGTGGCCCGATACCGACCCGGCGCCTCAGCATTACGCCCCAGCTCACGACTGATCGTCGACGGAGCTCGCCCTAACCGCCTAGCGATCGACCGTATCGACTCACCCGCCGCCCGACCCAGCGCGATCTCCTCCCGCTCAGCAAAGCTCAAATACCTCCCCTGAAGATCCCGGCCACGACGCGGCCGCACCCCACCAGCGGCGACCATCCACCGCGCACCCTGCTTGCGATACGTCCCCGCCGCCGCGGCCGCATCCGTAATGAACTCACCACGCTGCAGCGCAGCCCAAAACACCTGCACCTTCTCGCTGACCATGTGGCTAGCAAACCCGGCCATCAACACCCTCACTCCCATCGGGTGTTGCGACCACCGCGAGAACCCGCGGATCCCTAACCGGACAGGGGTGGCTGACGGCGGTGTGCCACACCGCCGTCAGCCACGCCTTGGCGTGCGGATCCAGTGGCAGCAATGCAAGTTTTGGAGCGTATTTGGCGCGCTGCCTTTGATCGCCGCCGATCCAGCGAATGCGATACCAGCCACAGCGCCGCTTCGACCAGACGCTCGGCGCTAGCGTTTCTATGATGCCGCCTTGAGAGGGCGGCGACCAAACCCACTCCGCACACCATCTGAACTGCGCTTTTGTCCTGGCCGATGACCCGAAGCCGCAAACTTCGGCACGTAGGCACAACCTCGCGTCGGGCACTCGAACATGCAAGTGACCTTCCAGGTCTACACACATCGCTCAACCGGTCGAGACCGTGAGGCCGCCGAACACATGGGTGGCTGATTCAGCGTGCCCTCGGCACCGGCGACAGGCCCCGCCTCGTAGACGACCCGGTCACCAATCTGGTCACCGCGGCGCCTTCCAATGTAGAAAGGCCCCCGAACCTGTACGGTTCGGGGGCCTTTCGCGTGGTAGCGGGGGCAGGATTTGAACCTGCGACCTCTGGGTTATGAGCCCAGCGAGCTACCGAGCTGCTCCACCCCGCGCTGCCTGGACAACTATACGGACCGCCCGGACGGCCGGCAAACCGGGGTCCGCTCGGACGCGTGAAACGGGACGAGCCCGCTCAAACCCGGCGGCGCTAGCCGGTTGGCTTGGGGGTCACGCCCAGCTTCGCCAGCCCGTCCAACGCCTGCTTCAACTGCTGCTGCGCCCGCTGGTAGTCCTGCACTGTGCCGCCGCCGTTGAAGTCCTTCTGCATCTCCTTGAACGCGTCCTGGGCCTGCTTGGTCAGGGCGGCCACATCAGAGGGCACCGGCGCAGTTGGACTGGCTGTCGGCGGACTGGACGAAGACGGCGGTGGCGTGGTCTGCTCGCCCCCGTTCCCGTTGCCGTTACCGTTACCGGAGGACGGATTGCCGCTGAACAGATCCGTCAACGCGGCCTGCAGCGACTCGCCGTACCCGATGTTCTCCCCGAACGCCACGATCACCCCGCGCAACTGCGGGTACGACGTATTGCCCTGGCCCTCGGCGTACAGCGGCTCGACATAAAGCAATCCACCGGCGACCGGCAACGTCAGCAGGTTCGCATAGATCACGTTGGACTGACTCTGCCGTAGCTGCGATACAACCTGCGCGACCTTGTCCGCGGTTTTCATCTTCGGTTGTATCTGCCCCGGCCCTGGCACCGAGGCATTCCCGGGTAATTCGAGCACCCGGAATTTCCCGTAATGGCCAGGATCACTGGACACCGAGACATACGCCGCCATATTCGAGCGGTTCAGCTGGTTGAGCACACTGGTCAGCTGGAATTCCGCCGGCGTACCGGGCTTCGAACCCGGCGGCTGAGCCAGCAGATAGTACGGCGGTTGCGGCTCATTCCCCGGCTGCGTCGGGTCGTTCGGCACGCTCCAGAAACCCTGCGAGTTATAGAACTGCTTCGGGTCGCTGACGTGGTATTTCGTCAGCATGTCCCGCTGCACCTTGAACAGGTCCTCGGGATAACGGAAATGCGAGCTCAACTCCGGACTGATCGCCGAGCGCGGCTTGACCAGCCCCGGGAACGCCTTCATCCAGGTCTTGAGCACCGGGTCCTGCTTGTCGAACTGGTACAGCGTCACCTTTCCGGTGTAGGCGTCCACTGTGGCCTTCACCGAATTGCGGATGTAGTTGACCTGCTGGTTGGGCTGACCGCTGGTCCCGCGACCGGTCAACGAGTCCTTGGTGACATTGCCCAACGTCGAGCGTTCCGCGTACGGATAACCGTCGCTGGTCGTATATCCATCGACGATCCATTCGATGCGCCCGTTGATCACGGCCGGATACGGATCGCCGTCCACCTTGAGGAACGGCGCCACCTTCTGCACCCGCTGCCGCGGATCGCGGTCGAACAGAATCCGCGAATTCGAGGAAATCGCGCCGGAGAACAGGATGTTGCGTTCCTTGTACTTCAGCGAGAAAACGAGCCGGTTGAAGAAATTGCCGATCCGGACGCCACCGCCGCCGTTGTAGACGTTCTTGATGTCGCCGCCGTTGTTGCCCGGGCGGTCGAATTCGCGCGGCGACTGTCCCTGCTTCAGACCGGTAATCGCATAGTCGTTGCCGAATTGCTCACCGAAATAAATCCGGGGCTGCTTGATCGGATCCGCGTTCTCCAACGCCCCGGTCGTAGGCAGATTGCCCTCGCCCTGGTCGAAGTCCGGCAGGTTGCCCGACACCTCGTTCGCCGGCGCGGCCACGAAACCGTAGCCGTGGGTGTAGACGAGGTGCTTGTTGATCCAGTTGGCCTGGTTGCCGGTCAGCTTGGACGGGTCGAGTTCGCGCACACCCAGCACGTAGTCCTGGGTCTTGTTGCCGACCGTGTACCGGTCGATATCCAGCTTGTCGCCGAAACCGTAGTAGTTGAAGATCTGCTGGAACTGATCGAACGTCGGCGTCAGGATGTTCGGGTCGAGCAGGCGCGCGTTCGGAATCGTCTGCTTGTCGTTCTCGATGGCTTGCTGCTCGGCCGGACCGGTGTCGGTCTTGGCCTGATAGTCCTGTGTGTACGAGACGTTGTTGATGCCGTACGCGGCGCGGGTCGCCTGGATGTTCCGCTCGATGTACGGCGCTTCCTTCTCGTTCGCGTTCGGCTTGACCCGGAATTGCTGCACGATCGCCGGATACGCGCCGCCGATGATGACGCTGGAGAAGATGAGCAGCACCAACGCGATCGCCGGTAACGCGAAGTTGCGGAAGAACACGTTGGCGATGAACGCGATCGCACAGATCAACGCGACGAACATCAGGATCGTCTTGATCGGCAGCACCGCGTTCACATCCGTATAGGACGCACCGGTCGTACCGCCGCGGGTGGAGAACACCAACCCGTACCGGTCCAGGAAATACGCGACGACCTTCAGCACGACGAACAACCCGATCAGCACCGACAGATGCGCCCGCGCGGCCGGCAACACCTTCTCCCCCGGCGTCTGGATCCGCAGCGCGCCGAAAATGTAGTGCACGATCAGCGAACCCAGCAGCGACAGCACGATCGCGACGAACAGAAATCCGACGATGTAACGCTGGAACGGATAGGTGAAGGCGAAGTACGAGATGTCCTTGTGGAACTGGGGATCCTTGATGCCGAATTTGGTGCCGTTGCGCCACAACATCCAGGTCTGCCAGTGCCCCTGCGACGAAATGCCGGTCAATATGCCGACCAGCAGTGCGACCAGGCCCAGGATCAGCCGGCGCCGCGGCTCGATCGCCGACCGATAGCGCTCCAGGCTGTGTTGCTCGGCCGACATCGGATGAAACGGCGGCCGGCTGCGATAGGCGATGAACAGGTTGACCGAGACGATCAACGCCATCACCACACCGAACAGGAAGAACAGCATGATCCGGGTGCCGAGCACCGATGAGTAGACGTTCCGGTACCCGACTGAACCGAACCACAGCCAGTTCACGTACACGTTGGACAGCGACGCGATCAGGATGACCAACACGATCAGCCCGACGATGATGCCCAGCGCGATCCTCGCCCGACGGGACATTGTCGGCACGGGCAGCGGGGGTCTCATCGCCACGGGCACACTCCCAAGATCCTGATCGGGTCGTACGCCGAGACGTCCATGATGGACCGGGCCGCCTCGCTTCCTTCCCCGCAACTTACCGGCCGGCTCTGAGGTTCCCCGACACGACCTGCAACGATGGGCGTTATGGGTACACCGACGATCCTCGTCGAGACGCTGTTGGAGATCGAACGGCATGTCGCCGCGTCCGGATGGGACCGGCCGCCGCTGCTGTACGCCCTGGTCGACACGCAGGACCTGGTCCGCCGCGAACCGGCGCTGGCCGCGCAGCTCGGGTTGGACAAGGCGGCGCCCGGTGGCCTGACGCCGGTCGAGCAGGAGGCGCTGCCGGACGGTCCGCTCGAGGAGGCGTTGGCCCGCATCGAGTGGCCCCGCGCCGTACTCGGCTGCGCGCTGGTGCAGGAGGTGGTGACGCTGCCACCGGAGGCCGAGGCCGATATGCCCGACGACGACCAGGCCGCGTACTACGCCGCCACCCACCCGTTACGGCAGGAGATCCGGCTCGCGGTCGGGGTGCTGCGCGATGGTAGCCGGGCCGCCGCCGCCCGCATCCGGGATCAGGACGGCGCCCCACCGGCGATGGCGCCGGACGCCGGTCCCGACCCGAATCTCGTGGTCGACGCCGATCTCGCCCCGGCGCTGTCCGAAGCCCTGCTGGCCACTTTGCAGAACTAGGGCGGCTTAGGTCCTCGGCCTGCTGCGCCGGCGCCCTGAGCCTCAGCAGCTGGGCGCGCTGCCGCCGTGCTGAATCGACTTCAACGCCTGCACCGCACCGGACAACGTGCTCACCTTGATCATCCGCAGCCCGGAGGGATGATCTGCCTTCGCCTCGGCGCAGTTGCCGGCCGGGACCAGGAAGATCGTTGCGCCGGCCCGCTTGGCCCCGACCATCTTCAACGGGATGCCACCGATCGGGCCGACGTCGCCCTTCGGGTCGATCGTTCCGGTACCGGCGATGAACTTGCCGCCGGTCAGGTTAACGTCGGGTCCGGCCTTCTGGATGATCCCGAGCGCGAACATCAGGCCGGCCGAGGGACCGCCGATGTTCGCCAGGCTGATCTTCACGTCGAACGGCGCCACCGGCTCGAACACAACCTCGACTCCGAGTGCGGAGCCGTCACCCTTTTGCGCCTTGGTCGTGGTGATCGTGCCGGTCGCCGGCTTGCGCTCGTGCGTATATCCGACGGTCACCTTCGTGCCGGGCTTGATTTTGCCCAGGATCGACAGCAGCGTGTCGGTGTCCTTGATCGGCTGACCATTCACCGAGTCGATCGTGTCGCCGACCGACAGCACGCCCTTGGCCGGCGAGCCTTCGGGCAGCCCGCCGATGACGACTTTGTTCGGGTACTTCAGGTACGACAGGGCCGCGCTGGTCGCCGAGTCCTGGGACTGGACGAAGTCGGCCGCGTTCTGCTGGTCGATCTGCTTGGTGGTCTTGTCCGGCGGGAACAGCACCTCGCGCGGCACAACCGACTCGTCGGAGGAGAGCCAACCGCGGATGGCGCTGAGTAGGTCCAGGTGGTCGGCCTCGGACACCGTGGTCATGTTGAGGTTGCCGGTGGTCTTGTTGGCATTACGACCGGTGAGCTCCACGATCTGCTTGCCGTCGGTGTCCTTGCCCAACGTGTTGAACGTGACCCCTGGCCCCATCGCGGCGTACTGGACCGGCAACTGCGACGCACCGAGGATCAACCCGACGAGAACGATGACACCGACCAACAACGCGTACGTACGTCGGGTCATATCGGATGTCTCCAGCTCTGTCGATCGTCGGGGACGTTGCCCAACACCCTAGGACCGACCGCTGTCCCGGGTGCGAGCCAGGGCATCCACGAAACGCCGATGCGCTTCCATACTGTTCTTTGTGCTCAGCGGTTTGCGGGGTCGGGCCAGCCACGCGGTCACCAGCCCGGCCAGAATTGTCACGACGACTATCGGCAGCAGCCATACGAGAACAGACACGGAACGGCCCTTGTCGCATCGGTGGGATGGGGGTCGACGTACTCAAGAATACGCGTTTCGCGGACGGCGGAACCGGGCACGCGAAGTGCTCTCCCACTCGTCAGGACTACCGTGGAGAGCGCCCACTTACGGACAAGGCGATGGGGAGCGAACGATGAGCGACAACCCGTTCGGGTTCAGCCTGCCCGGGGAGGGCGGTGACGATCCGAAACGTCGCGACGCCAACGATCCGGCTGGTGGCTTCGGGGCGTACGGCATGCCCGACGACCTGGCGGGCAAGATCCCGCTCTTCGCCGAGTTGCAGAAGTTGATGTCCTGGCAGGGCGGGCCGGTCAACTGGGACCTGGCCCGGCAGACCGCGATCAGCGCGATGGCCGGTTCGATCCGGGACTTCCGGCCCGAGGAGCGCGACGGGGTTATCGAGGCGCTTCGGCTGGCCGACATGTGGCTGGACCCGGCGACCGAACTGCCCTCCGGGGTGACGACCAGCGAGGCGTGGTCGCGGGTCGAGTGGATCGAGAAGACGCTGCCGGTCTGGTCGACGCTGTGCGACCCGGTGGCCTCGCGGGTGGTCAGTGCGATGGGTTCGGCGTTGCCGGCCGAGGCGCAGGCCCAGGCCGGGCCGCTGATGGGCATGATGAGCCAGATGGGCGGCATGATGTTCGGCGCCCAGGTCGGTCAGGCCCTGGCGTCGCTGGCGGCCGAGGTGTTGTCCAGTACGGACGTCGGGCTGCCGCTCGGTCCGGCCGGTACGGCGGTGCTGCTGCCGGAGAACGTCGCCGCGTTCGGCGCCGGACTGGAACGGCCCGATGAAGAAGTACGGCTGTTCCTGGCGTTGCGTGAGGTCGCCCATCACCGGCTGTTCGGGCATGTGCCGTGGCTGCGGCAGCGGCTGCTGGACGCGGTCGACACGTACGCCCGGGGCATCACGGTCGACACCAGCAAGATCGAGCAGGCGATGACGCAGATCGACCCGAGCAACCCGGAGAGCATGCAGGAGGCGCTCTCCAACGGGATGTTCGAGCCGGAGGAGTCGCCCGAGCAGCAGGCCGCGCTACGGCGGCTGGAGACGCTGCTGGCGTTGATCGAAGGCTGGGTCGACGCGGTCGTGGCCAGTGCCGCCGAGAGTCGGCTGCCCGGCGGCAACGCGTTGCGGGAGACGCTGCGGCGTCGTCGCGCCACCGGTGGGCCGGCCGAGCAGACGTTCGCCACGCTGGTCGGGCTCGAGCTGCGGCCGCGTCGGCTGCGGGATGCCGCCGCGCTGTGGCAGGCGCTCACCGAGCACCGCGGGGTGGCCGGCCGCGACGCCGTTTGGGCCCATCCGGACCTGCTACCTACGGCGGACGATCTGGACGACCCGGAGAAGTTCGCCGCCGGCGGCGACGAGGGCCCACTGTCCATTGAGGACTTAGAGGAATAAGGCATTACGGCCGCGACGCCGGGGGCATGGCGCCGCGGCCGTAATGGGCTAGTGGTCGCGGACCCAAACCGTCGTATTCGGCGGCAATGTCCCGGCCGCCAACGGCGCGCTGGTGGCAACCAGCTTGCCGGCCGGCATCGGGACCGGCTCGGCACCGAAGTTCGTCACCGAATGCCACCCGCCGGGCCGGACGAAATGCAACACATCCTCGTTCATCTCGGGCACCCAGTCCAACCGCTCGTCGGACTGCAACTCGCGCCGCAGCCGTAACGCATCCCGGTAGAGCCACAGCGTCGAATCCGGGTCGGCCTCCTGCGTACTGACCGCGAACCGGCCGAACCAGACCGGGGCCGGCAGATGTCCCTCCCCGGCACCGAAACCGAACGAGGGCCCGGTCGCGGTCCACGGCAGCGGTACCCGGCACCCGTCCCGGCCGACGAGTTCCCCGCCGGTGCGATGGAACATCGGATCCTGCCGGGCGGTGTCGGGAATGTTGGTCACCTCCGGCAGGCCGAGTTCTTCACCCTGGTAGAGGTACGCCGAACCGGGCAGCGCCAGCATCAGCAGTGTCCCGGCCCGCGCCTTGCGCAGCGCCAATTGCGCATCAACCACTGGCTCGGTGCCACCGCTGCGCAGCCACCGGTTGCCCACGCTTTCCACTCCGGGCCGCGCGGCACCAGCGGGCAGCCCGTACCGGGTGGCATGCCGCAGCACGTCGTGGTTGGACAGCACCCAGGTCGAGGAAGCCCCGGTCAGCTGGGCCTCGGCGAGGTTGTCGGTGATGACCCGCCGAAACTGCGCCGGGTCCCAGTCGGCCTGCAGCAGATCGAATTGGAACGCCTGACCGAGGCTGGTCGGGCTGGCATAACGGACCCGCCGCGACCGGTGCACCCATGCCTCGGCCACAGCCGTACGGGGCGGGTCGTATTCGTTGAGCACCTGGCGCCATTCGGCATAAATGTCGTGCACTTCGTCCCGGTCCCACAACGGGTGGTTGGCGTTCTCCGCCTCCGGGTCGGGCAGGTCGAGCCGGCTCGGCAGTGGCTCGCTCAGGTCCTTGACCAAGCCGTGCGCGACGTCGATCCGGAACCCGGCCACACCGCGATCGGCCCAGAACCGCAGCGTTTTCAGGAAATCATCGCGCACCTCGCGGTTGGCCCAATTCAGATCGGGCTGCTGCGGGGCGAACAAATGCAGGTACCACTGCCCGTCCTCGACCTGTGTCCACGAAGGACCGCCGAACGAGAAATCCCAGTCCGACGGCGGCTGCGAGCCGTCCGGGCCGAGGCCGTCGCGGAAGATGTATCGATCGCGGGCCGCCGATCCCTTACCGGCCGCCAATGCCTCGGCGAACCACTCATGCCGGTCCGAGGTGTGGTTGGGAACGATGTCGACGATCATCCGGATGCCGTACTCCGACAATGCGGCGACCAACTTGTCGAAATCATCCAACGTCCCCAATCGCGGGTCGACGTTGCGGTAATCATCCACGTCGTAGCCGCCATCGGCCAGCGCGGATGGATAGAACGGGCTGAGCCAGACGGCGTCGATCCCCAGTTCGGCCAGGTACGGAACGCGTTCGGTGATGCCGGGCAGGTCGCCGATTCCGTCCCCGTTGGAATCGGCGAAGCTGCGTGGATAGATCTGGTACACGACTGCCTGGCGCCACCAGTCGGCGTCCGACACGATATCCATCGGTACGCCGGCGGGTCCGGTCGAAGTCATAGCGGTTCTCCTTATTTGATGGCGCCACGCATGACGCCGGACATGACCCATCGCTGCGCGATGAGATAGCCGATCAGGCTTGGCGCCATTGCCATGAGATACGACGCGAACGCGACGTTGTACTGCGTAGCGAACTGCTGCTGGAACAGATTCTGGATCACCGGCAACGTCTGATGGGCCGGATTGGCGGTAATCAGGCTGGGCATCATGAAGTCGTTCCAGGACAGCAGGAACGCGAAAATGCCGACGGTGGCATTCATCGGGCCGAGCAGCGGCAGAATCAACGAGCGGAACACCTTCCAGGTGCTGGCGCCGTCCATCCGCGCGCTCTCCTCCAACTCGTACGGGATCGAACGCAGGAACGCCGAATACAGCAGCACGTTGAACGAAAGCGCGAACAGAATGTGCAGGATCGCGACGCCGAACGGGTTGGCCAGCCCGAAGATCCCGGTCAGCTTGACCTGTGGCAGCGCGATAACCGGGAACGGGATGAACATCGCCGCCAGCAAATAGATATAGGACCAGCGGAAAAAGCGTCGTTCCCAGTTGCGGACGATCGCGTAGGCGGCGATCGAGCTCAGCAGCAGCTCACCGATCACGCTCAGCCCGGTGATCAGCGCGGAATACCCGAAGGCACGCGGGAAATGGGTCAGATCCCAGGCGATGCGGAAATTGTCGAAGTGCATCGGCCAGGGCCAGCTGAACCCGGACCCACTCGCAGCCTGCTTGGCTGATTTCAATGCCATAGCGACCGCGAAATACAGCGGCACCAAAACGGTCAGCGAAGACACCGCCATCAGCGCGGTGATTCCCCAATTGATACGGGCGCCATCGCGCTTCTTTCGCCGCGGTAGTTTTGCGACCGGTTGTGGCTGCGGCGCTGGCTGAATTCTGGTCGTTGTCTGCGTAGCGCTCATAGCGACACTCCCCTGCGGCGGATGAACTGCAGCTGCAGCAGCGACAGCGTGACGGTGACGATGAAGAACAACACGGCATTGGCCATCTGATAGGCGTAATCACCGTTGGCGAAGCCGGTGAAAATACTCATCGCGACGCTGAACGTCGCGGTTCCGGGTCCGCCGTTGGTGAGGCCGACGATAATTTCGTACGCGTTCAGGAACGCCTTGAAGCTCAGGATCGTATTGATGACCAGGTAGCCAAGGACCAACGGCAGCGTGACGCTGCGGAATGCCCGCCACACCCCGGCTCCATCGATCGACGCGGCCTCGTGCACCTCCGGCGGAATTGCCAGCAGACCGGCCAGATAGATGATCATCGCACCCGGGCAGGCCTGCCACGCGCTGACGATCACGATCGCGATCCAGGCCCAGTGCGAATTGGCCAGAATGCTGGTCTGTAATCCGCTGATCCCCAGACTGCCGGCGATCTGCGGCAGCGACGTGGAGAACAGGAAGTTGAATACGTACGAAATCACCAGGCCGGAGATCACCATCGGGATGAAGAAGATCCCGCGCAGGCTGGTCTTGAACTTGATTTTCGCGCTCAGCCCGAGGGCCAGCGCCAGCGCGGCGACGTTCACCACAACCGTTGTCACGATGGAGAACAGCAGCGTGAAGCCGTACGCGTGCAGGATGTTCGGATCGGTGAAGATCGCCTCGTAATTCGCCAGCCCGACGAATTTCCAGGCGCCGTAGCCGACGTAGTTGGTGAAGCTGTAAAAGGCGCCGATAATCGCCGGCACCGTGATGAACAACGTGAAGACAAGCAGTACGGGGACCAGCATGAGCCAGTAGGTCCGGTCGGTCCGGCCGGTTTTGCGGGCCGTCCGCGGAGCGGCAGTGGCAAGCTTGGCGCCCGATTTCGCGATCACCGTCATCGGTGGGCTCCAGTCGTGTTGTGGGGTCAGGCCGCGGAACGCTTGGCTAACCGGCGCCAGTCCTTGTCCAGACTGCGCATAGCGGCCCGGCCGTTCCCGCTCAGCACCATTTCCTGCAGGTAATTGCCGATCGGGATCACGGTGGGAACGTAGGTGCCCGCGCCCTGATAGAACCGGCCGCTGCGCACGAAGGATTCAACCCCGGCGATCCGCTTGTCCCGTACCGACGGCGCATTCTTCACCGGCGCGAACGCGAGATTCTGCTGGTTGTAGGTGTTAATGACCGAGGGCTGCATCAAATAGCGCAGCAATTTCACCGCCGCGGCGCGCTGGCTGGTGGACTTCGGAATCCACAGTGCCAGGTCGAGATTCACCCGGCATTTCGTGTCGGCCGCATTGTCGGTGGCCGGGAGCGCGAACGTCGCGATCTTGAGCTTCGGATTGGCCTGCGCGATCGTACCGATGGCCCACGGCCCCTGCAGATACATCGCTGCCTTGCCGGCGGCGAAGGCGGCGGTGCCATCCGCGAAGGCCCTGCTCCCGGCATCCGGGTTAGCGTATTTGGCCAGCTGCAGCATCTTTTCCGTCGCCGGTGTGAAGGTGCGTTCGAACGAGACCTCCGAGTCCGGGCCGACGTCCGTGCCCTGCGCCTTGAGCTTCTTGTAGAACGAGGCGACGTTGATCATGCCGCCGCTGACGTAATCGAAAAGGCCCTGCTGGATCGTCCACGGGTCCTTGTAGGTCGCGTAGATCGGTGTGATCTTCTTGGCCTTCAGCTTTTCGCAGACCTCGATCAACTCGCTCCACGTCTTCGGCACGGACAGGCCGTATTTGTCGAACATCTCGACGTTGTAAATCACACCGGCCGCCGTCACCGAATACGGCAGCACATTGACCTGACCTTCGTACGTCGCGTATTGCCCGACCAGGCTTTGGACCTTCGGGTCGATCCGCTTGGCCTCGGGTAGGTCGGCCAGGTCGGACAACACGCCACGGGCGAGAAATATCGAGGTGGTGATGTTGTAGTTGTCGCAGTCCAGGTCCGGCGGATTTCCCCGGACGAAGCTGGCGATCAGGCTCGTTGTCGAGTCGTGTACGGCGTGCACGCCCGACTGACTTTTGTTGAATCGGTTGATCAGACCACCGAAGTACGGGATCGTTTCGGGCTTGGTCGATTCGAATCGGATGTTGGCCGTGCCGCCTCCGTGTCCGCATCCGGACAACGGAAACAGGCCGGCGGCGGCGCCGAACGCGGCGGTCTTCAGGACCGTGCGCCGGTTGGCTCGGTGGACCCCAATACGGCCCCGCTCGGGCGGCCCCGCAGACCCGGCGGGCGGCCTTGGGCAGGTCGATGTCACGCAGACTCCTTCGCCGAAGTGCGACTCTGTGCTGTGCTCCGATGGCAGGCTTGAATGCCTCGTTCCGCCCGATGTGGGGTGGGGCCGCATTAATTCAGGCGTTAAATTTACGTGCTCACGTATTATCGGTCAGGGTGAGAACTTGTCAAGTGACACAGAAGGGTCGACGCCCGTGACGGCTTCGGTATCGGGGTCGCAGCTGGTGCGGCATGTCAACAGCGGCACGGTGCTGGGCGTGTTCTGGGATTCCGATGTGCTGACCGTCAGCGATCTCATTGAGGCCACCGGGCTGACGCGCGCGACCGTGCACGCCGTATGCAACGACCTGATCCGGATGGGCTGGGTACGCGAACGCGAGGCACAGCGACCGGTGACCGGTCAGCCGGGCCGGCCTTCGAAACTGTTCCAGCTCAACGACCGGGCGGCATACGTACTCGGTATCGATATGGGCGACACCAGCACCACCGCACTCGTGGCCGACCTACGCGGCAAGCCGATCGGCACGTACCGGCGGCATGGCCTGCCGCGATTCGCCTCGGCCGACCAGCGGATCGCCCACGCCGGCGCCGTCGTGGCCGAACTGCTCAAGCGCTCGAAGATCGCTGCCAGCCAGGTACTGACCGCCGGCGTCGGGCTGGCCGCCCCGGTCAACGAGGACGGGAGCACGATCGGATTCGGCCCCGGTCACGCCAATCCGTACTGGGACAGCTTCCGGATCAGCGCGACCGCATTGCGGGAAGCGATCGGCGGCATATCCGTATTGATCGCCAACGACGCCAACCTGGCGGCGCTGGCCGAACACAACAACGGAGCGGCGGTGGGCGTCGGCACGTTCGTCACGGTGCTGGCCGGCGAGCGGCTCGGCGCCGGCGTCATGGAGGGCGGAAGGTTGCTGCATGGCGCCGCCGGCGGAGCAGGCGAGATGAATTTCCTCGACCGGTTCCTCACTGGCGGCGGCGCCGACGGCATCGGCCAACTGGCCCGTCGCTGGGCGGCCGATGCGGTGGCGGCGGGCCGGGAGACCGTGCTGGCCAGCCCGGCCCAGATCGGTACCGACGAGCCGACCGCGCCCGAGGTGTTCGCGGCCGCGGCCACCGGCGACGCGGTCGCCATCGACGTACTCGATCAGCTGGCCGAACGGCTCGCGCTGCTGATCGGCGTGATCTCGACGTTCCTCAACCCCGAACTGGTCGTGATCGCCGGCGCCGTGGCGCAATCGGCGAACGTGCTGGTCGAGCCGATCAACGAACGATTGCGGGAATTGACCTACTCCCCGCCCCGGGTGCAGTGTTCGCCGCTCGGCGACGGGATCGTGGTCGAGGGTGCCGCGAGCCTCGCGCTGCGGCATGTCCGGGACAATGCGCTGCAGCGCTACCCGGCTTCCGACTAGGGCGTGTCTCTTAAATCCTGGCCGTCGCGAGCGGTGATCCAGGCGGCGTCCGGCAAGGCAGCCCGGGTGCGGGTGTCCCGCAAGGCGGAGGAGGAGCCGATACCGGTGTTGTATCGGCGACGACGACAACGCAGCCGGTCGTCGTCTGGGCGCCGCGCAGCAGGCAGAGGATTTAAGAGACACGCCCTAAACGCCTGGTGCCTCTGCTCCAGCCGTTCGAGCAGAGGCACCAGGCCTTTGTGAAATTCGGTGGTTAGGCGTCGCGGCTGACGAGCAGCCACCCCCCGATCGCCAACGCCACCACTGCGTAAATCGCCAATACCAGCAGTCCAACCCCCGGACTGAGGTGATCGGTCAGGTTCGTGGTCGAGGCGGTCTGCTCACCGATCGAGAGCGGCAACGCCTCGCCGACCCGGTGCTGCCACGGCTGCGGCAACGCCGTCGCCAGAGTCGGCAACACCAGCAGAAATCCAATAGCCGCGGTGATCGCGCCGGCCGAATGCCGGATGATGAGCCCCAACCCGAGCCCGATTACGCCAGTCAGCGCGAGATATACCCCGATGCCGACCACCGCCCGTAAAACACCGGGATCGCTGAGCGACACTGACAACGGCAGACCGGAATTCTGTATCTGAATTCCCACGAAAAATGAGACGAACGCGATCACTTCGCCGACAACCAGCGACAGCAGGCTGAACGTGGCCAACTTGGCCAGCATCATCCGCGGCCGGACCGGCACCGCGGTCAACGTCGTACGAATCATACGGTTGCGATATTCCGAGGAAATAATCAATACGCCGAGCACGGCCAGCGCGATCTGACCGAGAATGATTCCGGTCATGGCCTGCGCAACCGGATCGAAATTCCCCCGGGCGATTTCCTGTTGCAGCGCCGCCGCCGAGACATGCCGGTAGTTGTGGACGAGCGACGCCGACGCGATCGCGCCGAACCCGATACTGGCCACCACCGAGGCGGCCAGGGTCCAATACGTCGAGCGGACGCTGCGGATCTTCGTCCACTCCGAGCGCAGCGCACCGCCGAGGCCACCGCTCACGGATCGGCGCGGCTCGGCCACAATTGTCGTGGTGCTCATGCGCTGATTCCTTCCAACACCGAGTCGGTCGAACGGGCTTCGCCGCGATATTCGACACTGCTTTTGGTGAGCTCCATGAACGCCTCTTCCAACGAGGCCCGCTGCGGGCTCAACTCGTGCAATGTGCAGCCGGCGGCGCCGGCGATATCGCCTATCTGCGGGCATTCCAGCCCGGTCACTGTCAATGCGTCACCGTTGACGGTCACGGTCGCGCCATGGCCGGCGAGCAATACCCGCAGCCGGTCCGAGTCCGGGGTACGAACGCGGACGTGATTCTGCACGCTGCGCTGAATGAATTCCTGCACACCCATATCGGCGATGAGCCGGCCCTGACCGATCACGATCAGGTGCTCGGCCGTCAACGCCATTTCACTCATCAGGTGGCTGGACACAAATACCGTACGACCCTCGGCGGCCAGCGATTTGAGCATCGTACGAATCCAGACAATGCCCTCCGGGTCGAGTCCGTTCACCGGCTCGTCGAACATCAACACCCCGGGATCACCGAGCAGCGCCGCGGCCACGCCGAGCCGTTGCCCCATGCCGAGTGAGAAAGCGCCGATGCGACGTTTGGCGACGCTGGTCAGGCCCACCTGCTCCAATACCGCGTCCACTCTGGACCGGGGAATTCCGTTGCTCTGCGCCAGCGCCAGCAAGTGATTGTACGCGCTCCGTCCAGTGTGGACAGCGTTCGCCTCCAGCAGTGCGCCGACCGATGTCAGTGGTCGTTTATGTTGCGCGTACGGACGTCCGTTGATGGTCGCCGAGCCGCTGGTCGGTCGGTCGAGTCCCAGGATCATCCGCATCGTGGTGGATTTCCCCGCGCCGTTGGGCCCGAGAAAGCCGGTTACCACGCCGGGTTTGACTTGGAACGACAGGTTGTCGACGGCTACCGTGGAGCCGTACCGCTTGGTCAGGTCCGTTACCTCGATCATCTGCGCCTCCTTCGGCGCAGATATTTCCAAAACACCGGACCCGGCCACATCGGGTAAACCCCCGAATTTCGTCTCGGGGTACACCCCCGATCCAACCCCGGCCAGCCCCCTTTTACGGCTCGAGTGGCTGGTCCCAGGCATCGACGAACGTGACCTGCTCGACCGGATTACGCGGTGCCGGACGAAAGTCGGTCTGGGTGGTGTACGCGATCGGCAGCAGGCCAACCTGGGTGACATCGGCCGGTATGCCGAGAATCCGCGCGGCTTCTGCCTCGTATTGCAGGTGATACGAGGTCAACGTCGAACCCAGGCCCCGGGACCGCAACGCCAGTTGGAAACTCCACACGGCCGGAAAAATGCCGCCGTAAAACACCGACAGCGCCGCGTTGTCACCGCTCGGCCGACCCTGCAGACACGGGATGACGAAAACCGGAACGCGTTCGATCACGTCGATGAGGTAACGCCCGGAAGTCACGATCCGGCCGAATTCCGGCGGCTGGCCGGCCGCCGTCCGTTCATTCACATACGCCATTCCGGCGGTCCGGAACAATGCGCCGATCCGCTTTTTCTGCTCAGGGTCCCGGACAATCAACCAGCGCCACGACTGGGCATTTCCCGGCGTCGGTGCCTGCAACGCTAACCGCAGACATTCGACCAGCACGGCGTTTTCGACCGGACGATCCAAATCGAGCTTGCGCCGTACGGACCGGGTCGTGCTCAGGACGTGATCGATTTCCACGCGTTCACCTCAATACGGTTTCAGCCGGCCAGCAACGCGCGGGTCGTTTCCCAACCTTCCAATGCCGGATCGAGCCGGCGCAGATCGGCCACGGTCCGCAGCCGGTGCCAGGCCGGCGTGGTGCGTACGTCCCGCCGCCGCGGCGCGGCCTCCTGTAGCCGCGGCAACGTCGAGTCCGAATCCAGGTCCAGCGCGCCGGGCAACCACGCCGGCAACGGCAGCCGGCTGGCGAGTACCGCCAGGCCGCCGGCGGAGCCCGGCGTCGCCGCTACCACCGCGCTGGAGAGCGCGCTGAACGGCTTGGCCACGACCAGACCCGGCAGGTCCGGTACGTCCGGCGCCACCACCGCCCCGACGCCGTACCCGAGCTGCGCCAACGCGTTCAGCGCGGCCCGCGGAGCGTCGTCGTCCGCGACCGTGAGCACCCGCATGCCGGGCCACCGGATCGACTCGGCCTGCCCGACCCGTTCGCGCGTGCAGGCGATAGCGACGTCGACGTCGGCCAACCCGGCCAACAGGTCAACCACGTCCTCGGCCAGCGCGGCCGCGAACTGCTCCGGATCGATCCCGGGCGGGCACGCACCTGTCGCCGGGGCCCCCGCCAGCAGGACGGCCGCGGCCCGGGTCACCGTCATGAACCGTCCTCGTCGAGCACGTCGTCCTCGGTCAGCTCGAGGTGGCCAGCGGCCGCGATGCCCTCCAGGTAGCCCCGGGCCCGCTCGGCCCGCGGGTACTGCCCGACCAGCTCCCAGAATTGTGCGTCGTGCAGCGGGGTGACCAAATGCGCCAACTCGTGCACCAGCACGTAATCCAGGACCCAACTCGGCATCGACCGCACCCGACTCGAGATCCGGATCGTGCCGTCGGCCGGCGTACACGAACCCCAGCGCGTGCTCATGTTGTCCACCCACCGAACCGCGTGCGGGCTGACCCGCCCGTCCAGGTGCTCGGCAGCCAGCGCGTTCGCGCGATTCTGCAGGGCCGTGTCGCTGCGGCGCGGGCCCCGATGTTGGCGGCGGTCGCGGGCCTCGAGCCGGGCCAGCATGTCGGCGACCCAGCGGCGTTCCTCAGCCTTAGTGAATCCGGCCGGGATGAGCACGACGGTCCGGCCACCCTCGCGGTAAGCCGTGACCGTCCGGCGGCGCCGCGCACTGCGGCGCACCTCGACCCGGCCGGAGTCGGGCACGCCCGGACCCGCGGCGGTCTGAGTAGGCACGGCGCCTCGTGGCTGCCGGGCCGCAGCACTGGTCACGTCCAGCACGATATCCGGCCGAGTGCGGATCTGGTCATATCCTGCGTCACGACCGCGAGTACCAGCGGTAATCGGAAGGTGGCCGCCGTATGTACGGCGCGCATCCACAGCGACACCCCGAGTTGTCCACAATGGCGTCCACAGTCTGTGGGTTATGCACTGATCCTTCCAGCCTGCAATCTATTGGCCCATTTGGGCCTATGTCAACTAGGTCCTATGCAGTGCCGCGATTAGCCGACTTCCCGTACAACCCGCAGTTTTCCGGGGCTGTCCGCGCTCACCGAGCCGTCGGCGTCGATTGCGACGCGTAACGGCTGGCCGGCAATCCACAGGCCTTCCACTCGCAGCGGCAACGGAAGCCCGTTCACCATCGGCTTAACCCGGACCACGCCACCGGGCACGTCCGCGGTCAGCCCGAGCAGCGCCTGCAACAGCATCACCACCCCGCCGGCAGCCCACGCCTGCGGCCGGCACGCAGCCGGGTACGGAGCCGGCTGCGGAAGTCGATCAGCGGAGTCACCCGCGTACAGCTCCGGCAGCCGGGCATCGAATCCGACCGACGCCGCGATGACGCCGTGCGCCAACCGCGCCGCCTGCTCGCCGAATCCGGCCCGGCGCAACCCGAAGGCCGCGATCGCCGTGTCATGCGGCCAGATCGATCCGGTGTGGTAGCCGAGCGGGTTGAACCCAGCCGAGTCGGCCGCGAGGGTACGCAGACCGAAACCGGCATCCAGACCGGCCAGCCGGCCCGCGACCATCGCGCTCTCGGCCCGGTCCAGCAGGCCCGTACCCAGCAGGTGACCCAAATTCGAGGTCACCGTGTCGACCGGGTGCTTGCCCCCGTCCAACGCCACCGCCGGATACGGACCGGCCGCGTCCCGGATCCAGAACGCGGACCGGAACGCACTGCGTAGCTTGGCCGCCCGCTCCTCCAACCGGTCGGCCAACTGGCTGGTGCCGAAGGCCCGCAGCACCGTGGCGCCGGCCAACGCGGCCTCGTACGCGTACGCCTGCACCTCGCACAGCGCGATCGGGGGCTTGGCCAGCCGGCCATCGCGGAACTGGATCGAGTCGCCCGAGTCCTTCCACCCCTGATTGGCCAGGCCACGCCCGGTCTGGTCGATGTACTCCAGGAAGCCGTCCCCGTCCGGATCGGCGAACTCCAGCAGCCACGAGCACGCCGCCCGCAATGCCGGCAGCAGCGCCTGCACCTGGGTCAGCGGCATGCCCCACCGCCACGCGTCGTGCAGCAGGATCACCCACAGCAACGTCGAGTCGATCGAGCCGTAGTACCGCGGCGGCAGCACGGCCCCATCGCCCAGCGGCAAGGCCCCCGAGCGGATCTCGTGCAGGATCTTGCCCGGCTGCTCCTCGGTCTCGGCGTCCACGACCAGACCCTGCCGGCGGGCCAAGGTCCGTAACGTCCCGGCGGCGATCTCCGGCCAGACCGGGAGCAACATCCGCGCGACCCACAACGAGTCCCGGCCGAACAGGGTCAGGAACCATGGCGCGCCGGCCGCCACGAACACGTCGCCCCGGTTCTCCGGATCGGCTAGCAGCAACGCCCCGAGGTCGCTCATCGAGCGTTCGATCAGCCGGCTGAACCGGTCATCGCCGCACTGCACCCGCAGCGGCGGCCGGGCCGGCGGGTCGGCCGGGTAGAACAGCGGCGCCCGCTGCTCGGTGACCGTGCACGTCAGCGTGCAGGTCCAGGTCTCGCCCGGGGCCAGCTCCACCTCGTACCGCAGGGTCGCGTCGTCCGCCGAATCCGGCTTCGGCTCACTGCTCAGGCGAACCGTACGGTCCGGCTGCGACCACTCCAGGCCCTCCGGGTGCGGCCGCGGTGTCACCGGTGTGCCGGGTTGACCCAGTTTGACCGGCTGCATACCCGCGAGGTCGGTACCGGCGGTGACGGTCATCGGGCAGCGGACCCGCTCGCGGCCGCCGTTGCGCAGCTCAAGGCGCTCGGTCAGTACGCCCGGGCGCAGCGACCGCCACCGGGTCAGCAGCACGGCCGGGTCGGCGCCATGTTGACCGACCCCACGCACTACCGCCCGGAACACCGCCTCGTCGGCGCCGGTCAGCTCGCCCTGGATCGGCGCCAGCACCCCGACCGCCGGTGTCACCCGCAGCACCGACAGCGCCCGGATGTCGGCGTGGAAGAACCCGTCGACGCCGGTGTGCAGGTCGCCGTCCGGGCCGGAGAGCACCAGCGAGGGCGCCCGCACCAGTACGCGTGCCTCGTGTAGGTACGGCTGACCCGTACCGTCCTGATCGGAGTCGCTCGGTTCCACAGGGCGCCGCCCTTTCGTTCCCGGGGACGATCCGCTCAATGTACGGTCCCCCTCCAGACGCTCAACGGGACCATACATGCCGGTTTCATACGGTATGCCAGGCCGTGAGCAGTTCAGTTGGTCAACAACGCGCGCCGGAGCGGCGACGGGCACACAAGCTGCGGGTACGGTGTCGCCGTACCCGGCCGCTGGCCCACGGTCGCACGGCGCCGGGAGACAGACCAGAGACGACCAGCACGTACAGGAGGCTGAAGTGGCTGAGACATACAACGGCTACTGCGTGAAGTGCAAGGAGAAGCGCGACTTCGAAGGCGAGGTCAGCGTGAGCGACTCCGGCCGCCGGATGGCCAAGGGCACCTGCCCGGTCTGTGGAACCAAGATGAACCGGATCCTCGGCAAGGCCTGACCGGACGCACGATTCGCAGGGGCGGTCCCAATGTGGGGACCGCCCCTCCGTGCTTTCCTGGCGCCTGTACCGGCCTGTCCGCGCCCTGGCAAGAGCGATCGCGGATTTGTGGACAACGGCAGTCCTGTGGACAACGGTCGGCAAGCTGGCTACGAGCGGTGCAATCCTCGGGGCCTCGCCCTGCTGAACCGTGAGGAACCAGATGAACGATCTCTCCGGCGGCGTATTCCGGCCCCGGCTCAACCCCGCGCTGCGCCGGCTTTGGCGCGATCCGCACACGCTGCAGCTGGGCATCGACCCGGTCCGTGCGCTGGTCATCAGCGGCATCGATACGGCGACCGTCCGGTTCCTGGCCGGGCTGGACGGCGGGCGGACCCATGCCGAGGCGTTGCGCGATGCGGCCGCGGCCGGGCTTGATGTCGGCTTCGTGTCCGATGTGCTGGACGGGCTGCGGCGCGGCAATGCCCTGCTGGACGGGTCGCTGCTCGACGGGACCGACCCGATCGGTCACGACCAGCTGACGCCGGACCGGGCCGCGCTATCGCTGCTGGATGACGGGCCTGAGGTCGCCACCCGGATCGGAGCCCGGCAGTGCGCGACCGTGGTGGTGCACGGCGCCGGTCGGGTCGGTGGGCCCTTGGCGGCGCTGCTGGCCGCGGCCGGCGTGGGCGCGGTGAGCGTGGTCGACGACGGGACGGTGGACCCGTCGACCTACGCCCCGGGCGGTGTGGGCGCGGCCGACCTGCACCGGGCCCGTCGTGCGGCCGCCCACGACGCGCTGCGCCGGGCCGCCGCCGGCGTCGATACGGCCACGCCGAGTCCGGGCCGGCGGCCGGACCTGACGATCTTCACCTCCGGTGCGCCGGTCGAACCGGAGGTACGCAATGCGCTGCACGCCGCCGAGCTGCCGCACCTGGTGACCGGACTGCGGGAGACGACAGCGCTGATCGGGCCGTTGGTGATTCCGGGCGAGACCAGCTGCCTGCGCTGCGCCGACCTGCAGCGTGGCGACCGGGACCCGGATTGGCCACTGCTGGCAATGCAGCTGAGCGGCACCGACCGGCAGCACACAGCGCCGGCCGACGTCGCTCTGGCCCTGACCGCAGCGGGTCTGGCCGGCCTGCAGGCGTTGGCGTTTCTGGACGGTCTGGTGCCCGCGACCGCCGGCGGATCACTGGAGTTGCGCCTGCCGGACTGGCGGATCCGCCGCCGAACCTGGCCACCGCATCCGAGCTGCGGCTGCGTGGTACCGCCGGCCGAAACAGTCGACGACAACACCAGCGATCGGGTCGACCCGGTGATCGAGTTTCCCCGCCGTCATGCCGGGTGAGGCCGCCCGCTCTGCACGTTCCTCGGTGAGCGGGGACAATAGCGGCGTGAGCGACATTCCGCGGCGTGCAGTAACCCGAACAGCGAAGTTGGCGGGATTGCCGCTGGGCCTTGCCGGCCGGGCCACCGTCGGGCTCGGCAAACGACTCGGTGGCCGGTCATCAGAAGAGATATCGCTGGAGCTGCAGCAGCGCACCGCCGAACAACTGTTCGCCGTACTGGGCCAGCTCAAGGGCGGGGCGATGAAGTTCGGGCAGGCGCTCTCGGTCTTCGAGGCCGCGCTGCCGGAGAACCTCAGCGCGCCGTACCGGGAAGCGTTGACCAAGCTGCAGGAGGCCGCACCGCCGATGCCGGCGGAGGCCGTGCACCGGGTGCTCGGCCAGCAGTTCGGCCGAGACTGGCGGCGCCGGTTTGCCTCGTTCGACGACGAGCCCGCCGCGGCCGCGAGCATCGGGCAGGTGCACCGGGCGGTCTGGTCCGACGGTCGTGCGGTCGCGGTGAAGATTCAGTACCCCGGGGCCGGGCCCGCGTTGATGTCCGACCTGAACCAGCTCACCCGGTTCGCGCGGCTCTTCGGAGTGCTCGCGCCAGGGCTGGACGTCAAGCCGCTGCTGGCCGAGTTGCGCGCCCGGGTCGCTGAGGAGCTGGACTACGCGATGGAGGCGGAGGCCCAGCGCACGTTCGCTCGCGTTTACGCCGACCAGCCGCTGATCGTCATCCCCAAGGTGGTCGCCAGCGCGCCCAAGGTTCTGGTCAGCGAATGGCTCGACGGCACGCCGATGTCCTCGATCATCGCCTCGGGCGCCCAGGCGCAGCGCAACCGGGCCGGCGAGTTGCTGGCCACCCTGCATTTCTCGGCCCCGCCGCTGTCCGGGCTGCTGCACGCTGATCCACACCCGGGCAACTTCCGCCTGATCGACGGCGAACGGCTCGGTGTGCTCGACTTCGGCGCGGTGGCCCGGCTACCGGCCGGCCTGCCGCACGTGATCGGCCGGCTGTCCCGACTCGCGCTGGCCGGCGACGCCAATCAGGTCTACGCCGGGCTGTCCGAAGAAGGGTTCATCCCGCCCGACAGCGACATCGAGCCCGAAGAGGTGCTGGACTATCTGGCCCCGATGCTCGATCCGTTGCGGACCGAGAAGTTCCAGTTCAGCCGGGAGTGGATGCGTCGCGAGGCCGCGCGGGTCGGCGATCCGCGCAGTGCGGCGGCGCAGATCGGGCGGCGGCTGAACCTGCCCCCGTCGTATCTGCTGGTGCACCGGGTGACGCTTGGCTCGATCGGCGTGCTGTGCCAGTTGCACGCCGAGGCCCGGTACCGCGCCATCGTCGAGCGGTGGCAGCCCGGTTTCGCCGAATAGCGAGCCGGCTCGCGGCAATACCGCGGAAATGGCGCACGTCGGCCGCGCAAATGGCAGTGCCCGGGCGGAAATCGCGAGCCGCGCGGAAATGGCGGCGGACGGGATCGGCGAGCGCTGGCGGAAATCGCGGGCCGCGCGGAGATGGCACCCGGGCGGAAATGGCGGGCGCGGCGGAAATCACGGGCGACGCGGAGATGTCGAGAGCAGCGGCGGCGGAAATTGGCGGGCGCGGTTTGCGGAAACCGCGGACGCAAGGGCAAACGGGCGGCGCTGCTCCGAATTACGGCGCGTCCGGCGAATCGTGCTCAGCGCTGACCGATCGACCCCAACACCGGCTTGAGGTCCACGATCGGCGTCCCGTTCAAAGCCTCGAGATTCCGTACCCGAATTCGCAGTCCCTCGATCGCGACGATCCGTACCGTATGCAGACCGATCGG
>JBEDUI010000129.1:0-43016 GCA_040414495.1 Mycobacteriales bacterium
GCTGCCCGGCGATATCGCGGGCATGAAAGTCCGCCAGCTCCCGCGAGCGAGCGAACTCCAGTAGTCGAAACGCCGACTCCATCCCTTCCAAAGAATCGGCCGACTCCTGAGCCGGCAACCGCCAATATTCCGCCTCAACTAATTCCTTCACGACAGCATGCAACGACCCGATCAGATCCGCCACGGGACGCGGGCCAACAACCGTCGTGCTGCTCATACCCAAAACTCTAGAACCACCCACCGACAAAACCAGGCCCAGAACGACCCCAACAAAAGAATTACTTCCAGTCATCCGATCGTCACAATCCGCGCCACATAAGCGATCCCGGCAGTCGTGTGACAGAAAACGCCGCGCGTCGGGGGTGCCAGGATGGCGGAGCCGCGCGCATGCCGTCGGGGCGGTGGCGTGCGGGATGGGAGCCGTAGCCGTCGGAAGGTGGCGGAGCGCATGCCGTCGGGCGGCGGAGTGGCGGGTGGGCGCGCGCCAGCCGTCGGACGGTGGCGCGCCTGAGATAGGCTGAGTAATTATCGGGAATCAAGCGAACGCCGTTCGCTGATTCGGCGCGTCGCCAGCCGGCTGACAAACCGCTGGCTACGCTCCGGGCATGCGCCCCTCATTCCGCCCGACCCGATTCGCCGCGTCGTGGCACCTGATCACGGCGCTGGTCGCCACGGTGGCGTTGGTGAGCCAGCTCGTGCTGGTAATCCGGGGGATCGACGTGCTGGTGGTGAACGGCAGGATACCGCCGATGTCGACGCGCATCATTCGGTTCTTCAGCTATTTCACCGTGCAGAGCAACATTCTGGTCGCCGTGACGGCCGCGAGCCTGGCGATCCGGCCACGACGCGACGGCCGGGTCTGGCGGGTAGTACGGCTGGCCGCATTGTTCGGGATCACCGTCACCTTCGTTACCTACGTGACGTTGCTTCGTCCGCTGGTCGACCTACACGGAATTTCGGCCTTGACCGACATCGGGCTGCATTACGTCGCGCCATTGATGACGATATTCGGCTGGCTTTTCTTCGGTCCACGGCCGCGCATTGACGAGAACACGCTCATGCTCTCGTTGATCTGGCCGATTGCGTACGTGCTCTACACCTTGGCGCACGGCGCGGCCAGCGACTGGTATCCGTACCCGTTCGTCGATGTCACCGCGCTGGGCTACGGCGTTGCGTTACGCAACGGTCTGGGAATCGTCGTGCTGCTGGTCGGTGTCGGTGCGCTTTTCAGGTACGTCGATCACCGGCTCAGTGCTCCCGGCAGATTCAAAGCCAAAGCCAACACGCGCTAACGGCGGGCCGACGCGCGGGCGGCCAGAACATGTAGCCTGGCCTGGGTTTCGGCCAGTTCCGTATCGGCCGTCTCGATCGCGCCGACCAGCACCTGGTGCTCCTGCCAGGAATGCGGGGCGCGATGCGCGGCGCTCTGCCGGAACAGCCACTGCGCGCGCTTCACCATCGGTACACCGATATTGGCAAGATAGGAATTGCCGCTGGTTTCAAAGATTTGTGCGTGGAATTCGGTGTTGAGATCGGCTAGTACGTCCAGATTGCCGTCATCGGTGGCTTTACGGGCGCGATCGAGAATTCCGGCTAGTTTCTGAATATCCGGTGGTCCGGCCACCTGGGCCGCAAACCGGGCGGCAAGCGGCTCAAGCGCCAGCCGTACCTGGAACAGATCGGTCGCGTCCTCGCCGGACATTCGCGCGACAAAGGCGCCGCGACGGGCGCTGACTTCGATGAAACCCTCAGCGCCCAGAACCCGAATCGCCTCGCGAACCGGATTGCGGGAAACCCCAAGCTGCTCGGCCAGTCGGTCTTCGATCAGATGCTCGCCCGGAGCAAGTTCGCCGTCGAGAATAAGGCGCCGCATCTCGGCTGCCACGACCTCGCGCAACGGAAGGTGCGCAGAGCCCAGAGTTCTGGGCAGGCGTGGCGAGCTCATGGGCACATATTGTATGCACGCGTCTCCTGTCGCATGCCGATTCTTCGGTCGCGAGAATCACAGATATTGCGGGCCTGAGAACGTATCCAGGAATGTTTCGCTCAGAACAATGTGAATCCGCCGTCGACCACCAGGATCGAACCGGTGGCGAAACTGGAGGCGTCGCTGGCCAGAAATACAGTCGCCGGGCCGAGCTCATCCGGGGTGCCCCAGCGTTTCATCGCCGCCGGTTCCACGCAGTACGGATAGAACTCGGGCTGATCGACGGGTGAAGCCTCGGTGAGGATGTACCCGGGCGCGAGCGCGTTCACCCGGATCCCCATCGGCGCCCACTCCGCGGCCAGCGCCTTGGTGAGCTGATGTACGGCGGCCTTGGAGGCGAGGTACGGCGCCTGCCACCGCGGCTGGTTGACGATCATCGCCGACATCGAGCCGACGTTCACGATCGTGCCCCGGCCGGCCTTTGCCATGTGCTTGGCCGCGGCCACCGAGCACCGCCACACCCCGTCAAGGTTGGTGTCCAGGACGGTGCGGAATGTCTCCTCGGAGGTTTCCAACGCGGTGCTGGGGATGCTGATGCCGGCGTTGTTGACCAACACGTCGATCCGGCCATACCGCTCGACCACGCCATCGACCACCTCGGTCACCTGGCCCGCGTCGGTGACCTCGAGTGCGAAGGCCGTGCTGTCGATCCCGGCGGCCCGCAGTTCCTGGGCCGCCTGCTCGGCCGGCCCGAGCGTGCGCGCGGTGACGGCGACCTGCGCGCCGGCCTCACCCAGCGCCTGCGCCAGCGCCCGTCCGATGCCGCGGCTGGCGCCGGTGACCAATGCGGTCCGGCCGGCAAGGCTGAACGAATCGAGGACCGCCACGACCGGCTACCGGTCGCCGCGTTCGGCGTTCGACTCCACTGAGGCCGAACGGGTCGCCGAGCTCGGAGCGCCGGCCACAGCGGGCTGGTTCTCGGTGAGCCATTCGGCCGGCACCTGGGTGGCGTCCTCTGTCGCGGCCTCTTTGGCCGCTTTGCGAGCCGCCAGCTGGCGCTGCACGTACACCGAGACCAACGTGATCAGAATGCCGTACGCGTAACCGACGAGCAGGTCGACGACGTAGTGCTCACCGGAGTACACGAGCGCGAAGCCCATCGCCAGCGGGTAGCAGGCCAACGGGATGCGCCACCACCAGCGGACCTTCGGAATGAAGTACAGCGCGATGACCGTCGCCGTGGCGGCGTGCAGCGAAGGCATCGCGGCGACGTCGTTGACCGCGGCCTGGCCGTTGGTGAGCAGCGTGCTGGCGTGGTTGAGGTGCAGCACCTGGAACCCACGCGAGGAGAGCCGTGCGATCGGCTGAGTGACCCCGTCATCCGACGCGTACCACGGCGGCGCCCACGGAATGAGGATGTACGTACCCAGACCGGCCAGCGACAGCGCGATGACGCGGCTGATGAACACCGTCCAGTCCGAACGATTGCGGACGTAGAGAATGACGGCCGCGACCGGCATCAGAACGAAATGCGAGGTGTAGATGAGCGTGACCACGCCGTCGTACCATCGCACCGCGATCGGGTCGTAGAGCTGTTGCTGCAACCAGACCGTCGGCAGCGTTCCGTGGAAGAGCCATTCGTCGATGCGCACCGGCGCGCTGACGTGCGCCGCGATGCCCAGGTTGTCGGCGATGCCACGGCTGTAGTCGTATACCACCAGCACACCGGTAAACGGGATCCAGTCGATCAGCACCCGGCCGAATCGGCGCCAGCTGGTGCCGATGCAGCGTGTGCCCAGACCGGCGAGCACCCACAACAGCAGGCTCTCGCGTCCCTCGGGGATCCCGGTAATGGCGATCGAGGTCACCAGAACCACGAAATATGCGGTAGTCGCGCAGCGTCGCGCCTTGGCCCAACGCCGCATCGGCGGCGCATCCGTCGCAGCCGCGGAATTCTCGACTGCTATGGAGTCGGTTACAGCCATGGTCGGAGCTTAGTCGGGCAGCGTGCGCCGCAAGATCGCGGCCCCGTTTACGGCGTGTTGAGTGGTCGGCTCTCGCCATCGTGATAACTGCATGCACCGGGTTGTCCGCCCGAAAGGCTGAATTTGCCGTCTCCGCACTGCTCGACGTAGCCAGTTCCGTGGGAAAAGTTCGCGATGCAGGCAAAGTACCGGCAAAAGTCGCTGGGTGGGTGGGTTATGAGACCGCCACCGCAGAACGTGAAACTCCAGGGGTTGGGTGGCGTTCCACAGGCGTCGTCGGTCGGTGGAACCGAGGATTGCGCTGGAGTCGGCTGCAGCAGGTTCAGCACGCCGGCAGTGATATAGCCGTTCGATACTGAGTACGTTCCGGTGTAGTGCCGCCGCGTACCGTCGCGTTGATACGCGAGCAGGCTGACCCGTACGGACGAACCTGAGACACCCACGATGGTGAGTACGTCGTGGTCGGTGTCCCCGAATCCCGCTACGAACGAGGAATATGAGTTGGCAAACCGTCCCAAGCACAACCGCCACGCTTCGGCGTAGTTGCCGGAATTGATTGCCGCGTAGAAGGTACGGACAACGGTCTGCGGTGCTGGCGGCGCGGTCGGTGTCGGTAGTGCGCTCGACGTGCTCGGAGCCACGTTCATGGGCGCGGATGGGCTCGCGTTCTGCGTGCGGGTTGGTTTGTTCGGTGACGCAGACGTGTGGGAACTCGCCGCCGAATGCCCTGTGCCATTGGTCTGCTGGGTGCAGCCGATGAGCGCAGCAAGCATCAGACACATAACGGCGCCGCAGATTTTGACCATGACATATCCAGCGACATATCCAGCGACGAATAATTTCTGAAGCTGCTAATCGTACGGCAGGTATCGAGCTGGCACCGCCGATTCCGAGGACATCGGGACGTGACGTAACGCCCTGGCGGCACCGTAGTCGGCAGGTCCGTCGATCGTGGCTAATAACGAAAATATCGGCTAGATGGCTTTGAGCTCCTCGATAACTTCGCTCACCATCTTTTTCGCGTCGCCGAAAAGCATCGACGTGCGGGGGTCGTGATAGAGCGGATTTTCGATTCCGGCGAAGCCGGTGTTCATCGACCGTTTGAGCACGATCACCGATTTGGCGTGGTCGACGTCGAGAATCGGCATGCCGTGGATCGGCGAACTCGGGTCGCTGCGGGCGGCCGGATTGGTGACGTCGTTGGCGCCGACGACCAGGGCGACGTCGGTACGGGCGAACTCGTCGTTCACGTCGTCCATGTCCTTGAGTTGGTCGTACGGGACATCGGCCTCGGCCAGCAGCACGTTCATGTGCCCGGGCATCCGGCCGGCCACCGGATGGATGGCGTAGCTGACCTCCACGCCTCGGTCCTCCAGCAACTTGGCCATGTCGCGCACCACGTGCTGGGCCTGGGCCACCGCCATGCCGTAGCCGGGTACCACGATGACGCGGTTGGCGTAGGCCATCAGAATCGCCGCGTCCGAGGCACTGGTCGCGCGCACGGTCCGCTCGACCCCGTTGCCGGCGGCCGCGATCGCCGTACCACCGCCGCCGCCGAAACCACCGGCCACAATGGACACGATCGAACGGTTCATCGCCTTGGCCATTTCCCTGGTCAGAATCGAACCGGACGCGCCGACAATCATGCCGGCCACAATCATCGCCGTATTGTTCAGCGCCAGGCCGGTCGCGGCGGCGGACAATCCCGTGCACGCGTTCAGCATCGACACGACCACCGGCATATCGGCGCCGCCGATCGGCAATACCAGCACCAATCCCAGCGCCGCGCTGAACAGCAATACGCCGATAATCAACGCCTGGTTCTTCTGCCCGGCGCCGATGGCGATCGAGCAACCAACGGCTCCGGCGAGCAATACGGCGTTCAACGGTTGCTGGAATTCCCCGACACTGATCGGCCGGCCCGGCAGGATGTCCTGCAATTTGCCGAACGCGACCAGCGAGCCCCAGAAAGAAATCGCACCGATGATGGTGGCGAACAACGACGCCACGATGACGTAGGCCGGATCGCCGGTAAATCCGTCGGAATGCCGGAACTCGGCCCACGCGATCAGCGCCACCGCACCGCCGCCCACCCCGTTGAAGAGCGCCACCATCTGCGGCATCGCGGTCATCTTCACTTGGCGTGCGGCCGGGACCCCGACGAGCGCGCCGAGAATGATGCCGAGCGCGATCAACACCCAGTTGCTCATATTCGGGGTCAGCAGGGTGGCGATGATCGCGATCACCATTCCGGTCGCGGCGATCCAGTTGCCGCGCACCGCCGTCCGCGGCCCGGTCAGCCCCATCAGGCCGTAAATGAACAAAGCGAAGGCGACGATATACAGAGCGGTGCGCGCGGTCGTCATTTCTGGCCGCCCGGCTTGCGTTTGAACATTCCGAGCATTCGATCGGTCACCAGAAACCCGCCGACCACATTGATAGTGCCGAACGCGATCGCGATAACCAGAATGACCTTCGACAAGACGCCGCTCACCCCGGCGCCCAACACGATCAGGCCACCGAGCAACACAATTCCGTGAATAGCATTCGTACCCGACATCAGCGGCGTGTGCAGCGTATTGGGCACCTTCGAGATGACCGCGAAACCGATGAAACCCGCGAGTACGAGAATTGCCAGGTTTTCCAGCAACATCAGGGCACGTCTCCTCAGTCCGGACCGCTGATTACATAAGCGTTGCGTCATCCCTCCGGATCGCGGGTGACACAGGATTTCGCCAATACCTCGTCGGCGAAATCCGGCTCGATGCCACGCTCGGCCAGCATCAATTCCAGCAATGCGGCGATATTGCGGGCGTACAGCTCACTGGCGTGCTCGGGCATGCTGGCCGGCAGGTTCAGCGGCGCGAGGATCGTGACGTCGTGCGCGACGACGGTCTGACCCGGCGAGGACAGCACACAGTTGCCGCCGGCCTCACCGGCCAGATCGACCACGACGCTGCCGGCCCGCATCCGCTGGACCGCCGCCTCGGTGACCAGGGTCGGGGCGGGCCGGCCCGGCACCAGAGCGGTGGTGATCACCACGTCGAAACGGCCGATCGCCTCGGCCAGCTTCTCCTGCTGCTCCTGCCGTTCGGCCTCGCCCAGCTCGCGGGCGTATCCACCCGAACCGGCGGCCTCGACGCCCAGATCCAGCCAACTCGCGCCGACCGAGCGGACCTGCTCGGCGACCTCGGGCCGTACGTCGAAGCCGGTCGTACGAGCGCCGAGCCGTTTGGCGGTGGCCAGGGCCTGTAGCCCGGCCACGCCGACGCCGAGGACCAGAACCGTGGCTGGTTTCACCGTGCCGGCGGCGGTGGTGAGCATCGGAAAGAACCGGGTCGAGGCGCTGGCCGCGAGCAGCACGGCCTTGTAGCCCGAGACGTTGGCCTGGGAGGAGAGCGCGTCCATCGATTGGGCCCGGGAAATACGCGGAATGGATTCCATCGCAAACGCCGTCACCCCGGCCGATCGCAGTTTGTCGGCGATTTCCGGCTGGGTCAGTGGGGCGAGGAATCCAATGAGGATGGACCCGGGCGCGAGCCGGCTGATCTCCTCGGCGGTTGGCGGATTGACCTTGACCACCGCGTCGGCCAGCCAGGCATCACCAATCCGGGCGCCGGCCGCGGCGTAAGCCTCGTCGCTGATCAGCGCCGCCTCGCCCGCGCCGGCGTCGACGATCACGTCCAGCCCGCGGCCGGTCAGGCGTTGTACCACGGCCGGGACCATGGCGACCCGCCGCTCGTCGGGCAACGACTCGCGGACAACGCCGACCCGCCTGCGCTGGGGTTGCGGTGCGCTCATCGAGTGATTCCCTCCGCCGCGTCATCTCGCCGGTCACGCTCCAGCTCGACGCCCGCGTCGCCGCGGGCGGCGGCGACCTCAGCCTGAGGGGGGTGTGTTGAATTTCCGGCGCAGGTCGTCGATGTAGCCCACGGCCTCGCCGACGGCGCCGGCGACGTTGGTCGATGGTCTGCGCGGAGGTTGCGGTTTGGCGGTGGGAGCGGGACGCGGCGCGGTTTCGCCGCCGGACACGGTTGCGGTGAGCGCGACGATCCGCTCGCCCTCGTCGTCGGTCACCTGCTTCACCCGGGCTGTGGCGGGCAGCCGCGCGGCCCGGGCAAAGTCAACGAAGCGGTAGAGATCGCCCATGGTCAGGTTCTCCAGGGCGACCGTGACATCGACAGGCATGCCCCCATCATGCCGCGTCACCGGCGAGCCTGTGGGATCACCGGCGAAGCGGGTGCATAAACGTCACGGAACGAGCAGCAACTTCCCGGTGGTACGGCGGGCCTGCAGGTCGGTGTGCGCCTGACCGGCCTGATCAAGCGGATAGCGCGCGCCCACCCGTACATCCAACTCGCCGGCCGCGATCCAGCCGAAGATCTCATCGGTACGGGACAGCAGCTCGGCCCGGGTCGCGATGTAGTGCGCCATCGTCGGGCGGGTCAGGAACAGCGACCCCTTGCGGTTGAGCACCTGCGGGTCGAACGGTGGGACCGGGCCGCTGGCCACGCCGTACAACGCCATCAGGCCACGCGGGCGGAGCGCATCCAGGGACTGCTCGAAGGTCGCCGCCCCGACGCCGTCGTACACCACGTCGACGCCGCGACCGTCGGTGAACCGCCGGGCCGCCGCCGCGAAGTCGGCGTAGTCGACCACCTCGTCGGCCCCGGCGCCCCGGGCCAACTGGGCCTTGTCCGGTGTGGACACTGTGGCCACCAGCCGGCCACCACGCAGCTTGACCATCTGGGTGAGCAGCAGCCCGACCCCGCCGGCCGCGGCGTGCACCACGGCCGTGTCACCAGCGCTGATCCGGTGCGTGTCGGTCACCAGGTAGTGCGCGGTCATGCCCTGCAGCAGTACCGCCGCGGCCAGCTCGTCGCTCACCCCGGCCGGTACCGGGACCGCGTTAACCGCCGCCACCACGGCCTTTTCGGCGTACGCACCCGACCCGGTCGCCCAGGCCACGTGGTCGCCGACCGCGAAGTCCGTGACCTCCGGCCCGACCGCCGCGATCGTCCCGGCGCCCTCGCTGCCCAGGTACAGCGGCAGCGGCAAGGGATACGCCCCGCTGCGCTGGTACGTGTCGATGTAGTTGACTCCGGCCGCGGCGACGTCGACCACGAGTTGACCCGGTCCGGGCTGCGGATCGGGTAGCTCGACCAGCCGTAGCTCCTCCGGCCCGCCGTTCTGCTTGACTTCGATCGCCCGCATTTACCCCTCCGTCGCTGCGCCGATGAGCAGGTCGGCCAGCAGCTCGAACGAGCGCAGCCGGTCGCTGTGGTCGTGCACCATGGTCGTCACCATCAACTCGTCCGCCCCGGTGGACTCCAGCAGCGCCTGCACTTCGCGCGACACCGTATCGGGACTGCCGATGATCTGCGTCGAGAGGCGCTCGTCGATGAACGCGCGTTCGGCTTCGGAGTACGGATATTCGGCCGCCTCTTCGGGCGTGGGGAAGGGGCCGGGCCGGCCCGACCGCAGCCGCAGGAACGACAGCCCGCCCGGAGCGGCCAGCCACTGGGCGTGTTCGTCGGTCTTGGCGCACACGATCGCGGCGCCGATCATGGCGTACGGCTCGGCCAGATGAGCCGAGGGCCGGAACGTCGAGCGGTACAGCTCCAACGCCGGCAACGTATTGCCCGCGCTGAAGTGGTGGGCGAAGGCAAACGGCAGACCCAGCAGCCCGGCCACCTGGGCGCTGTAGCCGCTGGACCCGAGCAGCCAGAGCGGCGGTCCGTTGCCGATGGCCGGGGTGGCCACGATCGGGGTCGAACCGTCGAAGTAGCCGCGCAATTCGGTCAGCTGCTCGGGAAAGTCGTCGACCGACAGCTGCCCGGTGGTCCGGCGCAGCGCGGCGGCGGTCACCTGGTCGGTGCCGGGAGCGCGGCCGATACCCAGGTCGATCCGGCCCGGGTGCAACGCCTCGAGGATGCCGAACTGCTCGGCCACCACGAGCGGGGCGTGGTTGGGCAGCATCACGCCGCCGGAGCCGACCCGCAGCCGGCTGGTCGCGTCCGCGATGTGGCCGATCAGCACGGCCGGGGCGGCGCTGGCGATGCCGGGCATGTTGTGGTGTTCGGCCACCCAGTAGCGGTGGTAGCCCCACTCGTCGGCGTGTCGGGCCAAATCGAGGCTGTTGCGCAGCGCGGTGCGTGCATCGGAGCCGTCGCTGACCGGAGCCAGATCGAGTACGGAGATGGGGATTTTGGGTGCGTCAGGTCCGCTCACGTCTACAGACAACCGGACGGACCCGGCGGATCTTCCGGCGCGGGTGGTGCCGTGCCTGGTGGAGCCGAATGGCGTGCGGCGAGTACGGTCGCCGCGACCGCCCCCGTCTGGACAAGTAGGAGCAAAGATGACAAGCCCTCAGCCGCCCGGAGGCTTTAACCCTGAGCCGGGCGACTACCCACCGCCGCCTCCGCCGGGCGATTACCCGCCACCGCAGCAAGGCGGCTACCCGCCACCACCGCCGCAAGGCGATTACCCGCCACCGCCGCCGCAAGGCGATTACCCGCCACCACCGCCGCAAGGCGAATTCCCGCCACCGCCACCACCGCCGGGCGCGTATCCGCCACCGCCTATGCCCGGTGGCTTCCCCGCGGCGCCACCACCTCCGCCGCCCGGTTACGGCGACTACGGTCCACCGCCGAGCGACTACCCGGTGCAGGTCTCGTTCCAGCAGCCGATGCAGAGCTCGCGGGCGCTGGCCATTTTCTCGATCCCGTTCTTCCTGGCCCGCTCGATCATGTTGATCCCGGCGATGTTCTGCCTGTACTTCGTCGGGATCGGAGCGGCGATCGTGGCCTGGATCGCGCTCTGGGCGGTGGCGTTCACCGGCCACTACCCCGATGGCATGTACCGCTTCGTGGCCGGCTCGCTGCGCTGGCAGACCCGCGCCAGCGCGTACTTGTACGGTCTGGTCGACCGCTACCCGCCGTTCCAGCTCTCGCCCTGACCCCTGACCCAGCGGGCGGCGGCGGTAGCCTAATTCCGTGCGCCGCCCGCTGTTGTCACCTTCCTGGCTGGTGCGCCACGCGCTCGCGTTGGGCCTGGTCGTGGCGTTCGTCCTGCTGGGTCGCTGGCAGTGGCACCGGGCCGAGTCGGGCAACTCGCTGAGCTGGGCCTACACGATCGAGTGGCCGCTGTTCGCCGCCTTCGTCGTGTTCTTCTGGTGGAAGGTGCTGCACTACGAAATCCACCCACCGGACGACGAGGCCGAGATCGAGCAGACCGAGCCCGAACCCGCCGACGTTCCGGATGAGGTCGAGGAAGAGGACTGGGCGCCCGTGTTTACTGAGGAAGACGACCCGGAGCTGGCCGCGTACAACCGCTATCTGGCCAACCTGAACAAGCGGGATGAGCGCCAGTGAAGGGCGCGATCCTCCGCTACCGGATCATGGCCTACGTCGTTGGCGTCGGGCTGGTCATCCTGGTCTGTATCGGCGTTCCGTTGAAGTACGCCGCCAATTTCGATCCGGTCGTCGCGGTTGTCGGTCCGATGCACGGCTTTCTCTACATCGTTTATCTGCTGACCGTGCTCGATCTCGCGGCCCGTCGGCGCTGGCATCTGGTGAAGATCATTCTGGTGATGGCCGCCGGCACGATCCCGTTCCTGTCCTTTGTGGCCGAACACCTGGTGGTCAAGGAGATCCGGGCCAAGGACGCACAGAAGCAAGCGGCGGCCGCCGCGGCTCCGCGGCCCTCCACCAGCTAGCGGTCTAGAAGCGCTCCAGGCGGCAACCTGACAGAGCCGACTGGGCGGTTCCCTCGACCAACTCCCGCGCGACCAGGCGGCCCACGGCCGCGGCGAGCGTGACCGCCGAGTGCATCACCGCCACGTGTCCAGACGTACCCGAGCTCCACGGGTACGAGCGCCCGCGACCAGCCGCTCGGTTACGCCGACCGAGTCAATAGCGCCGTCATTCGGAGCCCAGAGCGCCCACTCTGGAGGGCTGCCGAAGGCTGGGTTCCAGCGTCGCCACGGTGGCCGCGTCGACGATTGTCTGCCCGGGTCCGGCGTCCGGCGCACTGTGCTTTGTGTTCCAGCTCAGCGAGCCGGACCTGGTCACCAGGAGTCCCGGCAATTCGGTCGCGAGCCGGTGGTACTCAGTGGTCGCGGTGGACCCGCAGCCCGGCGGCCGGGCCGTTAAGAACGCCAGAGGCTCCGACCCAGGCGAACGAGTCCGCCGTCACGCCGGCGCCCGGCCGCCCGGCGTCGAGCAACGTCACGGTGGCACCCGCCCGGGCGGCGTGATAGGCCACCGACGCGCCGACAATGCCCGCGCCGACGACGATCAAGTCCCTATTCACGGCTAGATCCACGAAGAGAACCACATCCGGGCGTGCCACCCGGCGTACGTGATGTTCTGGCCGGTCAGGATCGGCCACAGCCAGACGAAGTTGATCACGACCAGAGAGAGATAGACGCAGACGGCCACCAGCCCGACGATGCGGCGCGTTTCGGTGGCGTCGCGGCGGCCCAACACATCGCCTAGTACGAGCGTCACCGCCATCACCAGGAACGGCACCAACGGCACCATGTAAAAGAAGAACATGGTCCGGCTGGTGTTTTCCAACCAACTGGCCCAGCCGGCCAGAAACGCCATGATGATGATTCCCGCGCGCCAATCACGGCGCGAAATCATCAGCCAGACCATCCACAGAATTGCCGGAATAAATGCCCACCACAACGCCGGCGTACCAAGGGAAACAATCTGCCGTACGCAGGAGGAAGAACCGCAGCCGGTGACATTTCTCGGGTAATAGAAATTGACCGGCCGGGCGTCCAACAACCAGGCCCACGGCTGGGATCGGTACGGGTGATAGCTGGATAGTCCTTCGTGGAATTTCAGCGTTTCGGCCTGGTAATGCCACAGCGAACGCAACGGGCCGGGAATGAAACCCCAGTGCTTGCTCGGATGGTTGGTGGCCCAGTGCCGCGCGTACCCGTTCTCGCCCAGGAACCAGCCGGTCCAGGTCAACAGGTACGCGCCCAGCGGGACCAGCCCCAACGACACGATCGCGGCCGGCAGATCCCGCACGATCGTGGTCCGGGTCGGCGTACGGACCCCGGCGGCGCGACGGGCTGACCGGTCCCAGAACACCGACACGATGGCGAATCCGGCCAGGAAATAGACGCCGCTCCACTTGATCCCGCAGGACGCACCCAGCAGCACGCCAGCGGCTAGCCGCCACGGCCGCGGCCCCAACCCGGGACCGAACCGGTGGGCGGCGATCGTCCCGGCCTGGACCGCAGCCGCCAGCCGGCGCCGTACCTGCTCGCGGTCCATCACCAGGCAGCCGAAACCGCCGAGGATGAACGGCTGCAGGAAGATGTCCAGCAGCGAGGTACGGCTCATCACGACCGACAGGCCGTCCAGGGCGAGCAGCAGGCCGGCGATGCCGCCGAGCAGGGTCGAGCCAGTCATCCGGCGCACGATCCGGATCAGCAACAGCACGGTCAGCGTGCCGGCGATGGCGGCCGGAAACCGCCAACCGACGGCGTTGTTGCCGAACAGCTTCACCCCGGCCGCGATGCACCACTTGCCCAACGGCGGATGGACGACGAAGAGCCGACCCGGGTTGTCCTCGTACCCCTGACGCAGGATCTCGACCGCGTTGGCCGGGTAGTAGACCTCGTCGAAGATCTTCTGCTTGGGAAATCCGATCGACCACAGTCGGGTGAGCGCCGCGATCGCGGTGACCACGATCGTGACGACCCAGCCGCGGGCGGTGTCGTGCAGCCGGCGTTGGCGCAGCCGATCGATTGCCGAGGGCGGTTTGGGCGTCCGGGCCTCGATCTCGCGCGGCGCGTAGACCGCCGTCATGAGCGCGACCCGCTCTGCGGATACCGCGCCGCGGGCCGGCTCGGCGGCTCGGGCAGTACTGCTGCGCTCATGTGGACAGATCGTACGGGTCACGTTCGTTCCGTAGTTCTTGACAGAATCTCCAAAGTGGCAGCTACTATCAGTTCGGAGATTCTGTCGGAAGAACGGATGTCGCGATGACCGTCTCGTCGGCTCGTCGGTGGTGGGCGTTGGGCGCATTGGTGCTCGCGATGCTCACGATCGGGCTCGATACCACTGTCCTGTCCGTCGCGCTGCCCAACCTGGCGACCGATCTGCATGCCTCCAACAGTGAGCTGCAGTGGTTCACCGACGCGTACACGTTGGTGCTGGCCGCGGCGCTGCTGCCGGCCGGAATGCTGGGGGACCGGTTCGGGCGCAAACGACTGCTGATCGCCGCGCTGCTGCTGTTCGGGGTGGCATCCGCGGCGAGTGCGTACTCCTCGACCAGCGGGCAACTGATCGCCTCGCGGGCCGTACTCGGTCTGGGCGCGGCGTTCATGATGCCGCTGTCGATGGCGGTACTGCCGGTGCTTTTCCCACCGGCCGAACGCGGTAAGGCGATCGCGATCTGGGTCACCTCGACCGCGGTCGGGCTGCCACTCGGCCCGATCCTCGGCGGCTGGTTGCTGGACAACTTCTGGTGGGGTTCGGTCTTCCTGATCAACGTGCCGCTGGTGATCGTCGGCGTGGTCGTGGTGACCTGGCTGATTCCTGAATCGCGCAGCGAGCAGCGGCGCGGCCTGGATCCGATCGGCATGGTGGTCTCCAGTGTCGGGTTGCTCGGCGTGACCTACGGCTGCATCACGGCCGGGGAGAAGGGCTGGACCAACGGCGAGGCGCTCTCCACCCTTGTGGGCGGGCTGGTGCTGCTGGTGGCGTTCGTCCTGTGGGAACGGCGGATCCGCCAACCGCTGCTGGATTTGGCGCTGTTCTCCTCGCCCAGCTTCACCTGGGGCACGCTGCTCAGCGTCATGATCAACTTCTCGATGTTCGGTCTGCTGTTCGCGATGCCGCAGTTCTTCCGGGCCGTCGGCGGGACCGATGCACTGGGTAGCGGCGTGCGGCTGCTGCCGATGATCGGTGGCTTGATCGTGGGCACCCGGATCGTGGAGAAACTGGTGCAGCGGGTCGGAGCCAAGGTCACCGTGGCGGCCGGGTTCGCGATCGTCGCGGTCGGGTTCGCCATGGGCGCGCTGACCGGCGTGCACACCGGGTACGGGTACGCGTCGATCTGGATCGCGGCGTTGGGTGTCGGCATGGGGTTCGTGATGCCGACCGCGATGAACGCCGCGATGGGCACGCTCACCGCCGAACGCAGCGGTGCCGGGTCGGCCATGATGCAGTCGATGCGTCAGGTCGGCGGCACGATCGGGGTCGCGGTTCTGGGTACCGTGCTGGCCTCGGCCTACCGCAGTCAGCTGGATCTGGGCGGATTGGCGCCGGCGGCCGCGCATACGGTACGGGACAACGCCCAGTCTGGTGTCGCGGTCGCGCAGCAGCAGCACTCGCCGGCACTGCTGGAGTCGATCCGGTCCGCCTTCGTACACGGCATGGACGTCATGTTGTGGGTCAGCTGCGGCATTGCCGTGGTGGCCGTCGTACTAGCCGTACTGTTCCTGCCCCGCGCGTCGGAGCTTGGGTCGGTTCGGACCGAACGGGCAGAATCGGAGTATGAAACCGTCTGAGTCCGGCGCGCCCGGCTTGCGTGAGCGGAAAAAGGCGCGGACCAGGCGGCTGATCCGCGAACATGCGATGCGCCTCTTCCGTGAGCAGGGGTACGCCCAAACCACCATCGACCAGATCGCCGAGGCGGCCGAGGTCTCGCCCAGCACGTTCTTCCGATACTTCCCGACCAAGGAAGACGTCGTGCTGGCCGACGACCTCGACCCGCTGATGGTGGAGGCGTTCCGCGCCCAGCCGCTGGAGCTCAGCCCGATCGCCGCCTTGCGGGCAGCGATCAAACAGGTGATCAACGACGCGCACGAAGAGGACTGGGCCACCGAGCTGAAACGGCACCAGCTCGCCATGGCTATCCCGGAGCTGCGGGTCAAGATGTTCGACGAGTACATGCGGACCATGCAGTTGATCACCGGACCGTTGGCCGAACGCGTCGGTCGTAAGCCGGACGACTTCGAAGTACGGAACGTGGCCGGTGCGGTCATCGGGGTCTCGCTGGCGGTTTGGCTTTCGCTGGCCGAGGATCCGTCGCGGGACGTCATGGACCTGGTCGACCAGGGGCTGGCGCACCTTGAGGCCGGGCTGCCGCTGTGACGTTGCTGCTGGCCGGCGCCCCGTTGGGAAATCCGGCCGATGTGAGCCCCCGACTGCGCGCCGCACTGTCCGATGTGGACATCGTGGCGGCCGAGGACACCCGCCGGTTGCAGCGACTCACCGATGCGCTCGACATCGACCGGCCGGCGCGGGTCGTCTCGTACTTCGAGGGCAACGAGGAACAGCGCACGCCCGAGTTGGTCGCCGAACTGGTCGAGGGTCGCGCGGTCCTGCTGATCACCGACGCCGGCATGCCCAGCGTTTCCGATCCCGGCTACCGGCTGGTCCGGGCCGCGATCGACGCCGGCGTACAGGTGACCTGCCTGCCCGGCCCGTCCGCGGTGACCACTGCGCTCGCGCTCTCCGGGCTGCCCAGCGACCGGTTCTGCTTCGAAGGTTTCCTACCCCGCAAGGCCGGCAAGCGGCGGCGGGCCCTCGCGGAGTTGGCGGCCGAGCAGCGGACGATTGTTTTCTTTGAGGCGCCGCACCGGTTGGCCGAGATGCTGGCCGACGCGGCCGCGGTCCTCGGGGCGGACCGGCCGGCCGCGGTGTGCCGGGAGTTGACCAAGACGTACGAGGAGGTACGGCGCGGCCCGCTGGCCGAGTTGGTGTCGTGGGCGGCTGCGGGCGTTCGGGGCGAGATTACGGTCGTCATCGGGGGTACTTCTGTCGCCGCTGCTGCGCCGGAGCCGGAGGAGTTGGCGGCGGCGGTACGGGAACGGGTCGCCGCCGGGTTGTCCCGCCGGGATGCGGTGACCGCGGTGGCCGAGCAGACCGGGGTCGCCCGCCGGCTGGTGTACGCCGCCGCAACCGGTAGCTCGAGCTGACTGGCGCTGTCCGCTGACCCGAGCTGACTGGCGTTGACTCGGTGACTCGAGCCGCCTCGCTGACTGGCGCTGACTGGCGCTGACCTGACCCGAGCTGACTGGCGCTGACTCGGTGACTGGCGCTGGTCCAACCTCTGAGCCCGCTGCCACCATCGCCCCGCTGCCACGCGCCCCGTTTTGTTGATCATGAAGTTCGCTGCGCGACACGCCGGCGACACGCCGAGCAAAATGTCGGGAACTTCATGATCAACAACGTAAAGCTGGGGCGGGCGGCTGCAGGGTTCGGAGTGGGCTGCAAGGTTCCGGAGCGGGCGGGCTACCCGAGCTTTGGGCCGGGTGCCTGCAGGTTTCAGAGCCAGCCGTTGTGCCGGAAGCCGCGGTAGAGCAGCAGGCAGACCACCGCGATCACGCCCATCACGATCGGGTACCCGTACGTCCATCCCAGCTCGGGCATGTGCTTGAAGTTCATGCCGTACACGGCGCACACAGCGGTCGGTACGGCGGCGATCGCGACCCAGGCCGAGATCTTGCGCATGTCCTCGTTCTCGGCCATGGTCATGCGGGCCAGGCAGGCCTGCAGGATCGAGGTGAGCAGTTCGTCGAAGCTGGCCACCTGCTCCCGCACCCGGGTGACGTGGTCGGCCACGTCCCGGAAGTATTCGCGGATCTCGTCCGGTACGGCGGAGAGGTGCCGTTCGGCCAGGGTCCGTACCGGGCCGGCCAGCGGGGAGACCGCGCGGCGTAGCTCGAGCAGTTCGCGCTTGAGCTGGTAGATCCGTTCCACATCCTGGCTACGGCTGGGGGAGAAGACCGACGTCTCGACCTCGTCGATGTCGGCCTCCACGTCGCTGACCACCGACAGGTACTGGTCGACGACATTGTCCGAGATCGCATACAGCACGGCGGCCGGACCATACGCAAGCAGCTCGGGCCGCTCCTCCAGCCAATGCCGGACGCTGCCCAGCTTGCCGTGCCGGCCATGGCGCACGGTAATGGCGAAATGCTCGCCGACGAACACCATCACCTCGCCGGTGTTCACGATCTCGCTGGTGGCGGTGAGCCGCTCGTGCTCGACGTACCGCAATGTCTTGAGCACCACGAACAACGTGTCGTCGTAGCGTTCCAGCTTCGGGCGCTGGGCCGCGTTGACCGCGTCCTCGACGGCCAACGGGTGCAGGTCGAATTCGTCCGCGATACCGGCGAACTGCTCAGCCGTCGGCTCGTACAACCCGAGCCAGACGAAGCCACGCCGCTTGCGGGCCAGCCGAGCCGCTTCGACGTAGCCACCGGAGAACGGCAGCCGGACGCCGTCGACGTACACACCGCAGTCGACGACACAGTTGCGTTGGCGCGTAGCCGGTGCGCTGGGCACCTCGGTCATGGCGCGACGGCGCGCAATTGGTCGACGGGCGATTTTCAGGGGTGTGCTCATTCGTGGCTCCGCTGTCCTGATGGTCGCTGTTCTCGCGGGTTTTCCCGTCCGGAACCGGCGACCCAGCAGACCACTACGTGCGGTCGGATCGTCTGTGGACGGGCGAAAGCGCACGTCGCCACCCTCGACTTGATGCCGAGGAAATCTCATCAGTGAACGGTGTCAGTCAGACACTGCCGGAGACAGCGACGCGCGCATAGGACTGGGATGATCGCCAGCACTCACTGGCCCCACCTCCTTGCGTCGCACCGGCTTTGGCCCTTGATCGGCCGTTTTGCAGAGTAGCACTTGGCCACCGCTCGGTCCCGACAAACGGACGCCTGATCGAGGCCAGTGCGCGCAATCACTACGCTGGCGCGTATGAGTAGCCCGAGGCATATCTTCACCGCCGTCGCCTGGCCGTACGCCAGCGGACCGCGGCACATCGGCCACGTTGCCGGCATCGGCGTCCCGCCGGACGTCTTCAGCCGCTATCACCGAATGGCCGGCAACCGGGTACTCATGGTCTCCGGTACCGACGAGCACGGCACGCCGATTCTGGTCGCGGCCGATAAGGAAGGCATCACCCCGCGCGAGGTGGCCGACCGTTACAACCGGGTCATCGCGGACGACCTGGCCTCGTTGGGCTCGACGTACGACCTGTTCACCCGCACCACGACCCGCAATCACGCGGCGGTGGTGCAGGAGATGTTCCTGACGCTGCTGAAGAACGGATACGTCTTCCCCAAGACGATGCTCGGCGCGGTTTCGCCGTCGACCGGTCGCACCCTGCCGGACCGCTACATCGAGGGCACCTGCCCGATCTGTGGTTACCCGAACGCGCGCGGCGACCAGTGCGACAACTGCGGCAACCAGCTCGACCCGACCGACCTGATCAACCCGCGCTCGCGGATCAACGGCGAGACGCCGACCTTCGTCGAGACCGAGCACTACTTCCTCGATCTGCCCGCGTTCGCCGAGGCGTTGGGCGCCTGGTACCAGACCCGGACGTCGTGGCGACCCAACGTCGTGAAGTTCGTGACCAACCTGCTGGAGGACCTCAAGCCGCGGGCGATCACCCGCGACCTGGACTGGGGCGTCCCGGTGCCGCTGGATGGATGGCGGGACCGCAACGACAAGCGGCTGTACGTGTGGTTCGACGCGGTCATCGGATATCTGTCCGCTTCGATCGAATGGGCCGCCCGCAGTGGTGATCCGGACGCGTGGAAGGCGTGGTGGCAGGACCCGTCGGCCGAGCAGTACTACTTCATGGGCAAGGACAACATCGTCTTCCACGCCGAGATCTGGCCGGCGATGTTGTTGGGTAACAACGGCCAGGGCGCTTCCAATGGCTCGCCAGGCTCGTTGGGCACGTTGAATCTGCCGTACGAAATTGTCTCCAGCGAATTCCTGACCATGGAGGCGCGGAAATTCTCCTCCTCCCGCGGTGTGGGAATTCTGGTCCGGGATTTCCTCGCGCGGTACGACGCCGATGCGCTGCGTTATTACTTGGCCGTGGCGGGTCCGGAAAACCAGGACACCGATTTCACCTGGTCCGAATTCCTGCGGCGTAACAATGACGAATTGGTCGCCGGCTGGGGCAACCTGGTCAACCGGTCGATTTCGATGGCGGCCAAGAACGTCGGATCGGTCCCCGAGGCCGGCGAGCTGTCCGATGTGGACCGTGAGCTGTTGGGGACGACGCAGGCGGCATTCGGCACGGTCGGCGAATTGCTGGAACGGTCCCGGCAGAAGGCCGCGATCACCGAGACGATGCGCGTGGTCGCGCTGGCCAACAAGTACATTTCCGAGCAGGAACCGTGGAAGCTGAAGAATGCGGACCCCGAGCGGATGCGGACCGTGTTGCACGTCGCGCTACAAGCGGTCGATGACTGCAAGACGCTGCTGACCCCGTTCCTGCCGCATTCGGCCCAGCAGGTGCACGAGCAGCTGGGGAATTCCGGTGCGTGGGCGACGATGCCGGAAATGCAGGAGGTCGACGAGGAAGGCGGTCCGTCGTACGCCGTCCTGCGCGGCGATTACGACACCGGGGCGCGGTGGGAATCGACGCCGATCAAGCCTGGAACGCCGCTCGCGCCGCCGAAGCCGGTGTTCCGCAAGCTCGACCCGTCCATCGTGGATGAGGAGCTGGCCCGGCTGACCGAGTCCGAGTGAGTCAGCGGCGGGGTGATCCACCACCGGCGCCGGAGCCGTTGCCGGGCCCGGCGCTGGATAGCCATTGTCACCTGGACGCGATGGGCTGCGTCGACGACGCGGACGTGGCCCGGGTGATGGCGCAGGCGCAGGCGGTGGGAATTCGCCGGGTCATCACCGCTGGGGACACTGTGGACAGTTCACAGTGGTGCGCCGACCGGGCCGGGGCGCATCCGGACGTTTTCGCCACGGTCGCGGTGCATCCGAACGAGACCGGTGAGTTGACCGAGCAGACGTACGAGGATCTGGCCCGGCTGGCGGCGTTGCCGCAGGTGGTCGCGGTGGGGGAGACCGGCCTGGATTACTACTGGGGCCGGGTCGAGCCGAAGGTCCAGCAGGAGGCGTTCCGCCGCCATATCGCGCTGGCCAAGGCGGTTGGCAAGGCGCTGGTGATCCACGACCGGGACGCGCACGAGGACATCCTGCGGGTGCTGACCGAGGAGGGCGCGCCGGCCTTCACGGTGTTCCACTGCTTTTCCGGTGACGCCGACATGGCGCGGCGCTGCGTCGAGGCCGGATACGTATTAAGTTTCGCCGGCACGGTGACGTTCAAGAATGCGCCGGCACTGCGCGAGGCGGCCCGGTTGACCCCGCCCGGTCAGTTTCTTGTTGAAACCGATGCGCCGTTCCTGACCCCGATGCCGTATCGCGGGCGGCCCAACGCGCCTTACGTGGTGCCGCTGACGTTGCGTTCGCTGGCCGAAACCAGAGGCGTACCGGTCGGGGAGTTGTGCGAACAGGTCACCGCGACCGCGGCCCGGGTATTCGGCATTCCCGCCTGACAGATCGCCGGGTCAGGGTGTCTCCGCAGCGCATTTGTTGCGAAGGGCGCCAAGGCCGTGGATCTCGGTCTCGATGATATCGCCTGGCTGAATCCGTGGAAGATGCCCGCCGCTGGGCGTAGGCGTACCGGTAAGACAGACGTCGCCGGGGCGAAGCGTAATGAATGCCGACAGGAAGCTGACGAGATGGCAAATGTCGGTGACCATTTCACTGGTGCGCGCGAATTGGACCAGCTCACCATTGAGTCGACATTCGATGGTCAGGTCGTTGGGATCTGGAAGTTCATCCGTGGTGACAATGGCCGGTCCGAGTGGGCAAAAGGTGTCCAAGCTCTTGCCCAGCGCCTTCAGCGGCATGTAGTCGGCTGTCCATGGCGACGTAGATCGGCGACCTCAGACGGGCGGGCGGATAGTTCGCAACCAGGCCGAAGATCGAGCCCGGGTTCGGTACCGCGGCGCCGAGTCGCACGTTGGAAAGGTCTTGGCCGCCTTCGAATGCGCCGCGTTGCGCTAGCTCACGAGCGTGCTCCCAATGGTCGTGCAGAACCGCCATTGGGTCCGGCGCGATGGTTCCGTCTGAGAGATCCTCGAGATCGTAAACGCGCTGGTCGGCAAGCAGTGCCGCCCGTCCGCCGACATTGACTACCTTCATTTTCAACCACCTTGGCCTCCGGGAGCGGTCGCGGCCACCGATCTCTCCTATTGTCCCGCCCGTCGTTGGTGATCATGCAGAAATGGCTTGTCCGTACGGCGTGTCGCGAACCAATTTTGCATGATCGCGCGGGAAGTCGGATGGCCTGTGTGGCAGGGAAATTGGACTGCCCGAATGTGGCCAGTGAATTCGGCACGGCGGCCTTGACGAGGTCGGCGGGCTGCAGAATCGTGAGTACGGGGCTGGGTCCGTACCGTCCATCACTGAGCGAAGGTGGTGCTGAGCATGGCGAAGATTTCCATTATTGGTGCCGGTGGGTACGTATTCCCGCTACGGCTGATCGGCGACCTGCTGAGTTATCCGGAGTTGCGGGCATCGACGCTCACGTTGATGGACGTCGACGCGACCCGACTCGCCCGCACCGCCGATGCGGCCGCCGCATTGGTGGCCCACCACGGATTTCCGACCACTGTGGAGCGAACCACCGACCGGCGTGAGGCCCTGGACGGGGCCGATTTCGTCATCGTCACCTTCCAGGTGGGCGGAATCGACGCGTACCGCACCGACGTGGAGATTCCCCGGCGGTACGGTCTGGACCAGCCGGTCGGTGACACCCTCGGGCCCGGCGGGGTATTTCGGTTTCTGCGCTCGGCGCCGGCGTACCGGGAAATCGCCGCGGATATGCGGGAATTGTGTCCCAGCGCCCTGCTGATCAATTACGCCAACCCGATGGCGATGAACTGCTGGTACCTCGCGGAATTGGGCATCGAGACAGTCGGCCTGTGCCACAGCGTGCAGAACACCTCGCGGATGCTGGCTCGCGAGCTTGGTGTGCCATATGACGAGGTGCATTTCATCTCCGCCGGAATCAACCATCAGGCCTGGTTCACCGAATTCGAACGGAATGGCGAGGACCTGTATCCCCGGCTGCGTGAGGTCATGGTGGCGCACCACCTGGCGCCGCGCGAATTGGGTGAGGTGGCCGGCGATTCGGGTGATCACAGCCAGGCTCGCGGCGCCTCGGTCTACGAAGGGGCGGCCGAACGGGTCCGCACCCAGATCATGGCCAAGTTCGGCTATTTCCACACCGAGTCCAGCCACCACGCCTCGGAGTACGTGCCGTACTTCCGCAAGAACACCGAATCCATCGACCAGTTCATCCCGCAGCGCTGGGATTATTACCAGCTGTGCGCCGCGCACGACGATGACGCCCAGACCGAAGAGCTGCTCGAACGACTGAAGGAGAAGCTGGAGCCGTCGCTGGAATACGGCTCGCAGATCATCCACAGCATGCTGACCGGTCGCCCAAGCGTCATTCACGGGAATGTGGCCAACCGGACGTTGATTCCGAATCTGCCCGACGGTTGCTGCGTCGAGGTGCCGTGCCTGGTCGACAAGAATGGTGTGCAGCCGACCGCGGTCAACCCGCTGCCGCCACAATGCGCGGCCATCAACCGCAACGCGATCAACGTGCAGCAGTTGGCGGTCATGGCCGCGTTGACCGGCAACCGCGAGCACATCTACCACGCCGTTATGCTCGACCCGCTGACCGCGGCGCTGCTGAACCTCGACCAGATCACGGCGATGGTCGACGAATTGCTGGCCGCGCAGGCTCAGTGGTTGCCAGATTTTTTCACCGCAGGAAGCCCGATTTAGCGGGTGATCGTGCACGGATGTCCAGTTCGTAAAGCTGTTGATGTCGCGACACGGACGTAAAAGCCACCCCCTGTGTTGGCACCATTACCGAGGTCCGTTATCGTGCTGTGATCGTTGGCCGGGGTGGGGAAGCTCCGGGTGATACGAGCGTCGTACGGGGGCAGGCTGACGCGCGTCGCCCGTAGGGTTGTCCTCTGCCCGGGTGGACCGAATGCAGGAGCACCGTGGGTCGTCACGCCGCCCCCAGGGGCAGTGCAACGTCGCGGCAGCTTGTCGCCGCGAAACGCGCACACCAGCAGCGTTCGTATGTCGGAGCGCACTACTCCTCCGGCGCCACGCGTACCGCCACCGCGCTCGCCCCCAGCGCGGCTCCACCGCAGCAGCTGCGGTCCAGGACGCCACATGGTCCGACCCTGCACGGGTCTGCGCCGCACCAGCGGCCCAGTGCGGGCGGGCACACGCTCACCTCGCCGAAGGCTCGGGCCGCCACCGCGACCTGGACGCCACCGCCGGCGCACGGTGGAACGGCCACACCGCCGAAGCTCGTGCCGCATCCGCGGACCGTCGTTCCGGCACCACGGACCGCGACGCCCGGGCCCCGGATCGCGCCGGCAACCACGCCCGAGCTGCACAGCCAGACCGCTCCGATCGCCCGTATCGCGGCGCACTACGCCGAGAAGCGCGGCGACAACGCAGACGGTGGCGCGGCCGCGCAGCCCGCGACATCGCCGACCGGTGCTGCCCAGGCCGATTCGGCCGGCCGGCACCGCCACCGCCACGGTGCTCCGACCCCAGCACCAGCCCGGTCCAGCCGCCCGAGCAAGGTCGCCGGCCGCCGCAGCCGACCCTCGTTGGTACGCGGCGCCAACGGTCGCCCGAGCGTGGTACGCCTCGGTATCTACGGCACCGTGGTCACCGGCCTGATCGGCGGCACCGTCGCCTGGGCCTCGCTGGACAAAAAGGTCGAGGTCAGCGTCGACGGTGTGAGCCACTCGGTCGACAGCTACGCGCCCAACGTCAAGGGCGTTCTGGCCGACGCGCACATCAAGGTCGGCCCGCACGACTCCGTCTCGCCGAAGCTCAATTCTCCGGTCGAGGACGGCGAGCACATCACGGTCAAGCGGGGCCGCCCGATCGAGCTGAAGGTCGGGCAGACGACCAAGAAGGTCTGGTCGACCGCCTCCACTGTCAACGCGTTCGTCAACGACGCCGGCCTGGCCGACAGCGGTGCGTACGTCACCAGCAACCGCTGGGCCAAGATCCCGCTCAAGGGCGCGACGATCTCGGCCGAGATGCCGAAGAAAACCACGGTCGTCGTTGATGGAGCCCGGTTCACCACGAACAGCATGTCCGCGACCGTGGGCGACATGCTGGCCGATGCGAAGGTCAGCGTCGGCTCCTCGGACCGGGTCACGCCGTCGGTGAACACCCCGCTGCGGGACGGCATGACCGTCACCGTCAACCGGATCCATTACAAGACGATCACCAAGTCGGCGACGCTGCACTTCAGCACCAAGAAGCAGTCCGACAGCACCCTCTACAAGGGACAAGAAGTCGTCGCCCAGCACGGCCAGGATGGCGTCGAGCACCTGACGTACCAAATCGCCTACGTGGACGGCAAAGCGGGCCAGCAGAAGTTGGTGAGCCGCGAGGTCGTCACGCCGGCCACCACCAAGCTGATCAAGGTCGGCACCAAGCAGGTCCCGACCCCGACGCTGGGCAAGTTGCCGGTCGGCAGCAGCAAGCTGAACTGGGACGCGGTCGCGAGCTGCGAGTCGACCAACAACTGGCAGATCAACTCCGGCAACGGCTTCTACGGCGGCTTGCAGTTCGACATCACCACCTGGCTGTCCAACGGCGGCGGGGCGTACGCGCCGCGGCCGGACCTGGCCACCCGAGAGCAGCAGATCGCCATTGCCACGCGGGTGTACGACGCGCGCGGCACCGAGCCGTGGCCGGTCTGCGGCAAGAACGTGTACAACTGATCCACACGTTCACCGGATCCAGAAAGGCACCGCATGGTCGGTGGGCTGCTCGGGCCCGCTGAGATCCGGAGCTTGGCCGCCGACCTCGGCCTGCGCCCGACCAAGACGCTCGGCCAGAACTTTCTGCACGACGCGAACACTGTTCGCCGCATCGTCCGGACCGCCGACCTCGGCCCGGACGAGACCGTATTGGAGGTCGGGCCGGGGCTCGGCTCGCTGACATTGGGCCTGCTGGCGCAGGTACGGGCCGTCACCGCCATTGAGATCGACCCGGTGCTGGCGACCGCGTTACCGTCCACTGTGGAACGTCAGCGGCCCGATCTGGCCGACCGGCTCACCGTGCGCCAGGCCGATGCGCTGAGCGTGACCGAGGTCGGTACGCCGACCGCGCTGGTCGCCAACCTCCCGTACAACGTTGCCGTGCCGGTGTTGCTGCACTTGTTGGCGACCGTGCCCTCGCTGCGGCACGGCCTGGTCATGGTGCAGCGGGAGGTGGCGGACCGGCTCGCGGCGACGCCCGGCTCGAAGGTGTACGGGGTGCCGTCGGTGAAGGCGGCCTGGTACGCCGCGGTCACCCGGGCCGGACCGGTGCCGCGCCAGGTCTTCTGGCCGGTGCCGAACGTCGACTCCGGGCTGGTCGCGTTGCGTCGGCGCGAGCCGCCAACCGACGCTGGCCGGACCGAGACGTTCGCCGTCATCGACCAGGCCTTCGCGCAGCGACGTAAGGGCCTGCGGGCGGCGCTGGCCGGGTGGGCCGGCTCGGCCGATGCGGCCGAGCAGATCCTGCGCCGCGCCGGAGTCGAGCCGACCGCCCGCGGCGAGTCACTGGATGTGACATCGTTCGCTCGGATCGCCGCCGCGCGCCAGCGCCCGGTGACCGGGGGCTAGGGTGTGTCTGTTAAATCCTGGCCGTCGCGAGCTGCGGGTTGCAGGCAGCGAATGTGGCAACCGTGCATCGTCGGCCCGCCCCCGACGATCGCCTATTAAGGAGGGACCCGCTGTCCGTGACGCGACTCGTTGGTGTGCCCGAGCCGGTCACCGTACGGGTCCCCGCGAAGCTCAACCTGCACCTGGCCGTCTCGGATCGACGGCCGGATGGCTTCCACGACCTGGTGACCGTATTTCACGCTGTCTCGCTCTATGACGAGGTGACGGCCACCCCGGCGCGCGACCTGTCGATGGCGATCACCGGCGAGGGCGCCGACGAGTTGCCGGTCGACGAGCGGAACATCGCCTGGCGGGCCGCGTTGGCTCTGGCCGAGCACACGGGCGTGGATCCGGCGGTGCGGTTGGACATCAGCAAGGGCATCCCGGTTGCCGGAGGGTTGGCCGGCGGCAGTGCCGATGCGGCCGCGACCCTCGTGGCCTGCGATGCCTTGTGGGGCACGGAGTTGGGTCGTACGGAATTGCTGGAACTGGCGGCCGGCCTGGGCAGCGATGTGGCGTTCGCGTTGACCGGTGGTACGGCGTTGGGCACCGGCCGCGGCGAGCAGCTGACCCCGGTGCTGGCCTCCGGTGGGTGGCACTGGGCGCTGGCCATCGCCGACGGTGGGCTGCAGACGCCGGCGGTGTACGCCGAGCTGGACAAGCTGCGCGAGAACGGGCTCACCGACCGGATCGGGCCGGCCGACGACCTGATCAACGCACTGCGCGCGCACGACCCGGCCCAGTTGGGCCGGCTGCTGGCCAACGACCTTGATGTCCCGGCCCGCCGATTGCGCCCGCCGCTGGCCAAGACGCTGCAGGCCGGGGCCGACCTGGGTGCGCTGGGTGGCGTGATCTCCGGCTCCGGGCCGACCTGCGCGTTCCTGGCCCGCTCGCACGACCGGGCCGTTCGGTTGGCGGCGGCACTGTCCGGTGTGGACGTATGCCGCACGGTACGGGTGGTGCACGGCCCGGTGCCCGGCGCCCGCATTGTCGGCGAGGGCGGGTAACTGTGGCGCTGGAGAAAGGCTGAGATGCCGCCGGTCAACCTGGTCAACCTGGAGTCGGTGAGCAAGGCGTTCGGCGGTCGGATCGTGCTCGACCAGATCTCGCTGGGCGTCGCGGCCGGTGAGCGGATCGGCGTGGTCGGTCGCAACGGCGGCGGCAAGACCACATTGCTCAACATCCTGGCCCGTGTCGAGGAGCCGGATTCCGGTCGGGTGACACACTCCCGCGACCTGCGCCTCGGCGCGCTGCCGCAAACCGCCGCGCTGCCGACGACGGGCGTCGTTCGCGACGTCGTACTGGGGTCGGAGACCTTTGCCGCCGAGCACGAATGGGCCGGCGACGCGGGGATCCGGGCCGTGCTGTCCGGACTCGGGCTGCCCGGTGTCGGGCTGGACGCGGAGGTCAGCCGGCTCTCCGGTGGCGAGCGGCGCCGGGTCGCGTTGGCCGCCCGGCTGGTGCGCGAGACCGACCTGCTGATCCTGGACGAGCCGACCAACCACCTCGACGTCGAGGGCGTGGCGTGGCTGGCCGACCATCTGGCGAGCCGACGTGGTGCGCTGCTCGTGGTCACCCACGACCGGTGGTTCCTGGACGCAGTGGTGAGCCAGACCTGGGAAGTGGCCGACGGGCAGGTGCACGCGTACGACGGTGGGTATGCCGCGTACGTCCTGGCCCGGGCCGAGCGTGCCCGGCAGGAGGCGGCGACCGAGGCCCGGCGGGCCAACCTGCTCCGTAAGGAACTGGCCTGGCTGCGCCGTGGTCCGCCGGCCCGGACCAGCAAGCCGCAGTTCCGTATCGATGCCGCGCAGGCGTTGATCGAGGACGAGCCGCCGGCCCGGGACACCGTTGCGCTGCAGGCCTTCGCGACCCGGCGGTTGGGCAAGTCGGTGTACGACGTCGAAGAGATAACGCTCAAGGTCGGATCCAAGCTGCTCTTGGACGACGTGACCTGGCAGGTCGGGCCGGGCGACCGGATCGGCATCGTCGGGGTCAACGGCTCGGGCAAGTCCACGCTGCTGCGGCTGCTGGTCGGGCAGATCCAGCCCGAGCACGGACGGGTCCGGGTGGGCAAGACCGTCGCGCCGGCGTACCTCTCGCAGGAAGTGACCGAGCTGCCGCACCAGCTGCGCGTACTCGAAGCGGTGACCGAGGTCGGCTCGCGGGCCGTACTCGGCGGGATCGAGATGTCGGCCTCGCAGCTGGCCGAGCGATTCGGCTTTCCCGCGGCCAGGCAGTGGACTCCGGTCGGCGACCTTTCCGGTGGCGAGCGGCGCCGGTTGCAGTTGCTGCGGCTGTTGATGGCCGAGCCGAACGTGCTGCTGCTGGACGAACCGACCAACGACCTGGACATCGACACGTTGACCGCGTTGGAGGACCTGCTCGACTCGTGGGCGGGCACCGTGATCGTGGTCAGCCACGACCGGTATCTGGTTGAGCGGGTCTGCGATCAGGTCGTGGCGCTGCTCGGCGACGGCAAGTTGTCGGCGCTGCCGGGCGGGGTCGAGGAGTACCTGAAGCGTCGCCAGGAACGCCAGGTCGAGGGCGCGCCGGCGGCACGGGTGTCCCGCGGCGATACCCGGGCCGAACGCAAGGAACTGGCCCGCCTGGAACGCCAGATCGCCACCCTGCAACGCCGCGAGTCGACCCTGCACGACCGGCTCGCCGAGCACGCCACCGACTACGAGAAGGTGGCCGAGCTGAACGCGGACCTGCAGCAGTTGGTTGCCCAACGCGAGGAGCATGAGACGCGCTGGCTCGAACTCGCCGAAGAACTGGACTAGGCCGTGTTGCTTAAGTCCTCTGCCTGCTGCGCGGCGCCGAGACGACTGGCACGCTCCCACCCACCACCCCGACGGCTGGCGTTGTCGTCGCTGTACGAATAGTCGGTAGCTCCGCTACCGTCCCCTGATTGCACCTGCGGGACACCCGCACCCGGGCTGCCTTGCCGGACCGCCACAGCGCTTACAGCGATCACCGCTCGCGACGGCCAGGACTTAAGCAACACGCCCTAACGCACCAGATCCGCTGGTACGAAGGCGATCTCGTACGGTAGCTGCGTCCGCAACAGTTGCTGTCCGCTCACCCGCTCGACCTCGATGTACTGACCGCGTTCCAGCCGCAGCACGCTCACCGCGGGCTCGTCCGGATCGACGATCCAGTACGACCGGACGCCCGCCCGTTGGTAGACGCTGCGCTTGGCTACCAGGTCGTAGCCACGGTTGGACCGGGACAGGACCTCGACCACCAGCAGCGGCAGCGGCGTTGGAGCCTCCGCGTCCCGGTTCGGGAGCACCAGCACGTCCGGCTCGACCACGGTGCGCGGCCCGGCCTGCACATCGAACGGGGCGACGAGGATTTCCCAATCCGGCGGACCCGCGTTGCTCAGTAGGACGGCCAACTGGGTAACAGCTCGTTGGTGCACCCGCACCGGCGATGGGCTCACGACGATGACTCCGTCGAGGAGCTCATGCCGCCGACCGTCGTCAGGCATCAACTCCAGATCGGGGACGTCGAACCCGCCCGCTTTGCGCAGATAGATCGTGCCCTCGACGATGTCCACGCTCGCCTCGGCCGGATAGTTGACCAAGGTGGCGACGGTGACCTCGTCGTGGGTTGTCATGGATGTCATGGTGGCTCCCTCCGCTCGACATTTGTCAAGCGTGCCGGAAATCCAAGAAAGCCCGCGGCGGTCATCCACAGCCGCCAAAAGCTATCCACAGCAACAAAAAATAGTGTTAGCGGACCGCGCCGAGCCGGGGCCGTTGCTCCAGATGGGACAGCCCGTTCCACGCCAGATTGACCAAATGCGCGGCCACTTCGCGCTTCGCGGGTTTGCGGACTTCCAGCCACCACTGGCCGGTGAGGGCGACGCTGCCGACCAGCGCCTGCGAATACAGCGGAGCGAGTTTCGGATCAAAACCGCGGGATTCGAATTCGCGGGCCAGAATATATTCAACCTGGCTGGCGATGTCATTGATCAGGCTGGAAAACGTACCGGTGCTGCTGGCGACCGGGGAATCGCGAACCAGAATTCGGAAGCCGTCGGTCTCGTCCTCGATGTACGACAGGAACATCAACGCGGCCTGCTCCAGCAGCTCGCGTGGATGCCCGGTGGATAGGGATTCGGTGAATCGGTCCAGCAGCCGTTGCATTTCCCGGTCGACCACAACGGCGTAAAGGCCTTCCTTGCCGCCGAAATGCTCGTACACCACCGGTTTGCTGACCCCGGCCCGGGACGCGATCTCCTCGATCGAGGTGGCCTCGAAACCCCGCTCGGCGAACAAGGTCCGGCCGACGTCCAGCAGTTGCTGGCGCCGCTCCTTGCCGGTCATCCGGACCCGGGATGGGGCTGGCCGTGCCTCGCTCACCGGGACATCGTGTCAGGCCGACGGCGCCCTGGTCCGGCCGGCCTCGGGAGAAACCAACTTCGAGGCGGTGCGCTGCGCCGAGGGCCACCGCACATCGTGCGCCCAGCCGAGCTTTTCGGCCAACCAGATCGCCCGGGCGGTGATGTCCAACTGGCCCTTCAACGTGCCGTGCCGGGCCGCGGTCGGGTCGGCGTGGTGCGAGTTGTGCCAGGACTCACCGAACGACGGAATCGCCAGCGGCCAGAAGTTGGCCGACTTGTCGCGTGAGGCGAACGGCCGTTCACCGATCGTGTGGCAGATGGAGTTGACTGACCAGGTGACGTGGTGCAGGAAAAAGATCCGGACCAGACCGCCCCAGAAGAATGCGCTGGCGGCACCGGCCCACGACATCGTGACCAGACCGCCGATCAGCGCCGGACCGAGCAGGCTGAAAAGCATCAGTACCGGGAAAAGCGAATTGATTGTGCGAATATCGCGGTCACGCATGAGATCCGGCGTAAAACGCTCTTTGTTGGTCTTTTCCCGGTCGAACATCCAGCCGGTGTGCGCGTAATAAAAGCCCTTGATCAACGCGCCGGTGGTGTTGCCGTACCGCCACGGTGAATGCGGGTCGCCCTCCTTGTCGGAGTACGCATGATGACGGCGGTGATCGGCGACCCAGGTGATCACCTTGCCCTCGATCGACAGACCCCCGGCCACCGCCAGCGCGATCTTCAGCCCGCGCTTGGCCTTGAACGAGCCGTGCGTGAAATACCGGTGGTATCCCATCGTCACGCCCATTCCGCCGATGATGAAAAAGGCGAAGAACAGCCCGATATCCAGCCAGGACGCACCCCAGCCCCAGGCCACCGGAATAGCCGCCAACACCGCGAGAAACGGCGCCACGACAAAGAAATACAGGAAGCCCTGCTCGGTCGAACCTCGTCGGCCCGCCATCAGCGGTTTAGGTGTGCCAGCTCCACGCTGACTGGGAACGGTCGAGGCGGTGCCTGCATCGACGGTGGCCGTCAGCTGCGAAGGTGGCATGGGCGTCTCCGAGCATCGAAGGTCTGCGGGCTTGGCTGGCTACGCAACCGTAACCTACGGAACCGTAGGTTTGCCATGGCTGGACGAAAGTGGACGGTGGATCCGGCCACAGTCGATTGCGTAATCCAGCGGCTACCCACCGCCCACGCGATCCACACGTTCTGCCCCTGACCCGCCGCGGCAGGGCCAGGAGCAGAACGGCGGCGATTCAGCTCTTCGGCGCGTTGTGCGTCCAGAGGCCGAATTCCTGGCCGTTGGCGTCGTGGATGAGACCCCACCAGCCGAATTCCTCGGAGATCAGCTTGCGTTCCTGGACCACCTTGCCGCCGGCGGCGACGGCCCGGGCGATCGTGTCCTCCAGGTCATCGACCTCGGCGTAGAGGCGGGCGCCCTGCGGCGGCTCCTGCGTCAGACCGCCGATCGGGGTGCCGTCGGAGGTCGAGACGAGCACATATCCCTCACCCATGGGTGCGAACTGCCAGCCGAGTACGTCGCCGTAGAACTTCTGGGCCGCGGCGAGGTCGGTTGCCGGTAGCTCCCACCAGGTCACTGCGTTGTTTCCCATGAGATGTCCCTTTCCCTGCGTTTATGGCTGTCCCGGCGTGGTGCGCCGGCACGACGATGACGAACAGGTGGCGGCGGAAATCGACAGCCGCCAGGTAGGACCTGAGGGTGTGCCGGGGGTACGACAGTTTCGTTGTGTGCCCTCGGCCGATCGTGCGGGTAGGCAGTGACCTACCCTTGTCGGGCATCCGATGGGGGATGGGGTAATCGGCAGCCCGCCGGCCTTTGGAGCCGTGCAGTCTCGGTTCGAGTCCGAGTCCCCCAGCAAATCGGTCGGGGCGGTCTGGCAGGCTGCGGTCGTGACCGCGCTGGGCTGGATCGCCGCCGCCTCGCTGGCGGCGTGGCTGTGGTTGGCGTTCGTACGCGGATTCTTCTGGCGTACCGACCAGCGGCTGCCGGCCACCTCCGACCCGACCGACTGGCCGTCGCTGGCGATCGTCGTACCGGCCCGGGACGAGGCCGCGGTGTTGCCCGAGACGTTGCCGACCCTGCTGGCGCAGCGCTATCCGGGACCGGCCCAGGTGATCCTGGTCGACGACAACTCGACCGACGGCACCGGCGAGGTCGCCCGGTCGCTGGATGGGCCCCGGTCGCTGGATAGGTATGGCCTGCCGTTGACGATCACTACGCCGGGGGAGCCGCCGGCCGGATGGGCCGGCAAGCTGTGGGCGCTTCGGCACGGCGTCGAGGTTGCCGGCGAGGTCGACCTGCTGCTGCTCACCGACGCCGACATCGCGCACGAGGACGGGTCGCTGCGCCAGTTGGTCGCCGCGGCCGGCGAGCGCGACCTGGTCTCGCAGATGGCACGGCTGCGGGTACGGACCGGCTGGGAGCGGCTGATCGTGCCGGCGTTCGTGTACTTCTTCGCCCTGCTGTACCCGTTCCGGTGGAGCAACCGGGTCGGCGCCCGGACGGCGGCCGCGGCCGGCGGGTGCACATTGGTCCGGCGGGATGCGCTCGAACGCGTCGGCGGGGTCGCGGCGATCCGCGGCGCGGTGATCGACGACGTGGCGCTGGCCGGGCTGGTCAAGCGCGGCGGCGGGCGGATCTGGCTGGGGCTGGCCGGTCCGGTCCGCAGCGTTCGGCCGTACCCGACGCTGGCGAGCCTGTGGCAGATGGTGGCTCGGAGCGCTTACGCGCAGTTGCGGCACTCGGTCCTGCTGCTGATCGGTACGGTCCTGGGCCTGGCGGTGATCTTCCTGGTCCCGCCGGTCGCCGCCGTCCTCGGCGCGGCGATGGCGGACTGGCCGGCGTTGGCGTTGGGTGTAACGGCGTGGGCCGTGATGTCGCTGACGTACGTGCCGATGCTGCGCTATTACGGTCAGCCCGTGTCGGCCGCGCCGGCCCTGCCGGTGACTGCCATGCTCTATCTGGCCATGACACTCGACTCTGCCCGGCGGCATTGGCTCGGGCGCGGCGCACAGTGGAAGGGCCGGATCTACCAGCAGTAGTACGAGCAGGGTTACGGGGCAGTTAACATGAGGCGGCCCCGACCCGGTGACCATCAGCCCGATTTGAGGGGAGCGTCCGTGTCGGATTCGTACGACACGCCAGCAGCCCGGCACCGCCGGGCCGATCAGGACACCATTGAGACGGCCGTCGTCGTTCTCGCCGCGGGCGGGGGGACGCGCATGCGTTCCGCGCTACCGAAGGCGCTGCACGAGATCGGCGGTCGCAGCCTGATCGGGCACGTGCTGGCGGCCGCCGAGCCGCTCGAGGCGACCTCGACGAGCGTGGTCGTAGGGCACGGACGCGACCAACTGATCCCGGCCTTGGACCAGGCGGGCGTGGGCATCGTCGTACAGACCGAACAGCGCGGCACCGGGCACGCGACCCGGCTGGCGCTGGAGGAGATCGGCGACTTCGAGGGCACGGTCGTGGTGCTGTTCGGCGACACCCCGCTGCTCACCGCGCACACGCTGCAACGCCTGGTCGGCGAGCACGCCAGCAACGACGCGGCCGCCACACTGCTGACCGCGTACGCACCCGACCCGACCGGCTACGGGCGGATCATCCGGGACGAGTCCGGTTCGGTCCGGCGCATCGTCGAGCAACGCGACGCCAGCGAGACCGAACGCGCCGTACATGAGATCAACACCGGCGTCGCGGCGTACACCGCGGCCGACCTGCGCGACGCGCTCAAGCGGCTCTCCTCGGACAACGCGGCCGGCGAGGAGTACCTGACCGACGTGATCGGCACGTTCGTCGCGGACGGCCGGCGGGTCGGCGCGGTCCAGGTCGAGATCGCCGAGACCGCGGGCGTGAACGACCGGGTGCAGCTGGCCGAGGCGGGCCGGCTGCTGCGTGACCGCGTTCTGCAGGCCTGGATGCGCAGCGGCGTAACCGTGGTCGACCCGGCCACGACCTGGGTCGACGTCGAGGTTCGGCTGGAGCAGGACGTGGTGCTCGACGCCGGCGTACAACTGCACGGCTCGACGACCGTCGGCGCTGGTGCCCGGATCGGCCCGGACTGCACGCTGACCGACACGGTCGTGGGCGCCGAAGCCACGGTCGTACGGACCACCGCCGACTCGGCGCAGATCGGACCGGCCGCGCAGGTCGGGCCGTACGCCTACCTGCGGCCGGGTGCGGTACTGGCCCGCGGCGCCAAGGTCGGCACGTACGTAGAGGTGAAGAACGCCGAGATTGGCGAGGGCAGCAAGGTGCCGCACCTGTCCTACGTCGGCGATGCGACCATTGGTCGGGGCGTCAATATCGGCGCCGCGTCGGTATTCGTGAACTACGACGGTGTGACCAAGCGCCGGTCGGTCGTGGGCGATGGGGCCCGAACCGGCGCGGACAACATGTTCGTCGCCCCGGTGCATATCGGCGATGGGGCCTATACCGGCGCCGGCGCGGTGATCCGGGAGGACGTTCCGCCCGGTGCGCTAGCCGTTTCGGCCGGGGCGCAGCGGATCATCGAGGGCTGGACCGAGCGGAAGCGACCCGGAACACCCTCGGCGGAGGCTGCGATTCGGGCCCGCAACAGTGACACTGAGAAATGGGACACTAAGAACAACAGCACAAGCAACGCAGACTCGTACAGCCCGGGAGACGATCCGCGCCAGTGAGCACAGCAGGAATGCCCAGCGATGGCCTGAGGAGTCGAGGCATGAGCAGCATCGAGAGTCAGAGCCGGAAGAGTCTGATGCTCTTCTCCGGCCGGGCATTCCCGGAGCTGGCCCAGGAGATCGCCGGCGCGCTCGGCATCACCTGCACACCTTCCTCGACGTACGACTTCGCCAACGGCGAGATCTATGTACGGTACGAGGAGTCGGTGCGCGGCAGCGACGCGTTCGTCGTGCAGAGCATGAGCACGCCGATCAACCAGTGGGTGATGGAGTCGCTGGTCATGATCGACGCGCTCAAACGCGGCTCGGCGAAACGGATCACGGTCGTGGTGCCGTTCTACCCGTACGCCCGGCAGGACAAGAAGCATCGCGGCCGCGAGCCGATCTCGGCCCGGCTGGTGGCCGACCTCTACAAGACGGCCGGCGCGCACCGCATCCTCACCGTCGACCTGCACACCTCGCAGACCCAGGGCTTCTTCGATGGTCCGGTCGACCACCTCTTCGCGCTGCCGCTGCTGTCCGATCACGTGCGGACGAAGTACGCGGATGCCGACCTGACCGTGGTCGCGCCGGACTCGGGCCGGGTGCGGGTGGCCGAGCGGTGGACCGATCGCCTGGGTGGCTGCCCGCTGGCGTTCATCCACAAGACCCGTGACCCGCTGGTGCCCAATCAGGTCAAGGCCAACCGCGTCGTGGGCGATGTGGCCGGACGGGTCTGCATCATCGTCGACGACATGATCGACACCGGCGGGACGACCGTTGCCGCAGCCGAGGCGCTCTTCGACGCCGGTGCCGCCGACGTCATCGCGGCCGCGACCCACGGCGTGCTGTCCGGTCCCGCGGTCGACCGGTTGAAGAACAGCCGGATCAGTGAGGTCGTGATCACCAATACGCTGCCGGTCCCGCCGGAGCGGATGATCGACAAGATCACGGTGCTCTCGATCGCCCCGATGATCGCCCGGGCCATCAAGGAGGTCTTCGAGGACGGCTCGGTGACGAGCCTCTTCGACGGCGCCGCCGGCTGAGCACTCCGGCGTGGTCGGGGTTGCCAACAGCGTCGGGTACGCTTATCAGGTTGCCCGGCGAGGGACGCCATTTCGGCTCCGTTATCGACGGTGAGGATGTGCGGCTGCGCGCGGGCATGCACCCACCGTCTGGCAACAACAATGCAAGGAGATATCGCCGTGGCCGACCAGCTGCGTATTCCGGCTGAGATCCGTACCGAGTTCGGCAAGGGCGCCGCCCGCCGGGCCCGCCGCGCTGGCAAGGTGCCCGCCGTCCTCTATGGACACGGCTCCGACCCGGTGCACGTCAACCTGCCCGGTCACGAGTTGATGCTCGCGCTGAAGAATGCGAACGCTCTGCTCACGATCGGCCTGCCCACCGGCGAGCAGCTGGCCTTGTCCAAGGCCGTGCAGCGTGACCCGATCAAGGGCTTTCTCGAGCACGTAGACCTGTTGCTGGTCCGTCGCGGCGAGAAGGTGCAGGTCGAGGTCGCGATCGTGCTCGTCGGCGAGGCGGCCCCGGAGACCCTGGTCAACCAGGACCTGAACACGCTGACCGTCGAGGCCGAGGCGACCCACATCCCGGACGAGCTCGAGGTCAGCATCGAGGGTTTGCAGGTTGGCGACCACATCGCCGCGCACGCGGTCTCGCTGCCGGCCGGCGCCACCCTGATCACCGAGCCCGACCACTTGGTCGTGTCGATCAGCGCGGCCCCGACGGCCGAGGCGTTGGAGGCCGAGATGGCCGAGGCGGAGGCCGAGGCCGGTGTCGAGCGCGAGGCGCCCGCGGCTGAGGAGCCCGCCGCCGAGGAAAACGGCGAGTAGTAGCCGGATCGAGTCGAGTGATCCTGCGGCGTGAGTGACGTCTTCGTCGTGGTCGGGCTGGGCAATCCTGGCCCGACCTACGCCGGTAACCGGCACAACGTCGGCTTCATGGTGGCTGATCTGCTGGCCGGTCGGGTCGGCGGAAAGTTCAAATCCCACAAAGGCCGGGCCGATGTGCTGGAGGGCCGTATCGGCGGCGTGCGGGCGGTGTTGGTCAAACCCCGTTCGTACATGAACCTCTCCGGCGGTCCGGTCTCCTCGGTGCTGTCGTTCTTTTCGGTGCCGGCCCCGCAGCTCGTCGTCATTCACGACGAGCTCGATCTTCCGTACGGCGCGCTGCGCCTCAAGCGCGGTGGTGGCGACAACGGCCACAACGGCCTGAAGTCGATCAGCCAGGCGCTGGGCAGCCGGGAGTACCACCGCGTCCGGTTCGGTATCGGCCGGCCGCCGGGTCGGCAGGCGCCGGCCGATTTCGTGCTGCGCGACTTCGGCACCGTCGAACGCAAAGAACTGGACCTGAACGTGGAGCGCGCGGCCGACGCGGTCGAGATGTTGATTACGCGTGGTCTCGAAGCTGCGCAGAATGCATTCAACGATTAGCCCGTAATAACCAATCGCGGCGTAATTTCAGTAACTAGTTGTCACGAGCCGGGAAATTGCGGCGGTGCACTCAGAGTGAGCGCGGAATGCAACCGCTCCGCATAAGTCATCACGTTCGGTGTCGAGCGGTATTTCCTGAGCCAGGCAGGGAATGGACGTTGAAACGTCTCATTCCGGTGTAGACACAAACCCGCGAAAAACCCGGCAGCAGGGGCGTGATAACACTATTCTGCCCACGTCGTCTCCCGCCCCATGCGCAAACGTTGCCCGGGGGGTGGCGGCTGGGCTAGGGGGAATGTGTGACTGCGCTGCACGTCAGTGTTGACAGTGATGCGGTCGAATATGCGGCTGATTCCGCTGACCGACCGGTCCGTAACGCGCTCTATTGGGAGCGACGTTATTGCCGTACCGCCATGGTGACGGACGGAATTGTCGCGCTCGCTGCGGGCTGTTTAGCTTTTCTTTCTCGTTTTGGCGATATGACCGCCACGAACCAGGAATATCTGGTAGCGAGCCTGCTGCTTCCGATCGGTTGGATCGTCGCGGTGCTGATCGCACGGGCCTACGAGGCGAGGTTTCTGTTCGTCGGGGCGGATGAGTACCAGCGGATTTCGCTCGCCGGGATCTCGACGATTGCCGCCGTTGCGGTCGTTTCGTACGCGGCCGATCTGCAAATCGCCCGCGGCTACGTCGTGGTGGCGCTGCCCGGAGTCACGCTCGGCACGTTGGCAACGCGGTACGCGGCCCGCAAATGGTTGCACCGGCGGCGTACCGCGCTCGGACTGTACATGCGCAACGTCTTGCTGGTCGGCCACGAATCGACCGTCGTCGCATTGGCCCGGCGGCTGGGTCGCGAGCGTTATCACGGAATGCAGGTCGTTGGCGCCTGTGTGCCGCGGCCAATTCCGGCGGCGGACGGCGAGGTCCCGATTTACGGCTCGTTCGACGACGTGGATCTGGCGGTGCAGGTCAGCGGGGCCGACACGGTCGCGGTATTGGCCTGCCCGGAATTCGATGGGGACGCGCTGCGTCGGTTGGCCTGGCAGTTGGAAAAGGACGACGTTGATCTGGTCGTCGCGCCGGCGTTGACGGATGTGGCCGGCCCGCGAACGACGATCCGGCCAGTCGACGGCCTGCCGTTGCTGCATGTCGAGCACCCGGATCTGTCCGGTGGCCGCAGGCTGGTAAAGGCGTTGTTCGACCGGATCGGGGCGGCCCTGATTTTGTTGGTTACCTGGCCGCTGTTTATCGGTATCGCGGTCGCGATCCGGCTCGGTGGTGGCCCGGCCTTGTTCGCCCAGGAACGGGTCGGCCGGGGCGGTCGGCCGTTCCGGCTCTACAAATTCCGTTCCATGTATCCCGATGCCGAGCAGAGCCAGGCGGCGCTGGCCGACGCGAACGAATTCGACGGCGTGCTGTTCAAAATCCGGGACGATCCCCGGGTCACCCCGCTCGGCCGGTGGCTGCGGCGGTATTCACTCGACGAATTGCCGCAACTGTTCAACGTATTGCTGGGCCAGATGTCGCTGGTCGGCCCGCGGCCGCCGCTGCCGACCGAGGTTGAGCAGTACGCCGCGGAGGTCCGGCGCCGGTTGGTGGTCAAGCCCGGCATTACCGGGTTGTGGCAGGTGAGCGGTCGTTCGGACCTGTCCTGGGACGAGTCGGTCCGGCTGGATCTGCGGTACGTCGAGAATTGGTCGCTGGCCATGGATCTGCTGATCCTGTGGCGTACGGCGTTCGCGGTCGCCAAATCCTCGGGCGCGTACTGATGGGCGAACACGAGCTGTGCCGGCAATTGGCCGACGCCGCCGGCGCTTTGCTGCTTGCGTTGCGTGAGGCAACTGACGCGCCGACTGGTAAAGCGCTTGGCGCGGCCGGCGACCGGCGTTCGCATGAGCTGCTGGCGCAGCGGTTGGCCGAGGAGCGGCCGGCCGATGTGGTGCTCTCCGAGGAGGGCGCCGACCCGGCCGAACGGGCGGCGGCGCAGCGGGTCTGGATCGTCGACCCGCTCGATGGCACCCGCGAATACGGGGAACCGCCGCGCGCGGATTGGGCGGTACACGTGGCGTTCTGGTCCGGTGGCGAACTTGCCGCCGGTGCGGTGGCGTTGCCGTCGCTGGGCCTGACCCTGGCCACCGACAACCCGCCGCCCACACCGAATCCGCCGACCCGGCGTACTCGCGTTGCGGTGAGCCGGAGTCGCCCACCGGAATGCGTCGCCACCCTCGACGCCGAACTGGTGCCGATGGGGTCGGCCGGTGCGAAGGTCGCCGCCGTGATCCGCGGCGAGGTCGACGCGTACGTGCATGCCGGCGGGCAGTACGAATGGGATTCGGCCGCGCCGGTGGCGGTCGCGCGGGCCGCGGGCCTGCATTGTTCCCGGGTGGACGGTTCGGAATTGGTCTACAACCAACCGGATCCGTCGCTACCCGATTTGTTGGTCTGCCGGCGTGAGCTCGCCGAAGGCCTGCTGCACAGCATCAACTAAATCCAGCCACAACCCGGAGAGATACACCTATGCAAAGGAAAACCCGGCGCGGTCTGATAGCGGCCGCCATAGCCGCGGTTGCGGTCGCGGGTGGCGCCGTGTGGATCAACAAGCCGGTCGGCGCGAGCGAAGGCACGGTTGCCGCCGGCAACGCCAGCTCGTGGCAGACCAACGGCACCGTGTACACGCTCGCGTATGCCAATGGCGCGGTCTATGCCGGCGGCGATTTCACCTCGGTCCGCCCGTCGGGCGATGCGGCCGGTACCGGTGAGGAGAAACGCGCGCACATCGCGGCCTTCGACGCCAAAACCGGCGCCGTAACGTCGTTCAATCACACCTTCGACGAGCGGCCGAGCGTCATCGCCGCCGCGCCGGACGGCTCGCGTATTTACGTCGGCGGCGCATTCACCACTGTGGACGGTCAGTCGCATCCGCACCTGGTGGCGTTCGACACCGCGACCGGAAAGCTGGTCACCGACTGGAATGTGACCGTCGACTACACCGTGAGCGCGATCGCGACCAAGGGCGAGCGGGTATATCTGGCCGGCGGTTTCGGTCACGTCGACGGCCAGCCGCGGACCCGGCTGGCGGCGGTCGCCTCCGGTTCCGGGCGGGTGCTCGACTGGGCGCCGAGCGCCAATGACGTGAGCTACACGCTGTCGGTTTCGGCCGGTGGCACGGTGGTGTACGCCGGTGGTGCGTTCACCGAATTGAACGGTGATTCGACGTATAACAAGGTCGGCGCGCTCAGCGCCAGTTCCGGTGCGGGGATGCCGTTCGCGGCCGCCTCGGCGGTGCCGCACGATTCGGTCGCCTGTACGTCGGAGGTCAAGGACTCGGTGGTTTCCGGTAGCTCGGTCTATTTCTCCTCCGAGGGCACCGGAAATGGCTGCTTCGACGGTACGTTCGCGGCGAATACGTCCGATGGTTCGTTGAAATGGAAGAATGCCTGTCTTGGCGCCACACAGGCGATCGAGGTGCTCGGCGACTGGCTCTACAAGGGATCGCACGCGCACGACTGCCAGAAGGAAAACACCAACGGCGACCCGGATAATTACCCCGAGCAAGGCGACCATTCCCGGCATTTGTTGGCCGAGCAGCTGACCAACGGATACCTCGGGCCGTGGTACGCCAACACCGACGGCCTGCCGCTCGGACCGCGCGCGATGACCACCGACGGCAGCAGCCTGTGGGTCGGCGGCGATTTCGAGAACGTCAACAGCAAGCCGCAGCAGGGGTTGGCGAAATTCTCGGTCGACCCGTCGCTGATCAAGCCCGGGCGCCCGGTGGCGCCGGTGCCGACGAGTTCGAAGCCGGGCACGGTCACCGTTTCGGTGCAGGCGCCGGTCGACCTGGACGACCCGGATCTGGTGCTGCGGCTCTATCGCGACAATGGCACCACGCCGATCGCGCAGACGAACGTACATTCCCTGTTCTGGAAACAGCCGACCGTCACCTTTACCGATTCTGGGCTGACCGGCGGCAGCAAGCACACGTACACCGCCGACGCGGTCGAGCGTTACGGCAGCAATATCTCGCCGAAATCGCCGGTCTCGGCTTCGGTCACGGTGGCCTCTTCCGGCTCGCGGTACGAGGACTCCGTGGTCAGCGATGCGCCAAGTTTTTATTGGCGGTTGGACGAGTCGGCTGGCCCGCTGGTGACCGACACCTCCGGTAACCAGACGACCGGTACGTACAGCAGCACCGGTGTCGGATACGGCCAGGCCAGCGCGTTGACCGGCGACACCGACACCTCGATCCGCACCGACGGGGCGACCGGCAACGCGGTCACCCAGCAACTGTCCACTCCGCCATCGGCATTCTCGATGGAGGCCTGGTTCAAGACCACGACCAAGGCCGGCGGCAAGCTCATCGGCTTCGGCAACCAGAAAACGGCCGCGTCGACCAGCTTCGACAAGATGATCTACATGACCAACACCGGTCAGCTGATCTTCGGCGTCAAGACCACCTCCAATCAGACGTTGGAAACGCCGCACCACTACAACGATGGGCGGTGGCACCAGGTCGTGGCGACCAAGGGCGCGAGCGGAATGGCGCTCTATATCGACGGCAAGGTCGTCGCGCAGAACACGGCGAGCGCGGCGCCGAAGAGCTACGCCGGGTACTGGCGGGTCGGTGGGGACTCGATCGGCACCTGGCCGCAGGCACCGACCCGTAACTATTACGGCGGTCTGATCGACGACGTGGCCGTGTACGGCAAGGCGTTGAGCAGTGCCCGGGTCGCCGCCCATTACGCGGCGGCGCGCTAACGGGTGTCGGCTCCATACCACCCGGACGGCCCGGACCGGGGTCCACAGTGGACTCCGGGTCCGGGCCGTCGGCTTTTTAAGGTCCTGTTTATTGTCGTGCCGGTCCTGGTGGTCGGGCTGGTCGTCGGGTTAGCGGTCAGCCGATCCGATTCGCCTGGTGGGCAAGGGAAACCGGCCTTGGCGTCGCGCGGCGATTGTCGGCTGGGGGCGAAGCTGGTTCCGACCTGCGGTGCGTTGTGGGGCATTTATGCGCATGCGGTGGCCGGTAACTGGGCTCGCGGTGTAACCAATCTGGAGCACCTGGTCG
>JBEDUI010000130.1:0-55581 GCA_040414495.1 Mycobacteriales bacterium
GGATCCCAGGTCACCGCGTGGTAGACGTGCCAACCGACCTGAATGGACGGACGGATCGCCTTGGCCGTCCCATAGATATCGCGGGCCACCGATTCCTTGGCCAGGTGCCATTCGTATTCCCAGCGCAGTACCTCCGGATACCGCATCAAGATGCGCAGGAACGTGACCAGATATCCTTCCAGCGGGCGTTTTCCGTCCAGGCAGTCGGTCACCAGCTCGTACAGCTGGGTGAAACCGGTGATGGCGTGCTCGACGTTGATCCCACGCCGATGCGCCAGGGTCTGGCAGTACGTGCAGAAACACCCTGGTGGTTGGCCATTCGTGAGCAGGCTCGGCAACGGTCCACTGCGTTCGGAGCCGTACATGAAGCCGTCGATGGGGTGATGGGTCACCACGTCCTCGACCGTGGCTACGAGCCAATTGCGATAATCCGGGTTGTTCCAACACGGCAGTGTGCCGCGTCGGCCGTACATGTCGACGGTCAGGATCTTCGGCCAATTGTCGATATAGGTGGCGAGAAAACGCTCGTGCCCTTCGAGAATGCGCGCGTAGACCTGCATCCCCCGGGCCGCCGCCGGCTCGGCCACGTACTCCAGCACATCGCGCCGCACGTCCTCGTCGGCTTCCCGCGCATGGCGCAGAAACGTACCGCCGTAGTGCTCGTCGTGCACCGGTACCCAGACGTGCCCGACGGCCTGGTGCGTCTTGTCACGCACACCACGGCCATGATCGGCCAAGCCATCGGTGGGACGGCGCTGGGCGAACCGCTGGTAGGCATGGCTGTAGAGCAGCAACGTGTTCACCCGGGCGTTTTGCTGCAACGTATCGAGCACGTGGTCGACACCCTCGTCGAAAACGCTGTGCGAGCCGAGTTGCACACCAACGAACGGTTGGGACATGACTCCCCTTCGCTATTTACTTGAGGCCACTCATGCTGATTCCGCGAATGAAATAGCGCTGGGCCGCGAGGAACAGCACCAACGTCGGAATCACCGCGAGCATGGTGCCGGCCATCAGCTGGGTGTACTGGGTGGCGGATTCACCTTGGAAGAAGGCAAGACCGGCCGGCAGGGTGAATTTGTTGACGTCGCTGAGGTACACCAACGGGTTGAAGAAGTCGTTCCAGCTGTTCATGAACGTGAACACCGCGACCGTGGCCAGCGCCGGCTTGGACAGCGGCAGCATGATGGTCAGGAAGATCCGCAGATGCGAGGCGCCATCCAGCAGCGCTGCCTCCTCGAATTCCTTCGGTATGCCCATAAAGAACTGTCGCAACAGGAATGTACCGAAGGTGTTGGCGACGATCGGCGGCACGATGAGCGGGAAGTGGGTATTGATCAGGTGCAGCTTGGTGTAGACGGAATACAGCGGAATGACCGTCAGCATGTCCGGGATCATCAGCGAGGCCAGCAGCAGACCGAAGGCCGCGTTCCGACCGGGGAACGACAGTCGGGCGAACCCGTACGCCCCCAGGGAGCAGACGAAGAGCCGTCCGATGACGACCAGGACCGCGATATAGGCGCTGTTGATGAAGAACTTGCCGAACGGCAGGATGTCGTTGTTGAACAGGTACGTGTAATTCGAGGTCACCCACGGGTGCGGAATCCAGTGCGGCGGGAAGGTGACCGCCTCGCTCGGAATCTTGAACGAGGTGGACAACATCCAGATGAACGGACCCACCGTCGTACAGGCGATGATGATGCACACCACGTAGATAAACGTGGTGAACCAGCGGCTTTCCCGGTTGGTCGGAATCCGCTTGCGGCGGGGCGCACTGCGACGTTCGGTCGTGGTAGCGGTAACCGTATCGATCATTGGTAGAACACCCATCGCTTGGAGAGCCGCCACTGAATCCAGGTGATCACGCCTAACACCAGGAACAACAGCACCGCCATGGCCGAGCCGAAGCCCATCTTCCGCAGCTGGAAGGACTGGTACCACAGCTCGTAGATGTAGACATAGGTGCTGTCGCCGGGACCACCGCTGGTCATGACGAAGATCAGGCCGAATACCTGGAACGATCCGATCGTCGACATGATGAGCAGGAAGAACAGCGCTGGCGTCAGAACCGGCAACATCACGTGCCGGAACCGATTCAACGCACCGGCACCGTCCACTTTGGCCGAATCGAGCAGCTCGGCCGGAACGCTCTGCAGGCCGGCCAGCAGAATGACCATGTTGTAACCCATGATCGCCCAGACGCCGGTGATCATCACCGCGATCATCGCCGAGACCGGCTCACCCAGCCAGTGCGGTCCGGTAATTCCGACCAGGCTCAGCAGCCAATTCAGCACGCCGTACTGGTCGTCGAAAATCCAGCGCCACACCATGCCGATCGCGACCAGCGAGGTCACGACCGGCATGAAAAACAACGCCCGGAACAGGACGATGCCGCGCGCCTTCCGGTTGACCAGAAGCGCGAGCACCAGCCCGACCGCGATGCCGACCGGCACGTACACAACGGCGTAGATGATCGTATTGATCAGGCTCTTCATGAATTCCGGATCGCCGCCGCTGAAAATCCGCGAATAGTTGGCGAACCCGGCCCACTGGGGCGAGCTGATGCCGTCCCAGTTGGTGAGGCTGGTGTAGAGAGTCGGAATCATCGGCAACACGTTGAACAGCAGCGTGCCGATCACGACCGGTCCGATGAACAGCCAACCTCGGACCGCCGGCCAGGCCGATTTCTTCTTCCGGCGCTGGGCAGCCGGCCTCGCCCGCGCCGCGGTCACAGCCATTTAGGCCAGCACCTTCGAGTTCGCGTCGGCCAGTGCGCCACTGGACGTGAGCCGCTTGGCCCCTTCCTTGGAATTCCAATGCAATTGGCTGATCTCGCTGTTGACCTGCTTGCGGGCCCGCGAAATGTAGTCCTTTGCCGACAGTTTGCCGCTGAGAATGCCGTTGGCCAGCGTGCCCTCGACGAACGCGTTGGCCCACGCCTCACCGATCGGCCCGCGCGGAAAGCTGATGCCGACCGGATGGCCGCCGGAAGAGGTCAGCGTTTCGGACCAGACCTGTTTGGACTTCGGGCTGGGATGATCGGTGAACGCGCTCCCCTGCGCGGCCGACTTGAGGTTCGGCACCGCCCATTGGTGTTTGGCGATCACGTCCTGCGCGGCCTTGCCACACAAGGCCTTCAACGCCAAGTACGCCGCCTTGGGGTCTTTCGCCGTCTTGGGAATGACGAACGCGCGGGCGTAATTCTTGGTCATCGCGTACTGCGGCGACTTCGGCCACGGCATGATGTCCCACTTGATGCTGGAGCTGATCTGGGTGACGAAGTCCATTGCCTCCCAGGTCATCGCCAGCTTGCCCGAATTGAACAGCGGCAGCTGCTCGACGTCACCGGTCGGCGCGTGTCCGCTCTTGATCAGCTGGACGATCGCATCGATCGCCTTCTCGTTGGCCGGTGTGTTCACCCCACACTCGGTCTGGTTCGCGTTGAATGCGGTGCCGCCGGATCCATAGAGGACCGGCTCGACGATGTTGGCCGGGAAGCCGATTCCGTAGACGTCGGTCTTGCCGCCGGACTTCTTGGTCAGCTTGTTGACGTTGGTCATGAATTCGCCCCAACCCCAAGCCTGCGACCAGCTGGTCGGCGCGGTGATTCCGGCTTTCTTGAACAGGTCCTGGTTGTAATACAGAACGTTGGCGCTCATCGCCGGTTCCATGCAGAACTGGTATCCCTCGACCGTGTTGTCGGTCCAGAACATGTCGAAATAGTCGTCCTTGTTCATGCCGATCTTTTTGTCCAGCATCCAGGGGTCGAGCTGATGGATCTTCTTGTCCAACGCCAGGCTGTACACCCTGTCGTCATCCACCCGGGTGATATCCGCGGCCGTGCCGGAGGAAAACAACGCCATGGTCCGCGACCAGTCGGTGCCCGGAGCCGGACGCCACTCGATCTTGATTTTCCGCGCGTCCAGGCTCTCCTTCTGCGCGGCGGCGATCATTTCTTTGAACATCGCCTGGTCCGGCGCGTCTCCGATGGACATGAAGCTCACGCTCGTCCAGCCGGCGGGGGCCGAACCGCTCGATCCGCCACCGCACGCGGATAGTGCCGCGCTGCCGGCGGCGACTGCCAAGCCGCCTTCGAGGAACCGACGCCGTGAAATGTGGTCCGGGGCGCTCATGATTGTCTCCTCATTTTCCGCTGGTCAGAACGAAACGTCGGGCCGGGCCCGGCGCTCCAGGATTCGACGAAGAGCACGCGGCAATGAGCGCCTCCTCGATTCGGTGGCAGCAACAAAGCATGGCGATCTGAGATATCGGCGGTCCCGGATCGCCGCCGAACAGATCTCGCTGATAATCCGTAAATCCACGATGCGGAATTCGAATTCTGATCTGCCTGGTAGAGTAAGCCGATCCCGCTAACAGGTCAAGACTCATTAGCCGAGCGAAACGAGCCGGGTCCACGTCCGTCCACAATTACCGGTGGCGCATCCGCAACCCGCTCTGACCTGCATCGGTACGGACTTCTCGCGCCCGCATCGCGCAGCGGTTAACGTCGATCGGGTAGTGGAACGAATCTGTCCTAGAGAGGCCAATGCCAGCATGCGCATCGTTGATATCCGCGACATCACGGTTCCGATACAGACTGACATGAGGAATGCCTTCATCAACTTCTCCTCGATGAACGTCAGCGTGCTCGCGCTCATCACCGACGAGATACGCGATGGCCATCCGGTCATCGGATTCGGCTTCAACTCAAATGGTCGGTACGCCCAACGCGGTCTGTTGCGTGATCGGCTTATTCCGCGGGTACGAGCCGCCGAGCCGGATTCGCTGGTGAATCCCGAGACCGGCATGCTGGATCCCGCCCGTATCTGGACCGCGGCGATGCGGGACGAAAAACCCGGTGGCCACGGCGACCGGGCCGTCGCCATGGGAATTCTCGACATGGCGTCCTGGGATCTGGCGGCTAAGTTGGCCGGCCAACCTCTGCATCGGCTGCTCGCGACGACGCGACCCGATCCTGACCAACCGCTGGAGAAGGTGTGGGTTTATGCGGCTGGTGGCTATTACTACCCCGATCGTGGACTCGACGCATTACAGGACGAGATGCGCGGCTACCTCGACCTGGGTTATCGGACCGTGAAGATGAAAATTGGCGGTGCACCGCTGGCCGAGGACCTGCGCCGAATCGAGGCGGTGCTGGATATTCTGCCGGCCGGTTGCCGGCTTGCGGTCGACGCCAACGGTCGGTTCGAAGCGCAGGAGGCTGTCGCTTACGGCAAAGCGCTCGCGGCCTATGACCTGCAGTGGTACGAGGAGCCGGTCGACCCGCTCGACTATGCCGGCCTCGCCGAGGTGGCAGAAACCTACCAAGGCCCGCTCGCCACCGGCGAGAATCTACTGTCCTGGCAGGAATCACGGAATCTGCTGCGGTACGGCGGTCTGCGCCCCGATCGTGATGTGTTGCAGATGGACCCTGCGCTCAGCTACGGGCTCACCGAATTCCGCACCACGCTGACCACAATGGACGAGTACGGCTGGAGTTCGCGGCGGTGCGTGCCACACGGCGGGCATCAGTTCGCGTTGGCCATCTCGGCCGCTTTACATCTCGGTGGTTGCGAGTCATATCCCGGCGTATTCGCCCCATTCGGCGGATTCGCCGACGGTTACGACGTTGAAAATGGATTCATCACGCCGTGCGAGGCCCCCGGTATCGGGCTGGAAGAGAAGTCGTCCCTGCGCGAGATTCTGCGCGAAGCAGCCGGCCGATAACGCGGTAGATATTCCGTCCATTCGCAGTTCCTGGACGGAAGTGGCCAATGCCAGCCAGTGCCGGTTCGTTGCGTACCGGCGCTGGCCCGGCGTAACATCCCTTCTATGGACTAGGCCTTTCACAATACGGAATGCTATTGGCTTGTGGACCGGACGCTGAATAAGCAACGACCTCAGGGAACGGTGAAACGATGACGGCTGGGTCAGCGACCGCTCCATCACTGGATCAACCGCCCTATGCGGGCCCGGTCATCGACACCGACATCCATATCACGCTGCCGGATCTGCGCAGCCTGCATCCGTTTCTGGAACGGCGCTGGCGCGATTATCTGATTGAGAGCGGAACCAAGAGCCTCGAGTCCACTCTGTATCCGGCCGGCGCGGCGATATCGGCCGCACCGCAGTGGCGACCGCCCGCCGGCGGCACCCCCGGCTCGGACCTGCAGGTGTTGCGTTCCACGTTGCTGGACCCGTGGCGGATCACCTACGGCATCGTGAACTGCGTTTACGGCGTACCGATGATTCACAACGAGGACTGGGCCGCCGCCATGGCCCGGGCGCTCAACGACTGGCAGCTGGCCGAATGGCTCGAGCCCGAGCCACGGCTGCGTGGCTCGATCATCGTGCCGTTGCAGAATCCCGAACTGGCCGTGGCCGAAATTGACCGGATCGGCCCCGATCCCCGGTTCGTTCAGATTCTGCTACCAGCGCGGTCGGAAAATCCGCTGGGCAAGCGGCGTTATTGGCCGATGTACGAGGCGGCTGCCCGGCATGGTTTGGCCGTGGGCATTTACGCCGGCGGCTCCACCGGCAATCCCATCACCTCGGCTGGTTGGCCAAGTTATTACCTCGAAGACTACGTCGATATGGCCCAGGCCTTTCAGGCGCAGGTGATCAGCCTGGTGGCCGAGGGCGTGTTCGCGAAGTTTCGCGGGCTGCGGGTTGTGCTGATCGAAAGCGGCTTCACCTGGCTGCCCTCCACGATGTGGCGGTTCGACAAGAACTGGAAGGGCCTGCGCCGCGAGGTGCCCTGGGTCGACCGAATTCCCTCGGAGATTCTGCACGAACACCTGCGACTGTCCCTGCAACCTGTGGACGGTCCGGAGGATTCGGACCAGTTGTTGCAGGCGATCAGGCATCTGGGCAGCGAGGACATGTTGCTGTTCTCGACCGACTATCCACATTGGCAGGTCGATCGACCGGAGGACATCACGCCGGCCGGCCTGCCCGAACCGTTGCGCGCGAAGATCATGGCGAGCAACGCGACCGCGACCTATGGCCGTCTTCGTTGATCGATTCGGTGAGGTGTGAGTAATGACCACGAGCACGCTGGCGCGCCGGCGGACCGAGGCCATTGTGGACTGCGACATTCACAACGCCATCCCGTCCGGGGCATTGCGCCCGTACCTACCCACTCGCTGGCGTGAACACGAAGCGGCGATCGGAATGCGCGGCCACCAGGGCTCGGTCTATCCGAAAGGCAGCCCCGGTGGGAATCGGGCCGACTCCTGGCCGCCGTCCGGTCTGCCACCGGGCGGTGACCTGGATTTCATGCGGCAGCATCACCTGGATGCGATCAACGTCGAATTCGGGATACTCAATTGCCTCAGTGGAGCCGGCAGCCAACTCAATCCGGAGTTTTCGGCCGCATTGACCCACGCGGTCAACGAATGGCAGATCACCGAATGGCTGGAGAAGGAACCGCGGCTGCGGGCCGGGATCGTCGCCGCACAGGAACATCCGGACCTCGCGGTCGCCGAGATCGACCGCATGGCCGACCATCCCGGCTTTGCCCAGATCCTGTTGTCGGTGCGTACCACCGAACCGTTGGGACGACGCCGGTACTGGCCGATTTACGAGGCGGCGGTACGGCATAACCTGCCGATCGGAATTCACTTCGGCGGCGGGGTACGCGGAAATCCGATCAGCGCGGCCGGGTGGCCTTCGTACTACATCGAGGACCACACCGGAATGCCGCAGTCGTTCCAGGCCCAGGTCGTCAGCATGGTCTGCGAAGGCGTTTTCGAACGGTTCCCGACCTTGCGGGTCGTCCTCATCGAAGGCGGCTTTGCCTGGCTGCCACCGTTGATGTGGCGGCTGGACAAGCATTGGTCGCGACTGAAGAGCGAGGTGCCGCACCTGACCCGCAAGCCATCGGAGTACATCCGGGATCACATGTGGTTCACCACCCAGCCGATGGAGGAGCCACCGAATCCACGGCACGTGATCGAGGTACTGGAACACCACGGCGCGATCGACAAGGTCATGTTCGCCACCGACTATCCACATTGGGACTACGACGACCCGGACCGGGCCTTGCCACCGGGTCTAGCCAAGGAGACGAGACAACGAATATTCTCCGGAAACGCCCGCGAGCTGTACGGTCTGGTATAGAAGGATAGGTACATGGCCAAATACGTCGTCGGTACCGTGGACGAGATCCCGGTCGGTGCGCGGAAGATCGTCTCCATCGCCCGCCGCTCGGTGGGGATATTCAATATCGACGGCGAGTATTACGCCGTCCGCAACCAGTGCCCGCACGAGGGCGGACCACTGTGCGAGGGCGTCCTGTCCGGACTGGTCCGTTCCAACGAGCCGGGCCAGTACGAGTACATCCGGCACGGCGAGATCCTGCGCTGCCCCTGGCATATGTGGGAATTCGACATCAAGACCGGCCAATCCTGGTTCGATCCGGCCAAGACGCGGGTGCGCAGCTACGAGGCCACCGTCGAGTCCAAAGAGGACCTTGATGCCAACGGGTTCGAAAAGGGCCCGTACGTCAGCGAAACCTACGAGGTCGAGGTCGACCGCCAGTACGTCGTCGTCCACATCTGACAGAATTCGCAAGACCGCTCGCCAAGAGCGGTCTTGCGTACGTTCTGCCTATTCCCAGGAGAATCCGGGTCCCTGCGGTGCCAGCGCGCAACCGTCCTCGATGCGCGGGAACGCCTCGGGCGAGTCGCGCAGGCCGGTTTCCAGCCAGATCGCTGTCGGCGCGGACAACAGCAGACTCAACGCCGCCGGGCCACCACCATGTGATGCGTACGGGACGCCAAAAGCGCCGGCCAGAGCGCCAACCGCGCGGATTTCCGTTGGTCCGCCGGCCCGACGCAGATCGGGCTGCACGATCCCGACCGCGCGACGTTCGAAGAATTCCCGGAATTGCCGGACGTTGTAGAGGTTTTCCCCGGTCGCGATCGGCAGCGGCGCTCGCCGTACCAGCTCGGCGTAAGCGGCCGAATCCTCCGCCGGCAACGGCTCCTCGAACCACCGCACGCCCAGCTTGGCGAAAACCCTGGCCCGTCGACTCGCCTCGTCCAAATTCAGTACCTGGTTGGCGTCGACCATAATGCTGATGTCCCGGCCGACCTCGGACCGCGCACCCTCAATGCGCCGTACGTCGTCATCGAGACCACCCGCACCAACCTTGATCTTGACGCCGCGAAACCCCTGCTCCACCGCGAGACGGCACTGCCGTCGCACACCGTCCACATCGAAATTCGACCAACCGACCATGGCGTAGGCCGGAACCCGGTCCCGGTAGGCGCCCCACAGCCGCCAGGTCGGCACACCGTGTGCCTTACCCAACAGATCCCACAACGCCACGTCAATAGCGCTGATACCGAACGTCGTAATGCCGGCGCTGCCGTGATACTCCGTCTCGACCTTCAACGACTCGACGATCGCGCCGATCTCGGCCACATCGCGGCCAATCACCAGCGGCACAAGCTCTTCCTCGATCAACGTGGCCAGCGTCCGCGGCGCCCCGTCGATCCGCCCGAACGAACTGCCGCCGACACCGACCAGGCCGTCATCGGACTCAATCTGGACGCTCACCGAACCGCCACCGCTGAGGGTTTGCAGCGCGTCCCGAATCGGTTCGGCGGAATGCGGCCGTTGCTGGAATTGCACCCATACGTCCTTGACCTTCACGCAGTCCTCCCACCGTATCGACCGATCAGGCGGCCGTTGCAAGCAGCCCTATCAGATACTACGGCGGAAATAGCGAGCCGGAGCGGGCAGCGCACGCTGCCCGCTCCAGTCGAGAAATGCGCTACCGGCGTTCGGCCGGCAACTCCTTGGACCACAACACAGTGTTCGAGTTGTCCCGCAGCCGCACCGTCATTGCCTGGCTGGCGGCGTCGATCGAGATCTGCCCGAAGAACTGGAACTCCGTGGCCGGCGAAGAACCATTCGGGTCGCTGGAAGCCTTGAGGAACACCTGTTCCGGGCCGAAGGTCGCATCCACCGCGTCAGCCGGAAACGCGCCGGAGTGCAGCGGCCCGGTGACGAACTGCCAGAACGGGTCAAAGTCCTTGTAGGCGGCCCGATCCGGGTGGAAGTAATGTGCCGCGGTGTAGTGCACATCGGTGGTGACCCATACGACGTTCTTAATGCTCTGGTGCTTGATGAAGCTGAGGATTTCCGCGATCTGGATTTCCCGGCCCAGCGGCTGACCCGGGTCGCCCTGCGACACGGCCTCGAAGTTCGGCTGTCCTTGCGTGGTGTCGGTAACCACCAACGCCAGCGGCATGTCGTTGGAAATCACCTTCCAGGTCGCCGTGGACGCGGCCAGTTCGCGCTTGAGCCAGGCCGCCTGCTCGGTGCCGAGAATGCCGCCATCATTGAACGTCTGCTTGTCGGTGGAGTTGGCGTCGCGATACCAGCGCATGTCCAGCACGAACACGTCCAACAGTGGACCGTGGTGCTGCACCCGGTAGATCCGGTTCTCCGCATCGTATTGCGGGGAAATCGGCGTGTATTCGTGCCAGGCCTGACGGCCCCGGAATTTCAGCACGTCCACCCGCTTCTCGGTGTAGAGCGGGTCGTCCAGGATCTCGCCCGGATACCAATTGTTGTGTGTCTCGTGGTCGTCCCACTGCTGGATCTGCGCAATACCGCCGTAGAAGGCACGCAGATTGTCATCCATCAGGTTGTATTTGTACTGACCACGATATTCATCGAGGGTCTCGGCCACCTTGGACTTTTCCTCGGTCACGAGGTTGTGCCAGGTCGTACCGTCCGGCAGCGGGACCTCGGCCTCGATCGGGTCGTCGGCGTAGATGTTGTCGCCGTTGCAGATGTAGAAATCGGCGTCGAGTTCCCGCATCGCCTTGAAGATACGGAATCCACCGCGCGAGGTGTCGATGCCCCAGCCCTGGCCGGCCAGGTCGCCGGACCACAGGAACGACACGTCCTTGCGGCCACGCGGCACCGTACGCAACTGCCCGGTCTGCGGCTCGCCGGCCAGCGTCGGGTCGTGCGGGTCGACCGGCGTGACCCGGTAATAGATATCCTGGCCGGCCGGCAGGAACGGCAATACGGTCTTGCCGGTGAAATCGCTCTCCGGTCCCAATACGGCGCCGGGGACCTTGACCGCATTGCGGAAATCCGGGCGGGTGCTCACCTCGACCATCATCCGGGCGGCCCGGTCGGCCCGGGTCCACACGGTCGCGCTGCCGGTGCTCACATCGCCGGACTGCAGGCCGTGGGTCAGGGACGGGCGTCCACTTCGGACCAGCGCGGGCGCCGCATTTGCGGCCGGAGCCAGCAGCCCGGCGACAGCGATTCCAGCGATTCCACCCGGAGCAGCCCGCAGAACAGTCCGGCGGTCCATGGACCTGCGAAGAATTGACACAGCCTCGTACCTCCGATGACAGACTGATGAACCCGACAGTCGTATCCCAGCCCGCCCAACACCACGTTTCGATGGGATTGCCAATACACGGCCTGCGGGTTGCCGGAGCGCGGCCGGAGAAAACGCGGCCACTAAGCAGAGCACCGAGCCGACGGACGGTTACACGCCGATCTACGACTTCATCAATTCGGCCAAAAGCACGATCGACATGACCATGTACGAGATGACCGACACCACCGCCGAACAGGACCGACCTGGCGAATGCCGCCGCCCGTGACGTGAAGGTCCGGGTGTGATCCTGGATCAGAACCTGGAAAAGTCGAATAACACGACCGCGTACAACTACCTGCACAGCCACGGCGTTTCGGTGGTGTGGGCCTCCCCGAGCTACGCCGCCACCCACGAGAAGTCCATTGTGGTCGATGACGCGACCGTGGCGATCATGACCGGAAACCTCACCAGCCAGTACTATTCGACGAGCCGGGATTTCGCGGTGATCGAGAACAATTCTCTCGACGTGAACGCGGTCGAAAAGACGTTCAACGCCGCGACCAAGAGCCTCAATATCGAGAACGAGGAAATGGCGTACCCGACGGTCACCACAGCGTTGGAGAACGCGGCCAAGCGCGGCGTGAGCGTCCAGGTCACGATGACCAATGACAACAATGACTACGCCACCGAATTCGACGCGCTCAAAGTAGCTGGCGTGCAGGTGCACACGTACGCGTACACCGCGTCGCTCTATATCCACGCCAAGGCGATCGTCGCCGACTACGACACCAGCAATGCGGTCGTCGACGTCGGCTCGCAGAACTTCTCCAACGCCTCCTGGAACAAGAACCGCGAGCTGGGTTTCATCACCACCAGCACCGCTCTGATCACCCCGATCAACGCCGCGCTGAATTCCGATTTCACCGGTGGCACAGCCTGGCCGTAAAGGAAAAACACAATCGCCGCGGAGTCGCAAGGACTCCGCGGCGATGTCGATTAATGACGAACTACTGTGCTTTCGGCGCGGCCTGGGTCACATCCGCGCTGCCCAACTCGATATCGACGTTGACGTCGGCGCCGTTGACCGAGAAGTTCACGGTCCCGGTCTCGTAGGTCGTGGCGACCACCGTGTAATCACCGCCGAGAAGGTTGGCGACCTCGTACCGACCCTTCTCATCGGTCGTCGCGGTACCGGCGATTTCCCCGTCCTCGGCGATCAACGCGACCGTCACATCGGCAATAGCGCCGCCGTCCTGCGCGGTGACCCGACCGCACAAACCACCGATGGGCTGCACTGCCAGGGCCGCCCCAACCGTCCGGCCGGGCTGGATGTCCACTGTGGTCACCGCCGGCCGATGTCCCGGCGCCTGCGCGGTCACCGTCACCGGGCCGCCGAGCAGACCCTCCATCCGGAATTCGCCGCTCTCGTCGGCGGTGGTCGTACCGATGACCTCGCCGTGCGCGTCCGTGATGACCACGGTCGCATCCGGCGCACCGGTCGCGGTGCCGGCCGTCCGGACCTGTCCGGCGAGGACACCCGCGCCGATCAGGTGGAAATCATGGCTGACCGTGGCCGACGTACCGATCGTCACCGTCATCGCCTGCGGCGCATAACCGGGCGCGATAACGATGAGCGTGTAGTTGCCCGCAGGCAACCCGGCCACCGAATAGCGACCGTCGGCACCGACCTGCGCCCGCCGAGCCTGAGCACCACCCGGCTCGGTCACCGTCACCACGGCTTTGGTCAGCGCCCGACCGTCAGCGTCCACAATGGACCCGACCAACATCGTCTCAGTCGCCCGGTGCCGCGTCGGCGGCACGACCTTCACCGGCTCGGCCAGTACCGGCTCGGCGACTGGCTGAGCCGCGGACAGCGCCGGCTCAGAAACGACCGGCTCGACCAATTCGGCCGGGCCCTCACCAACGTCCGCGGCCACGCTGGCCAGCTCCGCCCCCAGCGACTCGGTCGCCTTCTTCTTCGACGGTCCACACAGGAACGAGGCGATCGCGCCAATGAGGCAGGCGATGATCGCGAACCAGAACGCGACGGTGAGGCCGTCGGAGAACGGTCCGGAGATCAGGTGCGGGAAGAAGCTGCGACCGGTCAGGAAGTCGACCTGGTTGGCCGACAACGACGAGACGTGCCCGCCCAACAGCTGCTGGATCGGGTTGTAGCCGAGGAATGCGGCGAACAGCACGGCGACCGCCGGCAGGTGCGCGACCTGATTCGCCTGGCTCGCCGACACACCGTGCGCCACCAAGCCGTGGTCCATCGCGCTGGGCAGGTTACGGGACAGACCGGCGATGATCAGGCTGAAGAAAATACCGATCGAGAGCACCATGGCGGCGTTCTGGAACGTCGTCATCATGCCGGCGCCGGACCCGCGGGAATTGCCGGGCAGGCTGTTCATCACCTCGGCCCGGTTGGGCGCCGCGAACAGGCCCATACCCACACCGTTGAGCAGCAGAATTCCGGCGAACGGCCAGTAATTGAAGTTGACCGGCAGAATGATCAACAGCACGAATGTCCCCGCGGTGATCACGAGCCCGGCGGTGGCGAACCAGCGAGTGCCCAACCGGTCGGAAATCGTACCGGCCGCCGGCGCCGCGAGCAGGAAGCCGATGGTGAGCGGCAGCATATAGATACCGGCCCACAACGGCGTGCGGTCAAAGCTGTATCCGTGCTGCGGCAACCAGATGCCCTGCAACCAGATGATCAGAATGAACTGCAGACCACCGCGTCCCAGCGACGCGGTCAGGTTCGCGATATTGCCGAAGGTGAACGAGCGGATTTTGAACAGCGACAGGTTGAACAGCGGGTTAGCAACCTTTGTCTCGATGATGACAAAGGCCAACAACACCACCCCGCCGCCGATCAACGCAGCCAGGACCCACGGGTTTCTCCAGCCCATGGAATATGACGCGTAGGGCTGAATTCCGTACGTGATGCCGACCAACACCGCGATCAGGCCGATGGCGAACGTGATGTTCCCCCACCAGTCCATTTTGGCGTGCTGCCGGACACCGGTGTCGTGCAGTTTGAGGTACGCCCAAATCGTGCCGAGCACGCCGAACGGCACCGAAACCAGGAAGATCAGGTTCCAGTCCACCGGAGCGAGCACACCGCCGATCACCAGACCGAGAAACGAACCCGCGATCGCCGCGACGCCGTTGATGCCCAGGGCCAGACCGCGTTGGTTGGCCGGAAATACGTCGGTGAGAATCGCCGAGGAATTCGCCATCAGGAAGGCGCCGCCGACGCCCTGCACGACGCGCCAGCCAATCAGCCACAAGGCCGCACTGCTGCCGTCGAACCAGGTCGCGGCCAGAAATACCGAAGCAACCGTGAAAACGGCGAAGCCCATGTTGTACATCCGGGCCCGCCCGTACATGTCCCCGAGTCGGCCGAAGCTGACCACCAGCACCGCGGTGACGACGAGGAACCCCATCATCATCCACAGCAGATAGCTGGTATTGCTCGAGTCGAGGGGGTTGATCTTGATGCCCTTGAAAATGTCTGGCAACGCAATAAGCACGATCGAGGAGTTGATCGTCGCGATCAACATGCCCAGCGTCGTGTTGGATAGAGCCACCCATTTGTAGCGTGGCCCGAGCTCTTCAACTGACCGCTGCCGGCGGTCCCGCTTCGCCGTCGGCTGCCCGACCAGCGTCTGCGGCGCTGTCGCCACCGTCTCTCCATTCTGGCGCCACCCGGGCACCATCATTCCCCGCCAAATACTGAGGAACGCTAACAAAAAATAGTTACTTAACGCAATTATATGAGGGGTGATACAGCTCTCAGCACCGGGCAGCACGTCTCAATGCCGACTGGCCAGAACCGGTGGAAACGGGCAGCAAACTTCCGAAAACGCCGCCGTTTGGCGGTCTGGGGATACGACCGGTCGGTCCCGATCCCATTTCAGCCCGGCGCAATGCGGTCGCCGCGAGGATCACTGCTCCGCGCTCGCACGCGTCAGATAGGCCGCGACCTGATTGTCCGCCCAGCCGTGCGCCTCCCGCAGCCCGGCCGCGAGCATGCTCAGATAAGCCGACGATGGCGGCGTATGAGTGACGTCGGCCGCCGACCACGGCGCGGTGAACGTCAGCAGCGGATAGCCGTCCCGCTCGCCCACGCACAACACGGTCTCGTACCGACCAGGGCCCAACTGCAACCGACCGGTGGCCAGCGCCGTGGCCAGGTCGAACCCGAGGCCCGGCTGCCGATGCATTTCCTGCGCCAGCACGTCCGCGAATTGGGCCGCGCTGATCAGATAGGCCCGCGCCGCGGCCGTTCCGGGCAGGCTCGGATCGTAGAACGCCATTCCGCCACCCCACACCGTCGAGGTGAGCGCGAAATAGATACCGCCCGGCAGCCAGACCGGAACCGAGCGGCGCGGCGGTGTCGGATCGGTACAGCCAATGTGGTTACGGGCGGCACCGGGTGGAGTGCCTCCGGCGAGATAGCAGGCAAACCGGTCGGCGCAGAGATTCGAGCCGTAACTGACGTACCACACCAGCTCGTCCCCAGGCATCTCCCGCACCCTGCCACGAATTCGGCCGATACGCAGCCAGACCCGTTCCGGTTCCGGCCACAGCGGCCACGGCAGCGCGGACAAGCCTTGACACCCAGGTAGCGGTGGTGTGTTTTAGTCCATACACATCAACCGAACCGAGGTATTACTGCGGAAATCGAAGCGATTCGATCCGTTCCGACGGGCGATTCTGGCCAGCCGATTTCGGCCACCGCCGGAAGCCCTTACGGGCGGTACTGTCCGGGTCGCCGCTGAACGCCGGCGTATCAGGTAACCGAATGCGAGGGACGAGAGCGGTAATGAGCGTAGATGAATCGCGGCACCCGATCCGGGTCACCGTCTGGAACGAAGGCCAACACGAGCAGGTCGAGGAGGCTGTCGCCAAGCGCTATCCCGAAGGCATCCACGGTGCGATTGCCGCCGGCATTGCCGAGAACCTCGGCTCCGGCGCGACGATCCGCACCGCGACTCTGGACGACCCCGAGCACGGGCTGACCGACGAGGTCCTCGACGAGACCGACGTGCTGACCTGGTGGGGTCACATGGCCCACGGCAAGGTCAGCGACGAGGTCGTGGAACGGGTGCAGCAGCGGGTGCTGGCCGGAATGGGCCTCCTCGTCCTGCACTCCGGGCACTTCTCGAAGATCTTCCGCACGCTCATGGGCACGACCTGCTCGCTGCGCTGGCGCAGCCAGGAGGACCGCGAGCTGGTGTGGACGATCAATCCGTCGCACCCAATCGCCGAGGGAATCCCGGATCCGATCATCATTCCGCAGCAGGAAATGTACGGCGAATTCTTCGACATTCCGGTGCCGGACGAACTCATTTTCATCAGCTCGTTCAGCGGCGGCGAGGTTTTCCGCAGCGGCTGCACATTCCGCCGTGGTCGCGGCAAGATCTTTTATTTCAGCCCGGGCGACCAGGCCTTTCCGGTGTACCACCATCCCGACGTGCGCAAGGTCATCGCGAACGGGGTCAAGTGGGCCACGCCGGAGCTGGCCGAGCGATCGGTGCCGAAGCTGCAGAAGTCCGCGCTGAATTGGTACGAGTGATTCCGGTGGCGACATTCGCGCGAATTCCTGGTGACCGGCCACTGCGGGCGGTGGTAGTCGGCGCCGGCGGAATGGGCCGGGGCTGGCTGCGTAACGTATCCAGCTCGGATGAGGTCGAGTTGGCCGGCGTGGTCGACCTCAATACCACGACGGCGCAGTCCGCATTGGAAACCCTCGGGTTGACCGGAATTCCGGTCGGCTCGGATTTGGCCGCGATGGTGGCGCAGGTGGACGCCGACTTCGTGGTCGACGTGACCGTGCCGGAGGCGCATCACCCGGTGACGGTGCAGGCGCTGCGGCTGGGATTGCCGGTGTTGGGCGAGAAGCCGATGGCCGCCAATATGGCCGAGGCGGCCAGCCTGGTCGAGGTGGCCCGCGAGACCGGGCAGTTGTTCATGGTCAGTCAGAGCCGGCGATACGAGCAGCATCTGTTCACGCTCAAGGCGTACGCGCAGCGGCTGGGTGGCGTCGGCATTTTGACGCACGAATTCTTCAAGGCACCGCATTTCGGCGGATTCCGGGACGCGATGGATCACCCATTGTTGTTGGACATGGCGATCCACAACTTCGATGCGGCTCGTTTTCTGCTCGACGCCGAACCGGTCGCGGTGTATTGCGAGGAATACAACCCGGACTGGAGTTGGTACGCCGGCGACGCCGCCTCGACCGCGATATTCGAGATGAGCGGCGGAATTCGGTACATCTACACCGGTTCGTGGTGTAGCGAGGGCCTGCAGACGGCGTGGAACAGCAACTGGCGGGTCAGTGGCCGGCACGGAAGTGCCAGCTGGGACGGCGAATCCGACCCGCAACTGCAGCTCGTACAGGAAGAGATCGCGGCGACCGATCCGCCGCAGGCGCCCGGGCAGGGCATCGGCGGCGCGCTGCGGCTGTTCGTCCACGCCTTGCGTACGGGCGAAACGCCGATGGGTGAGGCATCAGAGAACATCCTCAGCCTTGCCATGGTCTACGGCGCGATCGAATCGGCCACGACCGGGGCTCGCGTTCGGATCGCCGACGTACTCGAACGGGCCCGCGCCAGCTGAAAGTCTGCCCCGGGACAGCGCCGTTCGCCGCGCTGTCCCGGTGTGGACAGTCCACTGTGGACCGCTGAAAGCTCGGTTGCGCCCTGCAAATCCGAGCGGCTCCGCCTTGGACTCAGGCGGCGTCGATCACGGCCAACCATTGCCGCGCCAGCAGGGCGTGCCCGGCCGGGGTGGGATGGACGCCGTCGGCGCACCAGATCTCCGCGCTGCTGGCCGCGGCCGCGCTCGCCATCGCGCCATCCGCGGTCACCAGCGCGGTGCCGAATTCCAGCGCCAGGCGCCGGACGGCGGCAATACGCGGATCCAGGTCGGCCCGCCATTCGTGCTGGGCCGAACGCACCGGCAGCAGAAAAGGTTCAATCAGCACCAGCTGCGCGCCGACGATGTCGCGGGTCTGGCACAGGATCTCGCGGTAATCCCGCTCGTAATCCTGCAGCGACGTGATCTCGCCCTCGTCGTAGCGACGCCACGTGTCGTTGATACCGATCATGATCGACACGACGTCGGGCTCAACCTTGACGCAATCCTCGGCCCACCGATCACGCAGATCACGTGCGCGATCGCCGCTGCGGCCTCGGTTGATGAACTCCACGTTGGCATTGGGATGCGCGGCGGTGTACAGGCCCGCAACGAACAGCGGATATCCATGCCCCAGATCGCTGCCGTTATCGCGGTCCCGACCGCAGTCGGTGATGCTGTCGCCGATGAACAGTACGCGGCTGTCCGCAGGAATTTTCACGTATCCATCTCACCGCAGTCGAGTCGAGTTGCACAGCGAAACGGCGAAATAGCCGGGCTTGTGTCGCGTATCTGGTTACCGTACGCAGCAATTCCGACCCGCATCCGCGGCTTATTCGCCGCGGCCGCTTACCCGCCGTGCACGATGTCGGGTCAGGCTGATTTCTCGTACACCACCGGAAAAGCGTCGCCCTCAAGCTTGGCGCCGTCGGTCACGGTGACGAACTGCTTCATGATGTGCTGACCGCCGGCCTCGAACCGGGTGTCGTCAGCCATCAGGTGAATGGCGATCGCGCGCCGGGGCCGGCCGCTGGTGTTGTCGTGCGAGCCATGCCAGGTCAGCGCGTGGTGGTAGTGCACCTCGCCCTTGGCCACCGGCCGGCTGACGATCCGCACCGGATGACCCTCGAATTCGTCCGGCAACGTGAAACCAGACTCCTGCGTGCGCAGGAAATCCATGTGGTCGCCCCAGGCGTACGAGCCGGGCACCATGCTCATGCAGCCGTTCGACTCGTCCACGTCATCGAGCGCCACCCAGGCCGTCACCTGCGTGTCGGGGCGCAGCACCGGCCACAGTGGAGCGTCCTGGTGCCAATGGTTGGTGCCGCCCTGCTGCGCCGGCTTGTACTGGATCTGGTCGTGCCAGATCCGCAGCTCGGTCGCCTTGGTCAGCTGCGCGATCTCCTCGGTGATCTGGGGATTGTGGATCAGCTGGGAGAACGGCGTGCTGGCCTGCCAGATGTTGACGATCTGCCACACCGGCCGGTCCTCGCCGCCCAGATTGGCCAGCTGCACTGGTTGCGGCAGATCCGTGCGGTCGCGCTGGGCGATGACGCGCTCGACCTCCGCGCGCAGTTCGTCGACCTGGGCGTCATCGAGCACCCGGCCGCCTTTGACGAAGCCGTCGGCCTGAAATTGCGCAACCTGCTCGTCGGTCAGCATTCCTGCCTCCCCTGTGTGCTGCACCGTCACGGCAGTTTAGGTGCAGATCCGGCCGGATCACCCGGCTCGGTCCGGATACGGTCACGCTCCTGATCGCCTTATGCGATATCGCTACTGTCCGTACGCGGGCGGCGCGATATTCCACAGTGGATCTTCAATTATCGCTGGAACTGCGCCCGGTATTGGCTGGGGCTGAGGCCAAAACAGGCGCGGAACCGCCGGCTCATGTAATTCGGATCGTGCCAGCCCACATAGCCACCGATAGTGGCGATCGGCAGATCCGTTTCGATCAGCATTCCGGCGGCCCGCTCGGACCGTAACCGGGTCAGATAGGCCAACGGCGGAATTCCGGCCTGGGCGGTGAAAAGGCGGATGAGATATGACGGCGCCAGGTTGACCGCGCGGGCCAACTCGGCCAGCGACCACGGCCGGTCCAGGTTGTCCTCCAGCAGCTTGGCCGCGTTCAGGACCGCGCGGTGGGTGGCCCGGCCCCGGCTGCCGGCCACGTCATCCCGACCGCAGCCGGCGATTTCGTTCAGCACCAACAGCAGGTGGCCCAGCCACCAGGCCGTCCCGGCTTTTGTGCTGCCCTGCAAGGCTTCGGCCCACCCGCGCAGCCGATCCAGCGACATCGGGGTGAGCTGGAAGATTCGCCGGCCGGCCTCTCCTGACGGCCACAACGCCGGCCCCAACTGGCCATCCTCGCGGACCCAGGACAGCTCACGGTGAAAGAGTTCCGGCCCGACGTACACATTGTGTACGGCCAGTTCCTGGCAGTCCTCGTATCCGTGCCAGGCGCCGGGTCGGACAATCAACGCCGACCCGGGACGCAATCGGTGCCGACCGGAACCGGACACGTGTGTGGCCGAACCTCGTACAACAATGGCGATCTCGAGGAAATCGTGGCCGTGCGGGGCGACGACTCCCACCGGATCGAGCAACTGTGCCGCCACCGGAACCTCGGCAACCGGAAATACCTCTCGTCGAAATACCCGATGCATAGCGCGCTCCGCGACGGAATCAGGTTCTGTTCTACCGAGAAAATACGATGCTATATGGCGACGTCGCGACAATTCTGTGGTTTCTGTATTCCGAAATCGGCTGCAGGCAGTGGGGTTAACCCCACCACCGGTCGGGGGTTACGACCAGTGACGGCGGTGTGTGGGCGGGCGACCCTGATAACGCGCACTAGCGGAAAGGACCGAGCCATGCAGAGCCCCAAGATGCCCGAGGGCGACCCGATTGCCGCGTTGCGGAATGCGGTGACCGACCTCGGCCCGGCCGCTCGAATCCGGGCCAGCGACACCGACCGGGAAGCGGCCGCCGAGCGGATCCGGCGGGCCTACGTCGAAGGCCGCCTGACCCTCGACGAGTTCGACGTTCGTACCGCTACGGCCTGGGCCGCGACCACCCGCGCCGAGTTGGAGGTGCTGACCAATGACCTGCCCCTCGCCCCGCATGCCGTGCTGCCGACACCGCCGATCGTTCCCTCAGTGGCGCCGAAATCCGGTGTGAGCAAGGGCCGCCAGGCGCTGCGCATCCTCACGATCATCTGGGCGACCATCAGCCTGATGAACTTCGGCATCTGGGCGCTGGTCTGCGTCAGCGCTTTCCAGTGGGTCTACCCGTGGTGGCTGTGGGTTCTGGTGCCTGCCGGCACGGCGATCGCGGTGCTCAACTGGTACGTCAACCCGCCCCGACGCGACACCTAGCGCACCGTTGCTCCCCGCTCCGCCGGCCGATCCCCCATCCCGCAACACGCTCGCCGCCAGCCGCTCGCCCATCCCGCAGCACGCTCGCCGCCAGCCGCTCCCCCGCCCAGCTGCCAGCCCGCCGGCCCCGCCGGCCCCCGGGAATTTTGTTGATCATGAAGTTAGCTGCGCGACACGCCGGCGACACGCCGAGGAAAATGTCGGTAACTCCATGATCAACAAGCGAAGGCAGCGGCGTGGACTGCATCTGGTGCCAACGCGCGGTGAGGCTGCCCGGAATATCGGGTTAGGCCGGGTCGGGTGAGGCCAGGCCGGGTCGGTGGTTGGCTAGGCCGGGTCGGGTGAGGTCAGGCCGGGTCGGGTGAGGGCGAGCGGACCGGGACGAATCCGGTGCCGGCCAGGTAATCCGGGGATTGATGCCGGAAATAGGCGTTGTAGACGTCGCAGTATTCACCGCCGGCCCGCATGAGCGTGGCGTGATCGCCCTGCTCGACGATCCGGCCCTTGCGCAGCACCACGATCCGGTCGGCGTGCTCGATGGTCGAGAGCCGGTGCGCGATCACCACGGAGGTCCGCTGCGCCAACACCACGTCCAGCCCTTCCTGGATCTGCGCCTCGGTCAACGGGTCGACGCTCGCGGTTGCCTCATCCAGGATCACGATGGCCGGATCCTGCACCAGCATGCGGGCCAACGCGACCAACTGCCGTTGCCCCATCGAGAGTGCCTTGCCGTGCTCGCCGACCTCCGTCGCCAACCCGTCGGGCAACGACTCGAGCCAATCCCCGCCGCCCACGGCCGCCGCCGCGGCGGCGATCTCGTCCGGGCTCGCATCCGGCCGGGGGTAGCCGATATTCTCCGCGACCGTCCCGGAGAACAGGAACGGCGTCTGCGGGACCACGCCGAGCTGACGACGGTATTCGGATAGATCAAACGACCGGATATCCCGCCCATCCAGCAGAATGCGGCCGCCGGAGAATTCGTAGAACCGGGTCAGCAGCTTGCCCAACGTCGATTTGCCCGCCCCGGTGTGCCCGACCAGCGCCACCGTCTCGCCCGCGGCCACGGTCAGGTTGAACCCATCGAGCACCCGCTCGTGCCGTGAATACCCGAACTCCACGTCCCGGAATTCGATCTGTCCGGTCAGCCGGCCCACCGGGGCCGAGTCGTGCTGCACGACCTGCGCCGGCGCGTCGATCAACGCGAAAACCCGTTCAGCCGCGGCCAACCCCTGTTGGAACTGCGACCAGAACGAGGCGATCGAGGTCAACGGGAACCAGAACAGCGCCACGCTCTGCAGAAACAAATACCAGTCACCGGCCGACAGGCCACCGGAGAGCACTCGGTGCCCGCCAACAGCGACCAGCAGCACGGTACCCAGGCCGGCAACGAACAGCAGCAACGGAAAAATCGAATTGAAGACAAATCCCTGTCGCAGCGTCACCCGGTAGTTCTGCTGGTTGATCGGTACGAATTCTTCGTACAGCGTGCCTTCCTGGCGGAAATTCTTGGCGACCGCGATGCCGCCCATCGTCTCCTGCACGTTGGCGTTGACCCGGGCCAGCGAGCGCTGCGATCGCCGGGTGCTGTCCCGCGCGATACGCCGGAACAGCAGCGCCATCGCCACGACGATCGGCGTGATCGCCAAGGTCATCAGGGCCAGCCAAACGTCCCGGGCGAACAGCAGCAAGGTGATCACGACAACCAATAGCACCTGGGAAAGCAGGTTCATCGTGAGCGTGACGACGTTGGCGAAATCCTCGGTATCGGACGTCACCCGGCTGACCACCCGACCGGTCGGCGTCTCGTCGTAAAAGGCCAGATCCCGCCGCAGTACGGCGGAAAACGCGTCCTCCCGCAATTTGAGCACGACGTCGCCGACCACGCGGGCGCTGTACACCTGACGGATATAGTTGAAAACCCAGCCCAGCACACCGGCCAGCAGAATCGCCACCGACAAAATCGCGATATTACGGGCCGAGGTTTCCTTGACGATCCGGTCGATTCCCCAGCTGGTGATGATCGGGACCGCTGACTGCATCAGCGAGGTCAGCACGATCATCGTGGCGACCAGGACCATCGCGGCCGCCGCTGGCCGGAAATAGCTCATGATGCGGCCGAACAGCACTCGGTCGCCGTAAATCCGGTCGTAATCCTCGGCATCGAGGCCGTCCATAATGAAGCCCACGTCAGACCTCCTCAGCCATATCTGATTGCTCGGCTCCGCGCTCGCTCCGCTCCTCACTCGCTTCACTCGCTACGATGCTCACTCGCTGTCGCCTCACGGGGCCAGCGTCGCCATCTGAGCCGGGCATGTCGACCTCGTCATAATGCGCGAAAATCCGCCGGTACAACGAGCAGCGGGCCAACAATTCGTCGTGGCTGCCGGCATCGACCAATTCGCCGCGGCGTAACAACAACACCTTGTCGGCCCAGCGGATCTGCGATAACCGGTGGGTGATCAACAATGTCGTCCGGCCGGTGAGAATACGGCGGATCGCCTTTTGGATCTCATCCTCGGTGGCGGAATCGATCGCGCTGGTCGAGTCGTCCAGGATGAGAATCCCGGGATCGGTGAGCAACGCCCGCGCGATCGCCAACCGCTGCCGCTGACCACCGGACAATGTGACGCCGCGCTCCCCGATGACTGTGTCGTATCCGTCCTCGAGCTCGCGGATGAACTCATCGGCCTGCGCATCAACCGCCGCCGCGATGACCGCATCCCGGTCGACCCGTTGACCGAGCGAAAACGCGATGTTCTCGGCCACCGAACGGGAGAACAGCACGATGTCCTGCTCGATCGTGGAGATCTGTGAACGGAGCGAATCGAGGTTCCAGTCCCGTACGTCCACGCCGTCCAGGAGTATGCGACCGGAGTCGACATCGTTGATCCGGTTGACCAGGTGGGTCAAGCTGCTCTTGCCCGCGCCGGTCTCACCGACGATCGCGACCGTCTGCCCCGGCTCGACCCGGAACGACAAATCTCGCAGCACCGGCTTGTCCCCGTATCCGAAGCTGACATTCTCGAACACGATCTCGCCCTTGATCCGGTCCTGGTGACCGGACGGGTTCTGGTCCAGCTCGGTCTGTTCCTCCATGACGCGCAGGATCCGACCGGCGCTGACCACCCCGAGCTGCAGGATCGAGAACGTAAAACTCGACATTCCCATCGGGAAGCCGAGCATCGACATCAGCCCGAGGTACGCCACCAACTGACCGATCGTCAGCTGCCCGTGCGAATGCAGATAAAGGCCGTGCAGCAGCGCGCCCGCGGTCGCCAACGCCAGCAGCAGGGTCGGCAGGTATCGGGCCTGCACAACGCCCTGCCGGACGAAGGAATTCCGGTACCGCCGGGCGCCCGCGATGAACTTCCGTAATTCCTGCGGTTCCTGCGCCGTCACCTTCACGACCTCGATACCGCGTACGGCCTCGTTCAACACCGCGTTCAGATCGCCGAACTGCTCGCGCATCTGGGTCGAGACCGGCGCCAACCGCCGCATGTAATAACGCAACGAAATGACGAACCCGATCGCGAGCAGTCCGGGCGACAGCAATAGCTGCGGATCGATGAACCCGATGAACACCAACGGCACAATGCCCTGCAACATCGAGTCGACGACGAGGTCGGCTCCGGGATTGATCATGAAATTCAGCTGCCGTACGTCATTGGCGGTGCGCGCCATCAGATCGCCCACGCGCTGGCGGTTGTGGAACGTCTGGCTCTTGCCGAGCAGGCTGACGTACAGCTCGTCGCGGGCGTCCCGTTCCATCCGCTGCGCCAACAGCGCGGTGCTGAGCCGGGCCACGATATCCAGCACGCCCCGCAGCAGCACGACCACCAACAGGACGATCACGATCGTGGTGAGCCGGCCGGTGCGATCGCCGTGGCCGAGCACGGTGTCGAACGCCTTCCCGGTTAGCGTCGGGATCGACGTATTGAGCACGACCATGCCGAGCGAGCCGCCGAGAAATCCGACCAGATATCCCTTGTTGCGCAGCTGATGCGACAGGATCCAGCGGACCGGGCCGGTCCGATTGGACTGAAACCGGCCCGCGACCGTGAACTCGGACTGGTCAGCGGTCACAAGAGTCCTCCGCAACTCGACGAATGAGGCAGAAAAAGGACCTGCCCGATGGACGCGGATGGTTCTAACACAGCCCACCGACGAAATCGATCCGGTAAGCCGGCGGGATATCGGGCAATACGGCACGGACATCGCCAGAAGTCGAAGATAGCCGTGCGGAGCGACTCTGGAGCGGAGCCATTGATGCCGTGCGGAGCGACTTGGGAGCGGAGCCATTGATACGGGTATTGTCACCTGGATCGGGGAGGGTGCTGGATGCGGGTCGTCGGGATGATCAGCGGTACGTCCTACGACGCGGTGGATGCCGCGGTGCTGGATCTGACGATGGAGGGCACGGTCTTACACGCGACCGACCTCGGACTGTTGAGCGTCCCCATTCCGGCCGATCTACGGGCCGATATCGCCGCTGCCCTGCCCCCGGCCGCCACGTCGATGGAGCAGGTGTGCCAGCTGGATACCCGGCTCGGGCAGCTGTTCGGCGAGGTGGCCCGGCAGGCGGTGGACGGGCTCGCCGACGGCGCCGCCGACCTGGTCGTATCGCACGGGCAGACGGTGTTCCACTGGGTCGACGGCGGGACCGCCCGCGGCACGTTGCAACTGGGTGCGCCGGGCTGGATCGCCGCCGCCACGGGGCTTCCGGTCGTATCCGACCTGCGTACCGCGGATATCGCGCTCGGCGGTCAGGGCGCGCCGCTGGTGCCGATGTTCGACGATCTGCTGATTCTCTCCGACGCACCGCGCCGGGCCGCGCTGAACCTGGGCGGGATCGCCAACCTGACCGTACGAACCCACGATGGGGTCATCGCGTACGACCTCGGCCCGGCCAATGCGCTGATCGACGCGGCGGTGGCCGAATTGACCGAGGGCGCCGAGCGGATGGACACCGACGGCGCCTGGGCTGACCGGGGTGTGGTCCGCTCGGATCTGTTGCAGGCGCTGCTGGCCGAGCCGTATTACGCCCGCCCAGCGCCGAAATCGACGGGCAAGGAGCTATTCCACGCCGGCTACGTCGCCGCGAAGCTGGCCCACCTGGATCCGGTCGGGGCCAACGACCTGATCACCACGCTGACCGAGCTGACCGCGGTGCTGGTGGCCGGTGCCTGTAAGCATTACGGGATAACGGAAATCGTCGTGGCTGGCGGCGGTGTACGAAATCCGGTGTTGATGGGTCGAATTCGCATGCGCAGCGCGCCTACGATCGTGTCCACTGTGGATGACTTCGGAATTTCGGCGCAGGCCAAGGAAGCGTGCGCGTTCGCGGTGTTGGGTTTTTTGAGTCTGCACGGTCTACCTGGCACGATCGAGGGAACGACCGGCGCGAAAAGGCCGGCGATTCTTGGTTCGATCACGCCGGGTACGGAGCCGCTGCGGCTGCCCGAACCGCTGCAGGTCGCCCCGACCCGGCTGATCGTCGAAAGTCAGACCCGCTGGTAGAGCGGGGCGTGATCGAGCTTGGGCAGTACGTACCGAGCGAACAAATCGGCCTCGGTCGCGTGCGGATAGCCCGAGAGGATGAACGCCTCCATGCCGACCGCCTGGTAGGCCCGCAGCTTGGCCAGCACCTGGTCCGGGTCGCCGACAATGGCCGCGCCAGCGCCGGAACGGGCCCGGCCGATGCCGGTCCACAGGTTCTCTTCGACGTATCCCTCGTCGTCGGCGCCGCTGCGCAATTCGGTCTGCCGGGCCATGCCGACCGACCTCGTGTCGAGCGAGCGACCGATGATCGCCTTTCCGGTCTCCGGGTCCAGTTTGGACACCAGGCGACGGGCCGCGGCCTTGGCCTCGCTCTCGGTTTCCCGCACGATGACGTGCACCCGGTATCCGAACCGCAGCGTGCGGTCGTATTTCGCGGCCCGGGCACGCATATCGTCCAGAACCTTGGCCACACCGTCCACCGTGTCCGGCCACATGAGAAATACGTCGGCGGCGCGGGCGGCCACGTCGCGGGCGTTTTCCGAGATGCCACCGAAATACAGCGGTGGGCAACCCCCGACGGTGGGAGCGATCCGCGGCGGATCCAACGTCAGGTCGACGAATTCACCGTGAAAATCAATCGACTCGCCGTTCAGCAGCGCCCGGAGAACTTGCATGTATTCCAACGTGCGCTGATATCGCGGCGCCGATTCCAGCTGTTGTCCGGGCAGGTCCGAGGAAATGATGTTGATGGTCAACCGGCCGCCGAGCATCTGGTCGATGGTGGCGAGCTGGCGGGCCAACTGCGGCGGGTACATCTCCCCCATCCGGGCCGCAACCAGCATCTGGGACCGCCGCAGCTGCGTTGCCATGCCGGCGGCGAAGGCGATCGAGTCGATCCCCATCGTGTAGCCCGAGGGCAGCAGAATATTGTCGAATCCGCGTTCCTCGGCCGCCAATGCGATACCGCGGCAGTGTTCCCAACTGGACTGCAACCCGGGGTCGGTGACCCCCAAGAACTCATAGTCGTCATCGCACAGCGCGGCGAACCAGGACACCTCGCAACCCATGGCGCATCACCTCCCGGTCAGCCTAGCGTCTACCCGCAACCTAGGGTCGGACTCCCCGCGACAAACCTTATGTGCTCAGCCCACCGGCCCGTCGAATGCGCATCGTGGCGAGTCCGGAAAAGGCCACCGCGTACGCGGCCAGAATGCCGATCGCGGCCAGGCTCAGGCTCTGGTGGTGCAGCACATTCGACCCCAGCTGATAGACCCGGTACGACGGGGTGACCTCCATGACCGTATGCATTCCGCCCGACGTTACCGGGAAATACAGACCACCCAGGAACGCCAACGCCGAGTGCAGCAACGCCGAGGCCATCCGCGCGCTCTCCCCGTCCAGCAGATAACCGATGAATACGCCGATCGCGGCGAACGGAATCGCGCCCAGCCACACCGCCAGCACCAACTCGATCCAGTGCCCCGTACCCAGATGCACGCCCTTGACGAACCGCGCGGCCAACGCGACCGCGATCAGTGCCGGCAACGCCATCGCCATCGCGGCCGCGATCTTGCCGCCGAACACGGCTCGGTCCGACAGCGGCATCAACCGCAACTGGCGCAGCCAACCGGTCTTGCGTTCGTTCGCGATCGCCGGGCCGGTCGTCAACAGAACGCAGCCCATCATGCCGAATACCGACATCGACGAGAGATACGCGACCGCGTACTTGTGTGAATCCGAACCGTGGATCGACAGCGTGATCGCGATATACAACAGCAGCGGCAGGGCGACGGTGACAATTAAATACCGCTTGTTACGCAGGATTGCCAGCAATTGCAGCTTCAAATAGCCAGGCATCGGAATGTTCTCCCTCGAGAATTTATGAGGTCGAGAATTTATGCGGTCAGGGCGATGAAGGCCTCTTCGAGGCTGGCGCCGCTCACCTCGAGATCGGGCACGTGTGTACGGGTCGCGAACAGCGCCCGTACGGTGGCTTCGGCATCGGTGGTACGCAACGCGATCGAGTCACCGTGCCGCTCGATCGACTGCACGCCAGGCAATTCGGCCAGACCAGCGGTCGGCTCGCCCCCGATGGTGAAACGTACGAGCCGCACCCCCACCCCGGCCTTGAGCGCGGTGACCGAACCGTCCGAGACGACCTTGCCCCGGGCCATCACAATCACCCGGTCGGCGACCGCATCGGCCTCCTCCAGGTAATGCGTGGCAAAAAGAATCGTCCGTCCCGCGCTGGCAAAGCCCCGCATCGTGGCCCAGAACGCCCGCCGTGATTCGACATCCATGGCTGCGGTCGGCTCGTCCAATACCAGAATGTCGGGGTTTCCAGCCAGGGCCAGGGCAAAGTGCACCCGTTGCACCTGGCCACCGGAAAGCCCATCGGCGCGCCGGTCCAGGAAAGAGGCCAACCCGGCGGTGTCGACCACTTCGTCCGGCGCCATCGGACGGCGGTACAGGCCGCGGGCGAATTCCAGCAATTCCCGTACCGTCACACCCTCCATCAGGCCGCCATCCTGCTGCATGGCGGCGATATGGCCGGCCCGAATGGCGGCGCGAGGCGGCTGGCCGAATACCCGGACCTCCCCGTCGTCCGGCCGCAATACGCCCAACAGGTTCTTCACGGTCGTGCTCTTGCCGGCCCCGTTCGGGCCGAGCAGGGCCACCGTCTGTCCACGATGGATTGTCAGGTCGACGTGGTCGACCGCGGTCACGTCGCCATAGCGGGTCACCAGGCCGGCTATGGCGATGGCAGGCGTTTGTGTCATGCCAGAAACGCTAGGCAGCGGCGGGCTTCCGTTGAATCCATCTGGGGCCACAACCGGGGTAGGGCTAGCTCAACCCCCGACCCGGCACGCAGGTGTAATGCCAGCACCGGCATTCTTCGGTCACACTGGTCCGGTGCGAATCGAGGCGGCCGACGAAATGCCCGCTCTGATCAACCGGCTACAGGCGGTGGGCCGCGGCATAGCGCTCGGCGGCTTCGCCGTCGCGGGCAGCGCGGTGAGCGCGCTGCTCATACTCGCCATTCTCTCGAACATTTCCTGGATCGGATCGTTCACGTTTCCGGCGCTGTGCCTGGTCTGCGTGAGCGCCCGCACGCTGGCCCGGCGACGCCGGGCGCTGGCGATGCGCTGGAACAACCGGGACATCCCCTCGCCGTACTTCCAGAAGCCGCAGCTGCAACGGGTACCGCACGGCTGGTACTGGACCGGGCACGACTACCACAAGTACAAGTGGGTCGCCTGGTGGTCGTTGAACGTGACCTGGGTCGGGCGGGATCCGGGCACCTGGCGCGACGTGCTGTGGCTGGTCTGCGAGCCGGTGGTCGGGGTGATCCTGTGCCTGCTGCCGGCCGGACTCATCGGGTACGGCCTGCTCGGGCTGAGCATGCCGTGGACCTGGCGGCCGCTGACCGACGCGGGCATGGGCTGGTACGGGCCGGTTCAGCTCGGCTCGGCGGGCGCGGCCTGGGTCGCCGTACCGATCGGGCTGTTGATCGTGCTGGCCGGCTTTGTGCTCGCGCCGTACCTACTCGAGCTGCATACCCGGTGGAGCGCGCTGCTGCTGCGACCGACCAAGCTCACCTGGCTCGGGCGCCGGCTACAGCGGCTGACCGAATCGCTGGAGGAGGCCACCACCGCGCAGGCGGCCGAACTGCGCCGGATCGAACGCAATCTGCATGACGGCGCGCAGGCCCGGCTGGTGGCGATGGGGCTCAAGCTTGGTGCAGTAGAAGCGCTGATTGATCGCGACCCGGAAGCGGCCAAGGCGCTGGTGACGCAGATCCAGGACGCGTCGGCCCAAGCGCTGGCCGAATTGCGTTCGCTGGTTCGGGGTATCCATCCGCCCGTACTGGCCGAACGCGGGCTGGGCGACGCGGTACGGGCGCTGGCGTTGGACACCCCGCTGCCGGTCGAGGTGAGCGTGGACGTGCCCGGGCGGGCCGAGCCGCCGATCGAGGCGTGTGCGTACTTCGCCGTCGCCGAGTCGCTGACCAATGTCGCCAAGCACGCCGGCGCCGCTCATGCCTGGGTGACACTGCGGCATGCGGACGGGGTGCTGCGAATTGTGGTCCGCGACGACGGCCGGGGCGGCGCCGACCCGACGCGCGGCAGCGGATTGGCCGGAGTACGGCGGCGGCTCGGTACATTCGAGGGCACGTTGTCCGTATCGAGTCCGCCGGGCGGCCCGACGGTGTTGAGAATGGAGCTGCCGTGCGCGTTGTCCTCGCCGAGGACCTCTACCTCCTCCGGGACGGGATGACCCATCTGCTGGCCGCGCATGGGTTCGAGGTGGTCGCGGCGGTGGAGACGGGGCCTGATCTGGTTTCGGCGCTGGCCGAGTACGAGCCCGATGTCGCGGTGGTGGACGTACGGCTGCCACCGACGTTCACCGACGAAGGGTTGCAGGCGGCGTTGGTGGCGCGTCAGCAGAAGCCCGGGTTGCCGATTCTGGTGCTGTCGCAGCACGTTGAGCAGTTGTACGCGCGGGAATTGCTGGCCGATGGTTCCGGCGGGGTTGGCTATTTGTTGAAGGACCGGGTGCTCAATGCCTCGCAGTTCATGGACGCGTTGCACCGGGTGATGGCCGGCGGCACCGTGATGGACCCGGAGGTAATTTCCAAGCTGCTGACCGGAAATGCGGCCGATGAGCCGTTGGCCGCGTTGACGCCACGGGAACGGGATGTGCTTTCATTGATGGCCGAGGGGCGTTCCAACGCGGCGATTTCGCAGCGGTTGCACGTCAGCGAAGGTGCGGTCGGGAAACATACGGCCAGCATTTTTGGGAAATTGGGTCTCGCACCGTCGGACGATGACAACCGGCGGGTGCTGGCAGTCCTGGCGTACCTTGGCGGCACCCGCGAATAATCGCATTCGGCTGCGGCTGCTTGGTGGGTTGCCCGCCGCGGTCACAAATCCGGCGCCGCCCTCGCCCCAAAAGCCGCCCTGGCTCGGGTTTCACATACCCGGCGCCGCCCTCGCCCCGAAAGCCGCCCTGGCTCGGGTTTCACATACCCGGCGCCGTCCTCGCCCCAAGATCCGCCCTCGCTCCGGTTTTCATGCACCCGGCGCCGCCCACACTCACTCCACATCCGGCGCCGCCCTCGCCCCGATTTCCTTGATCGTGAGTAGATTTGCTACGGATTTCGGGACCAAATCCACTCACGATCATGGTCAGCTGAGCCAGAACGCCTGGTAGGTAGCTTCCGCGGGCAGACTTTCGTGATCATGATGTCGTACGTCAACGATCCGAATACGAAAGCCATCACGATCATGCCCGGGGTGCCACTCGAAGCCAGAAACACAGAGCCGCCCGCAGCCAAAAGTCACGGCGGTGATTACGGAGCCAGGTAGTAATGCACCAGCGCCGGTTCGCCGTTGGCCATGCGCCAATCGGCCCGGGCGCTGCCCAGTCGCCGCCATCCGGCCCGCTCGTACAACCGGATCGCCGCGACCCCGTCGTCGACCACGTCCAGGGCCGGGACGAGTCCGGCCGCCCGCGCCGCACCGGCCGCCGTGTCGAGCAACCGCCTGGCCAGCCCCTGCCCGCGCGCCGAGGGTACGACGAAAAGCCTTGCCACATAGGCGATTTCCCGCTCGCCAGCCGCAGCCGCCAGCGCGGCCGGCACGTCATCCCGAGCCGCCACGAGCGCAACGTGACCGACCACCTCGGGACCGTCCTGCGCGACCCACACGCCCAACGCCGGCGACACGCTCAGCCAGGCGCGAGGGTCGGCCGGCCACCGCACCGGATAACCGTCCGCCTCGTGCACCAGCGCCAACGCGGCCACGCTCGCCGCCAGATCGGCCGGACCAGCCGCTCGAATCAACACCGCCACATTGTTGACCATGCGGAAATGGCGCGCGGCACGCCGATCCGACGGACCAATTTTGCATGAGCAACTTCGCGGCGGGCGAGGCGGCGGCGCGAGCGCGGGGTCTATTCAAGAGTCCCGGTCAGCGTGACTGATTTTCCGGCCGTCAGCGTCACTGGCTCGGGCAGCGACAACGTACCGAGACCGGTCAATTCGACCTGCCGCAGCAACAGCGTGCCACCGCCGACCTCGATCCGAACGTGCCCGTTCTCCTGCATCGCAACACCCCAGGCGTTTCCGGTCGAGAAGAACCACCGCGCGCCCTCCTGCCGGCGCAATTGCAGCGACCCGGTCCGCGCCTCGTACCCAAATCCGGTCCAGGCCAACAGCACCCCCCAGGATGCCATCGCCCGCGCATAATGGTGCCCGCATTCGGCCTCGTCGAACGGACTACGCCGCCAGCCGTCGTAGCGATCACGCAGGTCGCGCACCACCTGCTCAGCCTCCGCGCGCCGCCCGTGCTGGACCAGCCCGATCGCCGCGCTGTATTCCAGCCCGGTCCAGACCTCGTTCGCATAGGGGAACGGGTTTTTCGGCCGCCCACCGTCGGGATACGTGCAGACCAACAGCGCGGTCTCATCGCCCAAAGCGTACGTACGCATATGGTTGAAATGCCCGTGCAGACCGCTGATCCGGTTGTACGTGAGCACGCTGTCCAGCGCGGTGCCGGCGTGGTCGGGATCGAGCAGCAGGCCCAGCCCGGCGATTCCCGCCGCCGCCTCCCCGACAAGTTGATCAGCCAGACAGCCGGGCCCGATCTGCAGGTCCGGTTCGGACACATCGCGGGCGCCCATTTCCTCGTGCCGCAGCCCGGGCGCGATCGCGTCGGCATTCTCCACACCAACAATGTGTTGCTCATACCAGCGGCCGTTGAACAAATTGTCGTCCATCCACTTCGAACCGCGGTCGAACAAATCGGCGCAGTGTCCGGCGAATTCGGTGTCGCCCAGATATCCGGCCAGTTCGGCGCCGGCCCGCAGCGCGCCCAGGTACCAGCAACCGATGTGCGGATTCGGTCCATAGAATTCTACGTCGTTGGTGTCGTGTTGGCAGCCTTCCATGACGCCGTCCTGATCGGCGTCCCAGCCACCGGGAATCCAGCAGAATTCCAACGCCCGCCGGGCCGCCGGCCACAGCGACCGCAGCATCTCATCGTCGCCGGACAGCCGCCATTCCCGGTAGAGCTTTATCAGGCAACCCATCTGCCCGTCGGCGGCGGCCAGCCGCCATTCCTGGGCATTCTCCGGCAGCGGCAGCCCGACCCGGAAGCTCATCAAGCCGTTCTCGTCGGTGGCGTGACCGAATTCGACCTCGCGCATACTGCGGGCCAATTCCCCGAACAAATGCGCCGTTGCCGGCTCGTAATTCCACACGTGCGTACAACTGCCGTGACAGCTGCCGACCCGGTCGCTGCATCCTTCCCAGCCGAAGAACCGTCCGTCGGGAGTACGGAAAGCGGTCTGGGTCCGCAACGTGCTGATATTGGACAGTGCCGCATCCAACACCGGACTCGGGATATCGCTGGCACAGACGGCCGAGACGAATTCGACCGTGCCGGCCTCCAATTCCGCGCCCCGTTCGGCTAATTCGACCGCGACCGCCCAGGCATCCGGCCACACGGTCGCGTAGTAATTGCCGATCGTCTCGTTATTTTCCCACGCGATCCGGTTGGGGAAATGCCAAGTCAGCAGGAAGGTTACGGCGGTCTCGCCACCGGGCGGAACGGTCCGGCTCAGCGCCAGCGAGGCGGTCGGCTGCGCCTCGGCCCGGGTCGGGTTGTCGATCCGGCCGTCCTCGACCAGGTCATCCCAGAAATCCAGCAGGCTGGTCCCCCAGTTCGCCTCCAGCCAGGTGGTACGGGCGCTCACTTCGTCGCCGTCGGTGCTCACCGCGGCCAGCGCCATCGTTCCCCACTGCTCGGCCGTCGGCTCGACACCGTCGCTGGCCAGGTACACGCCATGCAACGCACCGGTCGTCCGCAATTCGTTGCGTCCGCCGGTCGCCGCGCCGTTGCTGCCGTCGTGGCCGATGAAGTTCGGCAGGCTGCCGCATACGGTGGCGGTGATGGGCGCGTCGGTGGGATTGTGCAGTACGTACCGCAGCACGGCGCCGGGAATTCCGCTGGAATTCGCATCGGTGGGCAGCAACGGGTTGAATGCCTGCAACCGCACCTGCAGCGGTACATCCGGATCGGCCAGCACGACCTGCCCGAGCGGATAGGCGACCTCGAAACTCGCGTGCCGGAAACGCGGCAGGCCGTGATTCGCCACCGGCGAGCCGTGCCCGCCCTGATAATCGGCCGGGTCGATCGGGCCTTCCAACGCACGGGTCGTGACCGTGCCGCCGGTCTCGGTCCGCAACGCGAAAAACGCCCGCGCGGGCGTATAACCCTTCGCCGGCCGGTTCATCACCTCCCAGTCGCGTAGGTCACCGCGACCGCCGAGGCTCACCGTTCCGGTGCCGATTCCCCCTAGCGGCAGGGCAATCCGGCGCAGATGAGCGGCGTCGTAGCGGGTCAGAACCGGCCAAGAAGTCGGCGCTGCAGTCGGCATTGAAGTGGGCATGCGACGGACCTCTCGAACGACCTGTGAAATCCATTTCACAACGGTCGCCATGGTAGCCGATCGCATCGCCTCCACACCGGACTGACCGGAGCCGGACAAGCCCGCTTAAATACGGGTCCAAGCCTCGGTTAATACCGTCCGCAGAATCTGTTCCATCTCCTCGAAATGCGACTGCTCGCAGACCAACGGCGGCGCCAACTGCACGACCGGATCGCCGCGGTCGTCGGCCCGGCAGTACAGCCCGGCCTCGAACAACCGCTTGGACAGGAAACCGCGCAGCAGCGACTCACATTCGTCCGCGTTGAATGTCTCCTTGGTCGCCTTGTCCTTCACCAACTCGATGCCGTAGAAGAATCCGTCACCGCGGACGTCGCCGACAATGGGCAAATCACTCAGCTTTTCCAACGTGGCGCGGAATCCGGCCTCGGCCGACCGCACGTGTTCGCACAGCTTCTCCCGTTCGAACAGATCGAGATTGGCCAACGCCACGGCGGCCGAAACCGGGTGCCCACCAAACGTGACACCGTGGGAGAAAGTGTTGGTGCCGACCAAGAATGGCTCCATCACCCGATCGCTCGCTACCATCGCGCCGATCGGTGAATACCCGGACGTGAGCCCCTTGGCGCAGGTGATCATGTCGGGCACATAGTCGTACCGCAGCGAACCGAAATAATGACCTAACCGGCCGAAGGCGCAGATCACCTCATCGGAGACGAACAGTACGTCGTACCGGTCGCAGATCTCCCGTACCCGCTGGAAATACCCGGGTGGCGGCGGAATGCAGCCGCCGGAATTCTGCACCGGTTCGAGGAAGAACGCGGCGACGGTGTCCGGTCCCTCCATCACAATCGCCGCCTCGATCTGGTCGGCCGCCCAGCGACCGAATTCAACCGGATCGTCACCGTGCTCCGGGGCGCGGTAGAAGTTCGTGTTCGGCACCCGGAGCGCGGTGGGCACCAACGGTTCGAAATCCTTTTTCACGTCCGGAATTCCGGTCAACGACAGAGCGCCCATCGTCGTGCCGTGATAGGCGACGGCGCGGCTGATGACCTTGTGTTTGTTCGGTTTCCCCTGCAGTTTGAAATACTGCCGGGCCAGCTTCCACGCGCTCTCGACGGCTTCCCCGCCGCCGGTGGTGAAAAAGACCCGATTGAGGTCGCCCGGAGTCAGTGTGGCCAGCCGCTCGGCCAGTTCGATCGCTTTGGGATGGGCGTACGACCACAGTGGAAAATAGGCGAGTTCGCTGGCTTGTTTGTACGCGGCTTGGGCGAGTTCCTCCCGCCCGTGGCCGGCCTGCACCACGAAAAGACCGGACAGACCGTCCAGATAACGTCGCCCGTCGGCATCCCATACGTAAGGACCCTGACCCCGGACTATGACCGGGACCGGGTTGCTCTGATACGCCGACATTCGGCTGAAATGCATCCACAGGTGATCACGCGCGCTGCTGGAAAGCGCCGCGCCGTCGGAGATAATGCTCATCGCGTTCCCCATGAATATGTCTGCTTGGTCAGGTGCAGATAGACCAACGTTTCGGTGTCGTGCACCCCGTCGATCGTCCGCACCCCGTCGTTGAGGACGCGCAGCAAATGCTCGTCGTCCTCACACACCACCTCGCAAATGATGTCGAACGAACCGGCCGTGATGACGACGTAATCCACCTCGGCCAGCTCCGCGAGCTCGTCAGCCACCTTGCGCAAATCACCATCGGCCCGCACCCCGATTAACGCCTGACGACGGAATCCGAGGGTCAGCGGGTTGGTGACCGCCACGATCTGCATGATTCCGGCCTCTGTCAGCCGGGCCACCCGCTGCCTGACGGCCGCCTCGGAGAGCCCGACACTGCTGGCGATCGAGGCGTATGAGCGCCGACCGTCGTGCTGCAGTGCCTCGATGATGCGCTTTGCGACATCGTCCAGAAGGGAATGGCTATCGCGGGAGGCTACGGGCAGCTGATTCACGTATCGATCGTAGCAAATCCCTACAGAATCAGTGATCTTGAACGTTATTTTCTGCGGAATCGCTTGCGATCAAGTAAAGCGTCTGCGAATCTCGTCTGTATCAGCCGTCCGGGCGTTGGGGGGCGCTCGGGCGGCTCCCTGGTGCCTTCGGGAGGTTCCCCGATGACCGTGACGCTGCAGAACATCGTTGACGGACAGGCATTGCCGGCCGCGGACGGCGCCAGTTCCGACATCATCGATCCATCCACCGCCGAGTCGATCGGCACCGCGCCGCGCTCGGGTCCGGCCGATGTGGACCGTGCCATGGCCGCGGCGGCGGCCGCGTTCGAAACGTGGGGCTCGACCACGCCGAGCGAACGCAGCCTCGCCCTGTTCCGGATCGCCGATGCCATCGAGGCGCACGGCGAGGAATTGGTCGAAGCCGAATCGCTGAACACCGGAAAGCCGATCGGCTTGACCCGCAGCGAGGAACTGCCGCCGATGATCGATCAGATCCGGTTTTTCGCCGGCGCCGCGCGGTGCCTGTCCGGACTTTCCGCCGGCGAGTACATGGCGGACTGCACCTCGTTCGTACGCCGCGAGCCGTTGGGCGTCTGCGCACAGGTGACGCCGTGGAATTACCCGATGATGATGGCGGTCTGGAAATGGGCTCCGGCTCTGGCCGCCGGCAATACCGTCGTGTTGAAGCCGTCGGACACCACGCCGGTGACAACTGTACGTATGGCCGAAATAATGCAGGAATTCCTGCCACCGGGCGTTTTCAACGTTATTACCGGCGACCGGGACACCGGCCGGGCCCTGGTTTCGCACGACACACCGGCCATGGTTTCGATCACCGGCAGCGTGCGCGCCGGCCGTGAGGTGGCCGCCGCCGCCGGTCTGAAGCGGGTGCACCTCGAACTCGGCGGCAAGGCACCGGTCGTCGTATTCGACGACGCTGATATCGCCGCCACCGCCGAAGGCATCGCGGGCGCCGGCTATTTCAACGCCGGCCAGGACTGTACCGCCGCGACCCGGGTACTGGCCGGCGCGCGGGCGTACGAGGACCTCGTCGCCGCTCTGGCCGAGCAGGCCCAGCAGACCATCACCGGGCCACCGTCCAATGTGGAGGCCGCCTACGGTCCGCTGAACAACGCGAACCAACTCGACCGGGTGCGCGGTTTCGTCGACCGACTGCCCGACCACGCCAAGGTCAGTGCCGGTGGCGCCACGGTCGGCGATCGCGGCTATTTCTACGCCCCGACCGTGGTTTCCGAGGTACTGCAGCAGGACGAGATCAGCCAGAACGAGGTATTCGGCCCGGTCATCACGGTGCAGCGGTTCGAGGACGAGGACGAAGCCGTACGGTGTGCGAACGGCGTTCCGTACGGCCTGGCCTCCTCGGTGTGGACCCGAGATCACGGGCGAGCCATGCGGATGAGCCGGCGGCTCGACTTCGGTTGCGTGTGGATCAACTGCCACATCCCGCTGGTGGCCGAAATGCCACATGGCGGCTTCAAAGACTCCGGGCACGGCAAGGATCTGTCGCTGTACGGCCTGGAGGACTACACCCGCATCAAGCACGTGATGAGCTATCTGGGTTAGCGGTTTCGACTGCCGGCACCTCCGCGGTGTCCACTGTGGGCACTGCCGCGTCCTCCGGCGCCAGCACGGGTGTATTGGCGTTCAGCACCTCACCGAGGAAGAACGGTGGCCGTAGCGCACGGTAGATCAGCATCAGGATCACACCGACGATCATGCTGCCCACGCCGAGAATGAATATGCCGCCAATGTGCCAGTGCGGCCAGAACGGCATCAGCCACGACGTGAAGCCGAAATCGGGGTGCCAGTCGTCGTACACGGTCCGGATCAGCGCCAGCGTCAGCATTATTCCGCCCAGCAGCGGAATGATGCCCTTGTAGAACAGATCCCGGGCCGAATCACGTAAATCGTGCCGGTAATACCAGAAGCACGCATAACCGGTGAGGCCGTAGTAGAAAGCGATCATCAGGCCGATCGCGGAGACCGAGTCGGCGATGACATTCCCGCTGGACAGGTAGTTCATCACGATGTAAACCACGAGCGAGATTCCGCCCATGCCGATCGTCGACCAGGTCGGCGTCAGATAACGCGGGTGAACCCGCGCGAACACCCGGGGAATCGCCTTGTACACCGCCATCGACAGCGTGGTACGGGCGGTCGGCAGGATCGTGGTCTGGGTCGAGGCGGCGGCCGAGCTCAACACCATCAGAATGAGCAGCTTGGTGAACACGTCACCAGTGGTGGAGTTGCCGAAGACCGCGTGCCCGAGCACCGAAATCACGTCGCCGGAGTTGTTGGCGTTGTTCAACCCGATACCGCTGGCGCCGATGCCGGCGAACGACTGCGCAGCCACGGTCACCAGCGCGTAGGTCACCAACAGGATCACTGTGGACAGTACGGCCGCGCGACCCGGAGTCCGTTCCCGGTCGGCGGTTTCCTCATTCACCGAGACCGCGGAATCCCAGCCCCAGTAGATGAAGATCATCAGCAGAATGCCCTGCGAGAACGCGCTGAACGAGGGCAGCGCGGTCGGGTTGAACCACGACCAGGATGCGTGCACCGACGTGCTGGCGCCGTGTCCGGTGTAAACCCGGATCAAGGCGACGACGGCGAAGACCGCCAGCATGGTGATCTCGATCGAGAGCAGCACCTTCTGCAGGTTCGCCGACAACTCGATACCCCGGTAGCAAATCCAGGTCATGACGACCATCCACAGACAGCCCACCAACAGCACCCAGAAGCTGGTCGGGTTGCTGCCGATGCCATCCGCACCGAACAGCAGGAAGCCGTACTGCCCGGCGACCTGGGCCAGGCTGGCCATGACCAGGATGTCGGCGGCGACAATGCCCCATCCCCCGAGCCAGCCGGTATATGAGCCGAATGCCTTTGTCGCCCAGGTGAACGTGGTGCCGCAGTCTGGCTCGCGCCGGTTCAACTCCCGGTATCCCACGGCAATGAAAAGAATAGGCACAAAGGCCAGAATTACGATGATCGGCGACTGTGGACCGACGACCGCGACGACAAACCCCAGCGTGGCGGCGAGACTATAGGCCGGTGCGGTCGACGCGACGCCGATGACCACTGAGGACACAAGGCCCAGACAGCCGTTTTTCAGACCTTTGTCGCGGACCTCACCGAGCGAGGTCGGCCCGCTGGATTCTGCACCCGAAGGGTAGGACGCCGTGGTCATAATCAGCTCCTCACCGCCGGCGCAACCCCACAGCCAACTCACCGGAGCCGACGCGGTGGTGCGGCAATCAACAGCGCTTATTGCGTTTATCGCAGTCGTACACCAATTTCACAAGGCTTTCAGTCGATCGGATCAAGTTCTGTTACGTTTTCAGTAGCGAAACGGTCATCGGGGGAGGTTGTTGCGATGCGTGTGCTGTTGGTGGGAGCGGGCGGGGTCGGCTCGGCCATTGCCTTGATCGCCGCCCGTCGCTCGTTCTTCGAGGAAGTGCTGATCGCCGATTACGACGCCGGCCGCGCCCAGCGCGCGGCACTGGCCACACAGGACGGTCGTTTCCACGCCACCTCGATCGACGCCCGCGACGAGGCCGCCGTGGCGGCGCTACTGACCGAGCACCGCTGCGATGTGCTGGTCAATGCCACCGATCCGCGGTTCGTGATGCCGCTGTTCCGCGCCGCCCTGACCGCCAGGACGAATTATCTGGATATGGCCATGTCACTGTCGCATCAGGACAGTGCGGCGCCGTATGCCCGGTGTGGGATCAAACTCGGCGACGAACAGTTCGCTATGCAGGAGGCCTGGCGTGCGGCCGACCGATTGGCGTTGGTCGGAATCGGCGTAGAACCCGGGCTTTCCGATGTCTTCGCCCGGTATGCCGCCGACCATCTCTTCACCGATATCGACGAGGTCGGTGTCCGGGACGGCGCCAACCTCGAGGTCGCCGGTTACGCGTTCGCGCCGACGTTCTCGATCTGGACAACAATCGAGGAATGCCTCAATCCGCCGGTGATTTACGAGGCCGGGCGAGGTTGGTTCACCACCGAACCGTTCAGCGAGCCGGAGTTGTTCGACTTTCCCGAGGGAATCGGCCCGGTCGAATGCGTGAACGTCGAGCACGAAGAGGTGTTGCTGGTGCCGCGGTGGGTCAAGGCGCGGCGGGTGACGTTCAAGTACGGGCTCGGCGCCGAATTCATCGACGTACTGCGCACGTTGCACAAGCTCGGCCTCGACGCCACCACACCGGTTCAGGTGGGCGGTGTCGATGTGGCTCCGCGCGATGTGGTCGCCGCATGCCTGCCCGACCCGGCGACGCTGGGTGACAAGATGACCGGCAAGACTTGCGCCGGAACGTGGGTGCGCGGCACCGGTACGGACGGGCAACCACGCTCCAGCTACCTCTACCACGTGGTCGACAACGAATGGTCGATGGCCGAATACGGTGCCCAGGCCGTTGTCTGGCAGACCGCGCTGGGTCCGGTGCTGGCCATGGAATTGCTGGCCACCGGGACCTGGCACGGCGTCGGCGTGTTGGGCCCGGAAGCCTTTGCCGCGGGGCCCTTTCTCGACCTGCTCACCGCTTACGGATCGCCGTGGCGAATTCAAGAACTGACGCCACAGCCGGCGTAAACCTATTGCCGAGCCGGGTCGGTAAACCGCGTGCCATTGTGCTGGCGGAATGCGGCCGGCGTCATCCCGTGCTGCACCCGGAATGCCGTGGTGAAATGCCGAACATCCGGATAACCACACGCATGTGCGATCTCCTTCACCGACAGCTCACGCTCGGCCAACAGCGTCGCGGCAACGTCCAGGCGCAACCGCTGCAGGTAGGCGCGGATCGGCGCACCGGTGGCCTGCCGGAACAGCCGGCTGGCGTGACGTTCGCTCATGTGCACCTGGGCGGCGACCTCACGTACGCGCACATCGCGTTCGTAGTTGTCGTGCAGATAGCGGATCATCGCCCGGGCGGCGGCCGCACCGCGCTGCCCGACCACCGCTTCCACTCCCGGCAGCAGCACCGCCTCGGGCACCACCACGGCCGGATCGAGCAGCGCCCGGGCGGTGGCGAATACCAACGCGGTCGCCAACGCCGCCGCCGATTCACGCAGCCCGGCCTGATGCCCACCGGCCTCACGATCCAGCAGCGCAAGCAGATCGGGAATCGCACCGGTGCGAGTGGACACTCGCGGCCCATCGGGATCGGCCAGCGCCCGCAGCAAAGCGGCGCCGTCGCCCGGCGCGTCGGCGGCCGCGTCCGGCAGCAACGTATGGGACCAGAAATAGATACCGAGCGGATCGGATTCGTCGGCCACGATTTCGTGTACGTCGCCGGGATGGGCGATGAAAAGGTCACCGGCCCGCACCTGGTGCACCGCCTCGCCGGTACGGAATATGCCGCTGCCGGAAAAGGCGAAACAGGTTTCGAAAAACGAATGCGAATGCAGGTAATTACGCCATGGCCGCGCCTCGAAATACCCCCAGTTCAGGAATTCGGCGCGGTGGCCGGCGATCCGTACCACGATCGGGGTGGCATTCAAATCGACCAGGGACCCAGGGGGCGCGGCGGGGCGCGCACCATCATCGGCACGCGCCGCACCTGATCTCATGCCGTACTCATGCCCTTCACGCTCGGGGCCGCCGCCGCGGTCGGGTCGATCCCGCGCAACATCATCCCCTGTCCGCGCGAGTGGTGCACGTCCGTCGCCGGCGCGTCAGTGGGATCCCGGTACTGGATGAGCAGCGTCGTACGCGCCTCCGAGCTGACGTTGACACCGGAGCCGTGCACCATAAAGTAACTGAAAAACAATGCGTCGCCGGCCTCGGCCTCGGCCGGAATCGCCGACGAGAGCGGCCATTCATCCAGCGGCAGATGGAAACCGCCCTCGGACACGTGCGGCAGCGGACCGTTCTTGTGGCTGCCGGGAACCACTCGTACGCATCCCTTTTCTTCGGGCGCGTCGTCGAAATGCAGAATTACCGCGCCCATCGAATGCTTGGTGTGCGGAAAATACGGATAGTCCTGATGCATCGGGAAGGGCGAGCCCTGCTCCGGTGGCTTGACGAACATCTTTGTGTGGTGCAACTGCACATTCGGACTGCCGATCAGATCGGAGATGACGCCGGTGACCCGGTCATCGACGATCAGCTTGCTGAACGCGGCCGATTGGAATTGCACGTCATGGCAGTGCTGCAGCCGGGTTTTGGTGGCAATTCCGCCCAATTCCCGCGCACTACCCCAGGTTGGGTCGGGGGTATTGCCCAGCCGCTCGATCAGGGCATGGCTTTCGTCCCGGTACGCCCTCGCCTCATCCTTACTCAGCAGGCCCTTTACCAGCAGGAAACCATTGTCTTGATAGGACTGGACCTGCGAATTGTTGAGCATGCTCACTCCTTTGGGCACCGTGTATACGGGTTCCGACCTGCATCACGCTACGCATCAGCCATGTCGGACGTGAAGTCCGTAGACGGACACGGTTGTTCAGGAATCGGCCATCGGACTGGCCGGAGTCGGCCATCTCGGGCCGTTGTTGCGGCACTATGGATGACATGCGTCTGATCCTGAACGTGATATGGCTCGTCCTGTGCGGTATCTGGATGGCGATCGCGTACGTGATTGCCGGCATCATCTGCTGCGTGCTCATCATCACGATCCCGTTCGGACTCGCGGCATTTCGTATCGCCAATTTCGCGCTCTGGCCATTCGGCCGGCGGATGATTGACCGGCCTGACGCGGGCGCCGCCTCGGTGATCGGCAACATCATCTGGGTGATCGTCGCCGGCTGGTGGCTGGCGCTGGGCCATCTGACCACGGGGATCGCGCTGTGCCTGACCATCATCGGAATTCCATTGGGGCTGGCGAATTTCAAGCTGATTCCGGTGTCGCTGGTGCCGCTCGGCCGGCAGATCGTCCCCAGCGATGACGTGATGGTGTTCCGCTGAGCTAAATGTGGCGGTAGTCGCGGACCGACAGATGCGGCCCGCGCGCCGGTGGCCGCGAGCCGGCCAACTCGATCAGCCGGGTGGCCCGGTAGCGGTGCCCGGCGTACGGCTCGAGCAGTTCGAGCATCTCCTCGTCGTCGACGATCCGGCCGATCAATGTCCAGCCGACGGTCCGGGCCAGGTGATAATCGCCAACCGACACCGCATCCGGGTCGCCCAACGCCCGCTGGCGGACCTCGGCCGAAGTCCACACCCCGATCCCGTGGATCGAGCGCAACCGCCGGTCGGTCTCGGCCGCGTCGTGGCCTTCGAGCCGGTCGGCTACCTCGGCCGCGGCGATGATCGTACGGGCCCGCACCGGCTCCACCCCGGCCCGATGCCACTCCCACGACGGGATCCGCCGCCACTGCGCCGGCGTCGGCATGACGTACAGGTCTTTAGCCGGCCCGGGCGCCCGCTCGCCGAACTTCCGCACCAACACCCGCCAGGCCCGGCGTGCCTCGTGGCCGACCACCTTCTGCTCCAGCACCGCTGGTACCAGCGCCTCGAAAACCCGGCCGCTGCGGCTGATCCGTACCGGCTCCAGCTGCCGCGCCGCCTCCTTCAGGAACGGATGCTCGGGCGCGAACTTCGTGCCGTCATCGGCCGCGCCCAAGAGTTCGGGTACCTGGTCCAGCAGCCACTGCGCGCCGTCGCCGTAGGCCCGCGCGTGCACCGTGCCCTCGCCGCGAACCACCCGGAGGCACAACGTGCCCGGCCCATCGGGCGTACGGAACGAGCGCCACAGCAGGCCGTCCGCCGCGATCCGGTGCGTCGGGTCGCCGGTGCCGCGCCGATGCGGCGCCAACGTACGCGCCACATCCAGCGGCCCGGTCGGCCGCCACCAACGTTCCACCGATCGTCCACCCGCTATTCGTACTGGTACCGCTGGCGATTTTACGGCGCGCTCCCGAGTAGCCGAGCCGGTGGGAAAGCCATGTCACGTTCAACACACCGGGATTGTGCGCGAGCGAACGAAACGTTGATCGGGGCGTCGAGAGTCCGTCCAGCCCGGAGGTCAGTAACCGATGACCGCGTACCGCCTCGCCGCTGACCTGGCCTTCGCATGACGAGCCCGGCCGACCAGCTTCTCGACAATCCAGTCTGGGCAGCGCTGAGCGGCCCGCATGTCCGATTCGCGCAGGCCGGTGGCCGGGCGGCGCGCTATCGGGCCGACATCGCCCCGTTCGCGGCCGTGTCCGACTGGACCGATGACCGGGCGTGGCACGACCTGGCCGGGTTGGCCGGTCGCGGCGAGAGAGTGCTCATCGCCGGAGCCGGGGTCGTCATACCGCCGAACTGGACCCACCTCGGCGGAGTCGACGGGGTGCAGATGATCGGCGTCGCCGTCGAACCGCCCGAGGACATCGACATCATCCCGCTGACCGACGATGACGTTCCCGAGATGATCGATCTGGTACGACGTACGGAGCCCGGGCCGTTCCGACCCCGGACCATCCAGCTCGGCTCGTACCTCGGCATTCGCCGGGCCGGCGCGCTCGTAGCGATGGCCGGGGAACGGATGCGGGTGCCGGGCGGAACCGAGATCAGCGCCGTCTGCACCGACCCCGCCTACCGCGGCCAGGGCTTCGCCGGGCAGCTGGTCCGGGCAATAGCGGCCGGCATCATGCGCCGGGGCGAGACACCGTTCCTGCACGCCGCGGCCAGCAACACCGCCGCGATCCGGCTGTACGAGCGGTTGGGCTTCAAGCTCCGAACGCAGATGACATTCGCGACCGCCGGAGTGCCCGCGGATTAATATTTCGTCGCGACCCACAGCATTTCGCAGGGCCAACGACGAGCCCATTCATGGTCGACGTACCAAGTGAATGAGGTGCTCGCGTCCTCCTCAGGACGAAGCTCGACCAAATCCTCGATGACGAATCCATTCGCGCGTAACGCGCGTACCCATTCGCCATACGTACGCGAATACACCGCGCCGCCGCTCTCGTGGCTGATCCGCCAGCGGTCAAAATACGACTCGCGCAACATCGGCCCCGGCATTCCTGAATCGGGGTCTTCGCACGCATGCTGCCACGGCGATGCGGTATTCGCGGCGAGCCGGCCTCCGGGCCGCAACACCCGGGCCGCCTCGGCGATGAACACCAACGGGTCGATCCAGCCGGCTCCCCCGTGGTCGCAAAAGACGAGGTCGAACGTCGCGGCGGCGAACGGCAGCTGATCGACGCTGGCCTGCACCAGCCGGACCCTGTTGCCGACCTGCGCTCTGGCCTGGCGCAGTTGCTCGCCGGAAATATCGACCGCAACGCACCGGGCACCCCGGTCAGCCAACGCCGCCGACAGCCCGGCGCCACCGCACCCGGCCTCCAGCACGAGCCGGCCAGCCACCTCGCCGAACGCCCCGACCTGCTCCTCCGGCACCGACCATGCGCCCCAGGCCGCGCCCGCTGCCTGCAGCTGCGCGCTGTGGTCGCCCTGATAATTCGCCGCTATTCGGTCCCAGTGCCGCCGGTTCGCGGCCCGATCCTCGGCTGTGGTCATCGGATCATCCTGGCTGGTGTGCCTGGAGCCGTCGACCGAATTCTGTTGATTGCGCTCGCGGGTCTTTTGGTTGCGCACGCAGGTCTTTTGGTTGCGCTCGCGGGAGTCCGCGGATTCACGCAACCCCGGCGATTTCCATGATCATGAGTAGATTTGGTGCCGAAATCGGGGTCAAATCCACTCACGATCATGCTGCCTCGGTTGGTTACGAGCAGTCCCGGCAGCAGTCCCGGCCGCAACGGACACTCGCCGCCGCACTCCCGGCGGGCACTTAACGGCTGACCTACGCAGGTACCCGGCGCTGGACTCCCGGCGGTGAGTAGGCCGGAATCGGCGCGAACCGTGCCCTCGGATGGTCCGGCACGTACGGTTTGCGGGACCACGCCATCAGCCCGATCGTATCGATGTGAGGTTAGGCTCGGTTGACTAGGCAGATCGGCCATGTAACGATTTACCGTATGAATCGCGTCCCGCTGGTAGCTCGCCGCTACCTGGACCTGGTGCGCATCTGCAGCGCCGCGTGTCGTTTTCACGGCACAGCGAATCGTCGCTGACATTTGACCGGCAGCATGCCCGTCACGCACATGGACGTGCCGGCGCGGCACCAACCCCAAGCGACCCAAGCAAAAGGGACGTGCGATGACCGCCTTGACTCTGAATCCCAACGGGATGCTGCACGATAACGGAATTGACGCGAACAGTTATCGACAGGTATTTCGCCGCCACCCCGGCGGAATAGTCGTCATCACGGCCGATTGTGGCCATGGTCCGGTGGGATTTACCGCGACCTCGTTGGTCTCCGCCTCGCTGAATCCGCCGCTGGTCTCGTTCTCGATCGCTGAGACGTCCTCGACCTGGCCCCACTTTCAGGCCGCGCATTCAGCAGCGGTCAATTTCCTCGGCGCCAATCAACACGCAATTGCGCAACGCTTTGCCACGTCGGGAATTCGGCGCTTTGATCATCCGACCCGATGGAGCCGCCTACCCTCCGGCGAACCGGTCCTCGACGATGTTCCGGTATTGCTGCGAATCGGCTTGGAGAACCGCATTCCGGTCGGCGACCATTACATGGTGATCGGCCGGGTGCTGGAGATTATCGAGTCCGGCGAATCGGCGCCGTTGGTCTATCACAGCGGCGGCTATCACGGCTTGGGTGAGCACAGCCGGTTGAAGTAAAACAGCACCGCGACACAACGCTGGGTCGCGGTGCATCCGCAGCTAAAGAACGATCAGGAGAACTGCGGAATTACGTCAGTCGCAAACCGCTGCAGCGGCTCGTGATCGTAGGCCACACCGGGGATGTAGACGATCATGTAGTCGGCGCCGGCATCGGCCGCGGCCTTGATCTTCCCGGCGATCTCGTCGGCCGTCCCGACAATGGCGCTCTTGGCGAATTCCTCGTAGCTACGCCGCCCCCGGGCCTTCTCGGTCGCCTTCTCCGGGTCGGCGCCCTTCGCGATCGGGAATACGTTGAAGCTGGTCGATTTGATGATCGAGTCGTAGTCGCGACCAGCCTTGTCCGTGTGTCCCTTGAGGACTTCCAGCTTCTGCTTGATGACCGCGGGGTCGCCACCGCCGATGTTGCAGGCATCGCCGTACAGCGCGACCAGCTTCAGCGTGACCTTCTCGCCGCCACCACCGATCCACAGCGACGGGCTCGGCTTACGGACGCCCTTGGGCTCGTTGATCGGCTTGTCGATCGTGTAGTACTTGCCCTTGAACTCGACCTCGTCCTCTGTCCACAGTCGATGGATGATCTCGACCGCCTCGCGGAACGCACCCATGCGGTCCTTCAGCTCCGGCCACGGATAGCCGTAGGCGCGCCATTCGTGCTCGTACCAACCGGCGCCAATGCCCGCGTAAAGACGGCCATTGCTGGCAACGTCCACAGTTGAGGCGATCTTCGCGTACAACGTGGGGTTGCGGTAACCATTGCAGCCAACCATCTGGCCGATGTTCACGTTCTGGGTGTCGCGGGCCAGCGTCGCGGTCGCCGTCCAGCATTCGAACACGGCTTCCTGCGTCGGCTCCGGCACGGTGTGGAAGTGGTCGTATAGCCAGATCGAGTCCCACGGACCCCCGTCAGCCACCTTGGCCACCGCGGTCATCGCTTCGTATTTCTCTACCGGGTCGGCGATCTCAACCAGGTCCATCCGCCAACCTTGCGGCACAAAAACACCGAAACGTACGCTCATCGCGTTCCTTTCCTCCTGCATCCTGTAGGTGCAGCGAAGAGCCTACTGTCGGACAGCTCGGATCGGGATGGCTGATTCGGGTCCCCTGGGTGAACGACTCCACCGGCACCAGCGACACTCGCCCGCCCACTCGCCGAACCCCCGCGACACCAGCAGACTGACCCGCCGATCGGCGGCTGGTTCCCACCGAACGACTGTGCCGATTTGTTCGGCCAGATGTAACCGTTGGGCAATGCAGACGAATCGCAGCGGAGCGGTCGATGTCAGCCGCGGTTGAGATGTTCGTACCCACGTACGAAAGCGATCCGGAACCGTACGAACCACCGGTCGCGCTGGTGCCGGACGAGGCCGCCGGCACCGATCTGGATCGGGACACGATCCTGACCCAGCTGTATACGGACCACTACCGCAAGCTGGTCCGGTTGGCGATGGTGCTGCTCGACGACGTCGGTCGGGCCGAGGAGGTCGTGCAGGACGCGTACGTGAAGATGCACCGTTCCTGGCGGCGCATCCGCGAACCCAGGGCGGCTGAGGCGTACCTGCGGATCACGGTCGTGAACCTGGCCCGGTCCCGGCTGCGGCACCGGTTGGTGGCCCAGAAGCACGCGCCCAAGCCGATGCCGGATGCGCCGTCGGCGGAGTACGGGGCGTTGGAAATCCTCGAACGCGAGTGGGTCACCAGCGTGCTGCGCAGCCTGCCGCGACGGCAACGGGAATGCCTCACGCTGCGCTATTACGCCGACCTGACCGAGACGCAGATCGCCGCCACGTTGGGAATCACGACCGGGGCGGTCAAAACGCATTGTTTCCGCGGCATGGCCACGATGCGGACGCGATTGCGCGAGCAGGCGGCCGAGCCGGTGTAGAAAGAGAGCAACCCGGCCGAGGATCCGAGGTGGAGGCACCGCCCGCGAGTCGGTGCCTGAGGGTAGGCCCCAGCGAGGCCGTACGAATGAGGCCCCAAAATGCTCCCGCACCGACTTCGACTCAACCGCCGCCGGCTAGGTCACGACCAGGACCGCAAGGCGGTGCTCCGCACGATCATCGAGTACGACTACGACGACCCGACCCACGCCGCGCAGCGACTGGGCTCGGCCGACACGACCAATGTGGTGGCCGCGGCGCTCACCGTGGCGGCCCGGCGCCGGTTCGGGGAATCACCGGACCAGAAGGACGTCTCGGCCTACGTCAAGCAGCTGCGGGACAGCTCGCCCGGCGCGGCACAGACCATCCCGCAGAACGTCGGCGAGGCACTCATCCGGGGCATGTTGGGCGAGCCGGAATTGCTCGACCAGGTGCACCCGGACGCGTTCATCCACGCCGGCATCCTGATCAGCTACTCACTCACCGCTGATGAGGACCTCGACGACGAGGGCCGGGGCGAATTCGTCACCGAGGCCGACCAGCTGGCCGCCCAATGGGAAGCCGAGACATAGCCGAGCTCAGTTGCTGCGTACCCGCCGTACCACCAGCAGTGTCACCAGCGCCACGGCCACGCCCGCGCCGGCGATACCGACCGGTGAGCGGACAATTCCCAGCAGCGACTCCCGGGCCCGTCCGGCCACGCTCTTCGGGCTGGCCCGGTCGGCCAGTTTGTCCAATGTCGACGCCAGCGAATCGCGGGCTTCCTCGATCTCCCGCTGGATCGCCTGCGGATCCCGAGCCACGCATCCTCCTTCGGCCGGTTTGCCGTCCCCCGAGCACCCGTTCTCTGAGCACCCATCGCCCGAGCACGCGTGTTATTCACGATGATCCACTCACCGTAGCGTCGTACCCACCCCGCGGCGAACTGTCCACACCGGTACGCCGGTTCGAGTGTCGCCGATGGGAGATAGATTCCACCCATGAGCGAGACATCACGACTATCCCCTGGGGACGCTGCTCCCCCGTTCGAGCTCCCCGACGCCGATGGGAAGCCGGTGTCGTTGTCCTCCCTGCGCGGGCACAAGCTCGTGCTCTATTTCTATCCGGCGGCGATGACGCCGGGTTGTACGAAGGAAGCCGTCGACTTCCAGGACAATTCGGCGGACCTGGCCGCGGCCGGTTATCAGGTCGTCGGCATCTCCCCTGATGCCCCGGACAAGCTGGCCAAGTTCCGCGACAAGGAGCACCTGACCTTCCCGCTGCTCTCGGATGCGGACAAGGCGACGATGCTGGCCTACGGCGCATACGGCGAGAAGAAGCTGTACGGCAAGACCGTGACCGGCGTGATCCGCTCGACGTTCATCATCGACGAGAACGGCACGGTGCTCGCCGCGCAATACAACGTGCGGGCCACCGGTCACGTGGCCAAGCTGCGCAAGGAACTGGGCGCCTGACAGAGGCGGCGCACTGGATCTGTCCGCATCGGACAGATCCAGATGAACGCCTGCCCGCCGCGGATTTCACGGACACGCCCTACCCGTCCATAACCAGCAATTTACCGAGAATGTACGCAACGCCGGCCTAACCGGGCCTATCGTCGGTGCGATGCGATAGACGTACTACATACCACCACGAGCGACCCTCCGGGGTCGCTCGGCCCATGAGGGGAGAACCATGCATCGTCGCACGGTGCGCAGATCAGTAGCGCTGATCGCGGTGAGCGCCGCTGGGGTCGCCGCGGCCGCGTTGGTCGCGAGTACGGCCTCCGGCGCCGCCACACCGAGCAAGGCCGCCGTCGCCGGCACCGCGCCGAGCTGGGCCCCATCCGCATCCGTGGTCGGCAAGCCGGCATCGGATGCGACCGTCTCATTCAGCGTCGTGTTGCCACTGCGCAATGCGGCCACCGCCGAGCAACTGGCCACCCAGGTCTCCGACCCGAAGAGCCCCTTCTATCACCGGTACCTGTCGGCCCAGCAGTTCAACGCCCGGTTCGCCCCCAAGAGCGAGTCGGCCAAGAGCGTGAGCGCGTACCTGAAGTCGCAGGGCCTGACCGTCTCCGGCGTGGCGCAGGGCAACCGCTGGGTCAACGCCTCGGGCACGGTGGCCGCGGTGAACAAGGCCTTCGGCACCGAGCTGACCACGTTCTCCCACAATGGCCACCGCATCACCGCGCCGCGGCACGCGGCCACCGTGCCCAGCACGGTCAAGCCGCAGATCGCCGGCATCACCGGTCTGGACACCGGCGCCCGCGCCACCCCGGACCACTCCCGGGCCAAGCAGCCGACGGCCAAAGCCAAAGCCAAAGCACCCAAGCCGTCGCAGTGCTCGGGCTACTGGGCCCAGCACAGCCAGACCGTGCCGCAGGCGTACTCGGGCAAGGACAGCTACCCGACGTACATCTGCGGGTACTCGCCCGACCAGTTGCAGAGCGCGTACGGACTGAAGAACGCTCTCGCCAACGGCAACGACGGCAAGGGCGTACGGATCGCGATCACCGACGCGTACGGCTCCCCGACCATGCTGGCCGACGCCAACCAGTACGCCACCAACCGGGACCAGCCCACGTTCACCCAGGGCCAGTACAGCCAGAAGCTGTTCAAGCCGTTCAACATGCAGGGCGACTGCGGCGGCGAGGAAGGCTGGAACGGCGAGGAAACCCTTGACGTAGAAGCGGTGCACGCCATCGCCCCGGGCGCGAGCATCAAGTACTACGGCGCCCAGAACTGCGACACCGGCCTGGACGACGCACTCAACTACATCGTGCAGAACCAGACCGCCGACATCGTCAGCAATTCCTGGTCCTCGATCGAGGTCGAGGACACCGCGGCCGACATCGCCAAGGAGCACTCGATTTTCGTGCAAGGCGCGGTCGAGGGCATCGGTTTCTACTTCTCCACCGGTGACAACGGCGACAACCTGAGCATCGGCTCGCCGCAGGCCTCTCCCGGCTACCCGGCCTCGGATCCGTTCGCGACCGCGGTCGGCGGCACCAGCCTCGGCGTCGACGCGGCCGGCAACTACGAGTTCGAGACCGGTTGGGGCAGCAGCCTCGATGAGGTCGACACCAGCAACTACGCCACCTATACCCAGCCGCTGCCGGGCTCGTTCTCGATCGGCGCCGGCGGCGGCACCAGCACGGTCTTCGACCAGCCCGCGTACCAGAAGGGCAAGGTGCCGGTGGCGCTCTCCCGGATGTACGGCGACAAGCCGGCCCGGACCATCCCGGACGTGGCCCTGGATGCCGATCCCTACACCGGTTTTCTGATCGGCGAGACGGTGCAGGGCTCCTACAGCGAGTCCGACATCGGCGGCACCAGCTTGTCGACCCCGCTGTTCGCCGCGATGCAGGCACTGGTCAGCCAGAACCTGCCGTCCGCTATCGGTTCGGCCAACCCGACCCTCTACATGCTGGGTGGCAAGGCGTACCGCGATATCCTCCCAACCAAGGAGCCGGTCGCGGTCGCCAACCCGGCAGGCTCTTACTTGTTGACCTTCGACCGTGACTCCAGCCTGCAGACCACATTCGGCTACGACGACGTGACCGGTCTTGGATCGCCAGCGGGTCAGACGTTCGTCAAGGCGGAGGGACGGTTGGCCGACCGCTAAGCGGCAGGCGAGCACCGTCCGCCCGTGGGACATCGCCGTCCCGGATCTCGTATCCGGGACGGCGCTTCCCCAAGTGCGCGAGCGTTCCGACACGCTGCGTACACGGTGGTTAGGATCAGCAGCTACGCGGGAGTGGCGTAATGGCAGCCGCGCCAGGTTTAGGTCCTGGTGTCCGAGAGGACGTAGGGGTTCGAGTCCCCTCTCCCGCACTCGCTCGACCGTCCGCTGTGGTGACCCCTCTGACGGGAGCGGGCAATGGATAAGCTCGACCAGCGAATTCTGGCCGCCCTCTCGGCGAACGGGCGGACCAGCTTCGCCGCGATCGGCAAGACCGTGGGATTGTCGGCCACGGCGGTGAAACGCCGCGTCGACCGACTGCGCGCCGATGGTGTGATCCGCCGGTTCACCGTCGTCGTCGACCCGGACGCCATCGGGCAGACCACCGAGGCGTTCGTGGAGATCTACTGCCGCGAGCGCACCGGGCCGGCCGACATTCTCGCCGCGGTACGGAAACTGCCCGAGGTGGTCGCCGCCTATACGGTCACCGGCGATCCGGACGCGTTGGTCCATCTACGGACCAGCAGCATGCGCCATCTTGAGGAAGCCTTGGAACGATTGCGGTGTGAACCTGGGGTTTTACGCAGCCGCAGTACGGTCGTGCTCAGCACTTTGCTCAGCGATGACTGATCTCGGGGTCTGACGCAGGATTATTGCGCGTAATTCATGATCAACGCAGCAATGCGGCTCGACAAGCAGCATCCACGCATTGCTGGCCCTACCAGCTCGTTCCTAATCTGGAACTACCTGGCGCCGGTCGGGCGCCCGTCCGAAGCGAGCTTGCGTTGACGATCCCAGCGCTAGATCCCACCACCACGCCCCGGCGGGCCAGCACCCGTCACTACGTCATGTGCCCGCCGGAATTCTTTGCCGTCCGATATGCGATCAACCCCTGGATGGACCCGCGCCGCCCGGTCGACCGTGATCTGGCGCTGGCCCAGTGGAACGCGTTGAAGAACACGTACGAAAAGCTCGGACACAAGGTCGAGGTCGTGCCGGCCGATCCGGAGCTGCCGGACATGGCGTTCGCGGCCAATGCGGCGATCGTCTCGGCCGGCCGGGCCGTGGCGGCCCGATTCCGGTACGCCGAACGCGGCGCGGAATCGGAACGTTATTCCGTTGCTTTGCGCGCATTGGGAATTACCGACATTTATCAGCCGGAATTCGTCAACGAGGGCGAGGGTGATTTCCTGCATACGGGCCGCGGAATTCTGGCCGGGCACGGTTTCCGATCCGATGTACGCAGCCATTCGGAGGTGCAGGAACGCCTTGGCGTGCCGGTGATTTCGCTGCGCCTGGTCGACCCGCGCTTTTATCATCTCGATACGGCGTTGGCGATACTCGACGAGGCGACAATCGCCTATCTGCCCGAGGCTTTCTCGCCCGGCAGCCAGCAGGTGTTACGTACGCTCTTTCCCGACGCGCTGATCGCTGCGCCGGCCGATGCCGACGTGCTCGGCCTCAACGTGGTCAGCGACGGGCGCAATGTCGTACTGCCGATCCAGGCGACCGGGTTGGCGCGGCAGTTGCGCGAACGCGGCTTTGTCCCGGCCGGGGTCGATGTGGCCGAACTGCGCAAGGCCGGCGGCGGGCCAAAGTGCTGCACACTGGAGCTGCGCGGGGTGATCGCATGAGCATTTCCCAGGCCCGGCCCGCCGAGGTCGAAGTGCAGACGATGATCGCGGCGGCCGAGGAACACGCGGCGCACAACTACCACCCGTTGCCGGTGGTGATCGCGGCCGGCGAAGGCGCCTGGGTCACCGACGTCACCGGTCGGTCCTATGTGGACATGCTGGCCGGCTATTCCAGCCTGAACTTCGGCCACCGGAATCCGGCGTTGGTGCGGGCCGCGATCGACCAGCTCGGCCTGGTGACGCTGACCTCGCGGGCGTTCCATCACAACAAATTCGCCGAATTCACCGCCGAGCTGGCGGAATTGTGCGGCACCGACATGGTGCTGCCGATGAACAGCGGCGCCGAAGCGGTCGAGACCGGCCTGAAAACAGCGCGGAAATGGGGTTATCAGGTCAAGGGCGTACCCGCTGACGCGGCCAACATCATCGTCTGCGGCGGCAATTTCCACGGCCGTACGATCAGC
>JBEDUI010000131.1:0-41045 GCA_040414495.1 Mycobacteriales bacterium
TCGTGCTGGCCGGAGTACGGGAGCGTCTCAAACCGACCGGCTACTACGCGCTATCCACAGCGATGTACGACCCAGCCCGATCGTATGAGGACGCAATCTACAACCCGGACACCGGAATCGAGTACGCAGCGGTGTCCAATATGGATAGCGACGACACGATCCAGATCGACGGTGTCTGGTATCGCCCGAACCGCCGGCACCTCACCCCGGCCGCTCTTCGCGCCGAACTCGCCGCCGCGGGGCTAACTGTCGTCACGCAGGAAGGCGCACTAGGTGTGATGTTCAGGGACGTTGTCGCGGTTTGAGTTGATGTCGGCCTGTCGTTGAGACGGGTGAGGACCCCCGGTTGTGAAGTGGAGCTGTCTAGGAACCGCTTCAGCGACCGGAGGTCCTCGTGTCCCACGCTAATGCTGCTTTGACTCCTCGTGCTCGATTGCGGCTGGCGCGTCTTGTCATCGAGCAGGGGTGGACCCGCGCCGCGGCGGCGAAGATGTTCATGGTCTCCCCGCGCACCGCTGCCAAGTGGGCTGATCGGTATCTGGTCGAGGGGCCAGCTGGGATGGCCGACCGCAGCTCGCGGCCCCGCCGCAGCCCGAATCGCACGCCCGAGCGGCTCAAGCGACAGATCGTGCGGCTGCGGTGGCGGCACCGGTTCGGCCCGGTGCAGATCGCCGGCCGGCTGGGCGTTGCGGCCTCCACGGTGCACGCGGTATTGACCCGGTGCCGGATCAACCGGCTCGCCCGGATCGACCGGGCCGGCGGCGAGGCGATCCGCCGCTACGAACACGACCATCCCGGCTCGCTCATCCACGTGGATGTCACCAAGTTCGGCAACATCCCCGACGGCGGTGGGCACCGATTCCTCGACCGCCATAAAGGAACGCAGAACCGGCGGGCCACCGCGCACCGCACCGGATTGCGCGGCCAGAACTATCGTGCCCTGGGCGGCACCGCGTTCGCGCACACCGTTATCGATGACCACTCCCGCGTGGCCTACGTCGAAATCTGCGCCGATGAAAAAGCCGACACCGCCATCGGTGTCCTGCACCGAGCCGTGGCCTGGTTCGCCGACCACGGCGTGAAAGCCGAACGCGTGCTGTCCGATAACGGTTCGGCCTACAAATCCCACGCCTGGCGCGAGGCTTGCACCGAACTGGGCATCACCCACAAACGCACCCGCCCCTACCGTCCCCAAACCAACGGCAAAATAGAACGCTTCCACCGCACCCTGTCCGACGGCTGGGCCTACGCCCGCCTCTACAACTCCGAAACCGCCCGCCGCCAAGCACTACCGGGCTGGCTGCACTTCTACAATCACCACCGACCCCACAGCGCAATCGGAGGACAACCCCCGATCAACCGACTAACCAACCTGCCTGGACATCACACCTAGCCCTCGGAATCCGAGGCCACGGACGAATCCGACGCTGCAGCGCCACGACCACGGCCGCTGCGCCGACGACGCCGACGGGGACGCTCGGCCGACGCTTCGGACTGCTCGGCGGCTACGGGCTCGGTCGCAGCCTCCTGACCCTCGACCGGCTGCCCGCCGCGGGTCCGGCGCCGTACCCGGGGGGTGGTGCGCCGCGGCCGCTCCGCAACCTCCGGCTCGCGTCGGGCCGGCTTCTTACCGTGACCGCGGCCGGTCTCGCCCACGTCCTCCAACTGCTCGGCGTCCAGGCCGGCGCGGTCGCGCTGCCCGCGAGGGAGCTTCCCGGTCGCTTCGGCCGGGATGTCCAGGTCGGCGTACAGGTGCGGCGAACGCGAGTAGGTCTCGACTGGCTCGTCGAAGTCCAGGTCCAGTGCCTTGTTGATCAGCTGCCAGCGGGGGATCTCGTCCCAGTCGACGAACGTGACCGCGGTGCCCTCGCCGCCGGCCCGACCGGTACGGCCGATCCGGTGTACGTAGACCTTCTCGTCCTCGGGGCACTGGTAGTTGATGACGTGGCTGACGCCGGTGACGTCGATGCCGCGAGCGGCCACGTCGGTGGCGATCAGCACGCCGACCTTGCCGCTGCGGAAGGCCCGCATCGCCTGCTCGCGGGCGCCCTGACCGAGGTCGCCGTGCACCGCCGCTGCGGCGAACCCGCGCTCTTCCAGATCCTCGGCGACCTTGGCCGCGGTGCGCTTGGTCCGGCAGAACACCATCATCAGGTCGCGCTCGCGGGCCTGCAGAATTCGGGCCAGGATCTCGATCTTGTCCAACGCGTGCGCCCGGTAGATCAGCTGCCGGGTCTGCGGGACCGTGCTGCCCTCGTCGTTGCCGTGGGCGCGTACGTGGGTCGGCTGGACCATGAAGTTACGGGCCAACGACACGATCGGCGCCGGCATGGTGGCCGAGAAGAGCATCGTCTGCCGCTGCGTCGGCACGGCCGACAGGATCCGCTCGATATCGGGCAGGAAGCCCAGGTCAAGCATTTCGTCGGCCTCGTCCAAGACGAGGACCGAGACGCTGCGCAGGTTCAGGTGGCCCTGCTGCACCAGGTCCAGCAGCCGACCGGGCGTGCCGACCACGATGTCCACGCCGCGGCGCAGTGCGGCGATCTGCGGCTCGTAGGCCCGGCCGCCGTAGATCGAGAGGCAGCGCGCCTTCTTCACCGAGCCGGCCGCCTGCAGGTCACGGGTGACCTGGACGCACAGTTCACGGGTCGGCACGATGACCAGGGCTTGGGGGGTGGCGGCTTTTCCGCCGGGGAGCGAGATGCGTTGGAGCATCGGTACGCCGAAGCCCAGCGTCTTGCCCGTGCCGGTACGGGCCTGACCGATGAGGTCGTGTCCGGGCAATGCGATCGGCAGGGTCAGTTCCTGGATCGCGAACGTACGCTCGATCCCGACCTTGGCCAGCGCCTCGACGATCGCCGGCTCCACGCCCAACTCGGCGAAGGTCGGCGCGCTGTCGTTGACCGGGGCGCGGGCGGCCAGCGGCTGGAATTGCTCATCGGCCGCGGCGGTAACTAAATCGGTACGGTGCTCCGCAATGACCGCATCGGTCTCCGCGGGTTGTTCTGTTTGAGTGCTCAACGAACGATCGCCTTCTCTCCATCGACGCGCCGACGTCGACGAGTTGGGTCGATCAAAACCGCGGCCTCGGGCGGGATCCTCGAATGGGACATCGCCACCGGCTGCGGGACCGGACTCCACGTTTGGCAACAAGCCGCGTCCGCGCACAAGAACAGGCGCCACTGCGCGCCATGATCTAACTTCCGCACAGGGTAACCCAGCCGGAGCAGTGCTCCTGACCTGACGTGCCGTACTTCACGCGGAGCGCTGTGGTTCATCTCACGTCGGCGCTATCCGATCGTGCGCCAGGTAGTGTCCGCGGCGTAGCTGCCAGCGACCGAAGGAACATCGATGCGTGACGAGCCCAGCCGCGACGCGGTGGTGGACCTGCTGGGCGTACTGGCGTATGGGGAGCTGACCGCGTTCGACCGGCTGGCCGCCGACGCGCGCATGGCACCAACACTGGACGGCCGCGCCGCGCTGGCTTCGATGGCTGCCGCCGAGATCGGGCATCACCGGCAGCTGGCCGACCGGCTGCGCGAACTGGGTGTGGACCCGCAGGCCGCGATGGCGCCGTTCGTCGTACCACTGGACGCCTTCCACGACTCGACCCGGCCGAGCACTTGGCTCGAAGGCCTGGTGAAGGCGTACGTCGGCGACGGGTTGGCGGCCGACTTCTACCGGGAGATTGCCGGCTGGCTGGACGAGCCGACCCGCGACCTGGTCCTGGACGTCCTGTCCGATACCGGGCATGCCGCCTTCGCCGTACGGGAGGTGCACGCGGCGATCGCGGCCGACCCGACCCTGGCCGGCCGGCTGGCGCTGTGGGCCCGCCGGCTGCTGGGCGAGGCGATCGCGCAGGCGCAACACGTCGCCGCCGACCGGGATGCGCTGGCCGAGCTGATCGTCACCGGGACCGGCGACATCGCCGGCATCGGAGTGTTGTTCCGCCGGCTCACCGACCGCCATGCCGAGCGGATGAAGACCCTCGGCCTGTCGAGCTGATCCGGGTCAGGCGATGAAGCCGACCCGGCGTCCCTCACCCTCGCCGATTTCGACGTACGCAAGCTTCGCTGCCGGAACGATGATCTTGCGGCCCTTGTCGTCGAGCAGGGTCAGCAGTCCATCGGTGGAGCCGAGTGCCTTGGTTACGGCCTTCTCCACCTCTTCCTGGGACTGAGCTGACTCCAGAACGAGCTCTCGCGGCGAGTGCTCGACGCCGATCCTGACCTCCACCGCGGCCGCCTTTCTGGCTTGTTCCGCCGGCTCGCGCCGACGCTGCTACTGATGCACTCAGCCTAGCCGGATGTCCGTCAGCGCCGGCCGTGCGGTCGGTGCGCTGTCCGCGAACGAGCGCCTACTCCGACTCGTCCTGCCGCGGAAATGTCGAGATACCCCGCCAAGCCAACGCTTCAAGCAGCTTGACCGCCTTGCCCTTGGGCACCGCCCGGTCGCTTTGCAGCCACCAGCGGGCGGCCCGCTCGGAGATCGCAGTGAGGGAGATGGACAGCAGTTCGGCCTCGGGTCGGGGCAGGCCGGTGTCCGCGACGATCGTGTCGGCGATGGCCTGCATGCACAGCCGGTTCGTACGTTCGACCCGTTCGGCGACCGCGGGCTCGTTGCGCAGGTCGGTCTCGAACACCAGCCGGAACGCCCCGGGGTGATCGGCGCCGTCGCCGTCGACGAAGTCGAAGTACGCGCTGATCGCGTTGTGCACCCGGACCTTGTTGTCCGTGGTCACCTCGATGGCGGCCCGAACGCGGCGGATCAATTCGTCGGTGTGCTGGTCGAGCAGGGCCAGATAGAGCTCGAGCTTGCCCGGGAAGTGTTGGTACAGCACCGGCTTGGAGACCCCGGCTTTGGTGGCGATGTCGTCCATCGCGGCGGCGTGGTAGCCGCTGGCGGCGAACACCTCCTGGGCCGCGCCGAGCAGTTGCTTGCGCCGGGCCGAGCGTGGCATCCGACCGGTGACCGGCGTCGTGGGCGACACAGCCATGCCCACCTCCGCGGTTGATCGGTTCGTGCCGACCTTACCTGCCGGCTGCCACGGGGTCGCGGCAACGAGGGTGTGTTGCTTGAGTCCTGGCCGTCGCGAGCGGTGATCGCTGTATGTATCGGGCGGTCCGGCAAGGCAGCCCGGATGCGGGTGTCCCGCAGGATGAGGAGGAGCCGATACCGGTGTTGTATCGACTGTTCTTACCAGTGACGACAACGCAGTCGGTCGTCGTCTGGGCGCCGCGCAGCAGGCCGAGGACTCAAGCGACACGCCCTTGTCTTACAGGTCGCTCAGCCGGGCAGCTCCTGGTCGGTTTCCAACGCGCCGGCGTGCAGGTCGCCGTACTCTTCGATCCGCTCTAGCACCTGCGCCGCGGTGAAGCTGGGTGAGCCGCCGGCCTCCACCTCGTCCCAGGTCAGTGGGGTCGAGACCCGCGGCTGCGGGCGGGCGCGCAGCGAATAGACGCAGATCGTGGTTTTGGCCGTGTTGTTCTGGCTCCAGTCCACGAACACCTTGCCCGGGCGTACGGCCTTGGCCATTTCCGCGGTGATGAGCTTCGGGTGCGCCGCCGCGAGCCGACCGGCCAGCGTCCGGGCGTAGTCGGAGGTGCGCCCGCCGGGCACTTCGCGGATTGGCACGCTGACCTGCATGCCTTTGGAGCCGCTGGTCTTGGGGTACGCCTCGAGCCCGTCCTTGGCCAGTTCCTCGCGCAGCAGGCAGGCAACCGTAGTGCATTCGGTGATCGTGGCCGGCGCGCCCGGATCCAGGTCGAACACCAACAGATCGGTGCCGCGGACCGCGCCGCGCGGCCCGACCGTCCACTGTGGTGTGTGCAGCTCCAGCGCGGCCAGATTGGCGACCCACACCATTCCGGCCAGATTCTCGATGACGACGTAATCGATTTTCTCGCGATTCATCGTGCTGCCCGGAACCGGCAGCCGGACCGTACGAATCCACTGTGGAGCATGGCTGGGCGCGTTCTTTTCAAAGAACGAGGAACCATCGACGCCGTTGGGATAACGGCGCAACGTCAATGGCCGGCCACGCAAATGCGGCAACATGACGGGCGCTATTCGCGAGTAATAATCGATGACCTCGCCTTTGGTGAAACCGGTATCGGGATAAAGCACCTTGTCCAAATTGGACAGCTGCAGGATGTGCTCGTCGACCCGCACTCTGACCCGCTCATTCGAAGGGCTCACGGATCACCTCCCGTGGGTCCTTGTCGGTTCGAATTCCTTGGTACGTAGGGAAACGCAGTCGTCCGGCCGGTGTCCACTCGCCGAACTCGACCTCGACGACGACCTGCGGCGCGCACCAGGTGACGCCGCGTCGCTCTGGCGTCGCCAACGGCTCGGTGAACGGGAATTCCTGCTGCCGCAAGGGTTTGAGCAGTCCACCGAGCTCGCGCAGCGCGGCCGTGGTCAACCCGCTGCCGACCTGGCCGGCGTACCGCAACCGGGAGCCGTCGTAATACCCGAGCACCAGCGAGCCGATCCGGTCGCTGGTGCCGGCCTCGTACCCGCACACCACAAACTCCTGCCGCCGCCACAGCCGTACCTTGACCCAGTCCGTGCTGCGGGCACCGGGTCGGTACCGCGAGGTCAACCGCTTGGCCACCACGCCTTCCAGCGCCTGGTCCCGGCAGGCCCGTACCGTGGCCGGGCCATCGTCGAAGACCGGCGGCACCATCCACTGCCCGTCGCCCAGATTGAGCCGTTCCAGGGTCCGGCGCCGTTCCCCGTACGGTCGGCCGGTCAGGTCCACGCCGTACAGCCGCAGTACGTCGAAGACCAGGTAGGTCACCGGGGTAGTGGCCGCGGCCCGACGGGCCTGGGCCTCGTTCCGGCTGTGCATGCGCGGGGCCAATGCCGCGAACGAGGGCCGGCCCGCGGCGAAAGCCACCACCTCGCCGTCGAGCAGCACATCGGCGCAGCTGCCGCAGATATCGGCCAGTTCGGGATAGAGGTCGGTGACGTCGCGTTCGCTGCGAGCCGACAGCCGCAGGCCATCCGGGGTGCGGTCGGCCAGGATGCGTACGCCGTCCCATTTCAGCTCGTACGCCCACTCCGGCCCCTCGGGCAGTGAGCTGGCGGTGGCGAGCATTGGCCTCACCTACCCCATCCTGCCGGACTCTCACGTCGTAACGGGTTCTCCGCGCCGCGCAGTGTTCGTGTCGCAGACCGTGACCGCGCACTGGTTTGATCGGCGCACTCTTGTCACGCTCGGCGACACGGGAGCGAGTTTGTGTCAGGCTGGCACCATGCGCGCGATCTGGAAGGGTGCCATCTCCTTCGGCCTGGTGAGCATCCCGATCAAGCTCTACACGGCGACCGAGGAACGCGGCGTCGCGTTCCACCAGGTGCACCGCACCGACGGCGGGCGAATCCGCTATCGGCGTGTGTGCCAGATCGACGGTGAGGAAATCCCGTACGCCGACATCGCCAAGGGGTACGAGTTGCCCGGCGGGGAAATGGTCGTGCTCACCGACGAGGACCTGGCCGACCTGCCGCTCTCCTCCAGCCGCGAGGTGGACGTGCTGCAGTTCGTACCGCTCGAACAGGTCGACCCGATCTATTTCGCCAAGAGCTATTACCTGGAGCCGGAAGGCAATGCGGCCAAGCCGTACGTGCTGTTGCGCGATGCGTTGGATCGCTCCGGAATGGTCGCCATCGTCAAGATCGCGCTGCGCAGCCGGGAGACGCTCGCGACGCTGCGAGTGCGTGAGGGCGTACTCGTGCTGGAGATGATGATCTGGCCGGACGAGGTACGCGTCCCGGAATTCGCATTTCTCGACGACGACGTATCGGTACGTGACCAGGAATTGCAGATGGCCGAATCGCTCATCGAGAGCATGGCCGGCGATTTCACCCCCGAGGAATTCACCGACGGATACCGGGAAGCACTCGAAGCGGTCGTCGAGGCCAAGATCGAGGGCCGCGAGGTGGTCGCGCCGGAGGAGGCCGAGGACACCGGCGGCGAGGTGCTCGACCTGATGGCCGCGCTGCGCAAGAGCGTCGCCGATGCCAAGGCCCGCGGTGGCGCTCCGGCCGCTCAAGAAGAAGAAAAAGCACCGGCCCGTAAGGCGGCCAAGAAAGCCCCCGCGAAAAAGGAAACCGCGAAGAAGACGACCGCGAAAAAGGCCGCTGCTGAGGAGAAACCGGCGAAGAAAGCCAGCAAGGCCGCACCGCGTAAGACCGCGGCCAAGAAGGCAGCCGCGCGGCGTTCCGCCTGAGTACCGTGCCCGCACACTTAGCCCCCGCGGCGCTGCCGTCGGACGCTCCGTTGCCGCCGCTCGACATTGACCAGCCGCCGTATCCAGGCCACAGCCGGGTCATCGACGGCCGCGGCCTGTTCGTCCGCCCCACCGCACCCACAACGGAACCCGCCGAACGCGAGCCGGCGCTGTACGTACACGGCCTCGGCGGTTCCTCCACCAACTGGACCGACCTGGCCGCCCTACTGGCCGGATATGTCGACGGCGAGGCGATCGACCTGCCTGGATTCGGCGGATCGGATCCGGCGCGGGGCAACGACTACAGCCTCGAGGCGCACGCGCGGGTGCTGGCCCGGGCCATCGAGACGCGCGGTCGCGGTCCGGTGCATGTGCTGGCCAATTCGCTCGGCGGCGCGGTCTGCGTGATTCTGGCCGCGGACCGGCCCGACCTGGTCAAGACGCTGACGTTGATTTCGCCGGCCATGCCGGATCTGCGGCCGCGGCGCAGCCCGGCGCTGCTGATCGGTGCGTACGCGCTGCCGGTGGTACGGGCGTTGTTGGATTCGCGTACCGGCCGGCTGTCGGCGGAGGAGCGGGTCCGTGGCGTGCTGGAGATCTGCTTCGCTGATCCGTCGCTGGTGCCGCCGGCCCGGTTGGCCGAGGCGGTGGCCGAGCAGCAGCGGCAGTTGACGGTGCCGTGGATGGGATCGGCGTTCGCCGGCTCGGTTCGCGGCTTGGTGCGCAGCTACCTGCGGTGGGGTCCGCGTTCGCTGTGGGGTGCGGCGGCCCGGATCGCCGCGCCGACGCTGGTGATCTGGGGTGAGCAGGACCGGTTGGTCGACGTACGGCTGGCCGGACGGACCGCGGCTACGATCCCCGGCGCCCGGTTGAGTGTGCTGCCGCGCATCGGTCACACGGCGCATCTGGAGGCCCCAGAACAGACCGCCAGATTAGTGCTCGGACTGCTGGAAAGCCGGTCAGCTACGGGCCAATCACGTCGAGCCTGACCACCGTCGCATAACGGCTGTGGCAAGCTGTGCGGGATGACGCCGACACCCCATGGACCGGATGCAGGGCGGACACGACGTCGCCCGTACGCCGCTGGTCCGCGGACGTTCGGCTCGGTCGATCGGGACCAGGTGCCGCTACGCGCGCCGGATGGACCGTTGCGGGCCCGACTGGATCCTGGTTCCTCGGCGCGAGGCGTCGACCGGCGCAGCGGTGTGGCGCGGTTCGTGGACCGGTTCGGTTGGCGGGCCTATGCGCTACCGATCCTGGTCGTAGCCACCATCCTGGGCGTCGGCAATATCGCGGCCAGCGGCGCACCGAAGACCGGCCACGACGCCGCCCCGGCGACCACCGGCTCGCCGACTCCGACCGGCGCGAAGCAGACCCCGACCCCGACTCCCACCCCGTCGCCGACGCACCGGCCCAGCCCGGGCAACGAGCTTCCGAGTACGCCGCCGCCCTCGGGCGCCTCGGTCGCGGCCCTGCCGAGCGGCACCGCAACCTACGCGCGCAGCGGCGACGGCACGTTCCAGGTCGTGCCCGGCACCTCCACGCCCGTCGGGCACGGCCCGGTGAAGCGGTACGCGGTCGAGGTCGAGGGCGGGATGGCCGGCGTCGACGCCGACGACTTCGCCGCCTCTGTGACCAAGACGCTCAGCGACCCGCGCAGCTGGTCCCGCAGCGGGGTGACGTTGGAGCGGGTCGACTCCGGACCGATCGATTTCCGGGTGGCGTTGACCTCGGTGCTGACGATCCGGAAGAAGTGCGGTTATACGTTGCCGGTGGAGACGTCCTGTTACAACAGCTCCGAGGGCCGGGCGTTCATCAACATCTCCCGCTGGGTGCGCGGCGCGGTCTCCTACGGCAGCGACGTCGCCGACTACCGGCACTACGTGGTCAACCACGAGGTCGGGCACGCCCTCGGGCACGGGCACGTGAAGTGCCCGAAGGCCGGCTCGCCGGCGCCGATCATGATGGAGCAGACGCTGGGTGTCACCACGCCGGGCGTCGGGTCCTGCCGGCCCAACCCGTGGCCATACGTCCACGGCAAGCTGGCCACCGGCCCACCAACCGCCGGCTACTAGTCGATCGCGGCCGGGACGGGAACAATAGACGCCGCAGTCGCGGTTGCGCTGAGCAGACGCGTGCATGTGTACGTCCGTTATCCGCCTTGGAGGAGAATCCTGTGTCTCTGCCACCGCTGGTCGAGCCCGCCGCGGAGCTATCCGTAGACGAGGTCCGCCGATACAGCCGGCACCTGATCGTCCCGGACGTCGCGATGGACGGTCAGAAACGGCTGAAGAACGCCAAGGTGCTCGTCGTCGGGGCCGGCGGCCTCGGCTCACCCGCACTGCTGTACCTGGCCGCGGCCGGGGTCGGCACGCTGGGCATCGTCGACTTCGACACCGTGGACGAATCCAACCTGCAGCGCCAGGTCATCCACGGTCAGAGCGATATCGGCCGGTCCAAGGCCGAGTCGGCCCGGGACTCGATCGCCGAGATCAACCCGTACGTGAAGGTCAACCTGCATCAGGTGCTGCTGGACTCCTCGAACGTGCTGGACATCTTCTCCGGCTACGACCTGATCCTCGACGGCACCGACAACTTCGCCACCCGATACCTGGTCAACGACGCCGCCGTATTGCTGGACAAGCCGTACGTCTGGGGTTCGATCTACCGCTTCGACGGCCAGGTCAGTGTTTTCTGGGATTCGCACGGTCCGAACTACCGCGACCTGTACCCGGTCCCGCCGCCGCCGGGCATGGTCCCCTCCTGCGCCGAGGGTGGCGTGCTGGGCGTGCTCTGCGCCTCGATCGGCTCGGTCATGGTGAACGAGGCGATCAAGCTGATCACCGGCATCGGCGACACGCTGCTGGGCCGGCTGCTGGTGTTCGACGCGCTGGAGATGAGCTGGCGCGAGGTGGCGATTCGCAAGGACCCGGCCACGGCGCCGATCACCGAGCTGATCGACTACGAGGCGTTCTGCGGCGTGGTCTCGGAGGAGGCGCAGGAAGCTGCCGCCGGCTCCACGATCACCGCGCAGGAGCTCAAGGACATGATCGACGCGGGTAAGGACTTCGCGTTGATCGACGTCCGCGAGCCGGCCGAGTACGAGATTGTGCAGATCCCCGGTTCGGTGCTGATCCCGAAGGGCGACATCCTCTCCGGCGAGGCGCTGTCGCGGCTGCCGCAGGACAAGCCGATCGTGCTGCACTGCAAGTCCGGTGTCCGTTCGGCCGAGGCGCTGGCCGCGATCAAGCAGGCCGGTTTCAAGGACGCGGTGCACGTGCAGGGTGGCGTCATCGCCTGGGTGAACCAGATCGACCCGAGCCTGCCTTCGTACTAAAAGCGGTTGTTCACAGGGCCGGTATCACTGCGGTGGTACCGGCCCTGTGTCGTGTACGTACCGCTCGGGGAGTACGCACAGAGTCGACGGCGGTACGACGACTTCGCCGCCGTCGAGGCGCACCCTCGGGTTATGACCGAGAACACGCGCCCAGAGGCTGGGACGCAGAACGAGATTCGGGCATCGGATGCCGAGCGGGAACGCGTGGTGGCGTTGCTGCAGCACGCCGGTGCCGAGGGCCGGTTGACCCTCGACGAGGTTGACGAACGGGTCGCGACGGCGTTCGCGGCGACCTATCGCAGCCAGTTACCTCCGTTGACCCGCGACCTACCGCACGATCCACCGGCGGACTCACCGGCGCCGAAACGCCCGGCTGGCTTCACCGCACCCAACGGGATCGTGGTCAGCCGTGGGATCGCGATCCACGCCATCATCGCGACCGTCCTGTCGGTGATGCTCATCGGTCGCTGGGCCGCCGGTCCCACGATGTTCTTCTGGCCGGCGTTCCCGATGCTGTGGCTGTGGGGCAGCCTGGCCATCCGCATCGTGCTACGCCGATCCGGCGTCTGGCGGGATGCGCGCTGGGGCAACCGGTGAGCGCGCCCGAGCGGCCGTTCCGATTCGGGTTGGTGGCCGGCCGGGTCCGCGACGGGGCCGAGTGGTCGGACACCGCCCGGCGGGCCGAGCAAGCCGGGTACTCGACGCTGCTGGCGCCGGACAGCATGCAGACGCTGGCGCCTTGGCCGGCCCTCGCCGCCGCAGCCGCGGCTACCCGGACCTTGCGGTTGGGCACTTACGTCCTGGCCGCGCCGTTCCACACCGCCGGCGAGGTGGCCTGGCACGCGGCGAGCCTGGACCTGCTCTCGGGCGGGCGGTTCGAGCTCGGCTTGGGCGCCGGGCGGCCTGGCGCGGAACACGACGCCGACCGGCTGGGCCTGCCGTTCGGGTCGCCGGGTCAGCGGGTCGACCAGCTGACCGAGCTGATCAAGGGAGTCCGGGCGGCCCTGGCCGGCGAGATGTACCCGAGTCCGGCGACCCCGCTGCCGGTCATGATCGCCGGAGCGGGTCGGCGGATGTTGACGTTGGCGGCGGCGGAGGCAGACATCGTCGCGCTCGGGCTGGCGCCGCAGGCAACCGAGGACGATCTGGCCGCCAAAGTGTTGCTGCTGCGGGAGGCCGCCGGCGCGCGGGCCGACGACATCGAGTTGGCGTTTTCGTTGCATGGTGTGGGCGACGAGCTGCCGGACTGGCTGACCAAGAGCTTCGGGCTGGACGTGCCCACCCTGGTCGCGTCGGGTGCGGTCAGCCTGCTCACCGGGTCTCCGCGCGAGATGGCTGACCGGCTGTTGCGTCGACGGGAACGGACCGGCATCTCGTACGTGATCACGAACTCGATGTTCCTGGAGCCGTTGGCTGGCGTCATCGAGCTGCTCGACGGGCGGTGAGATGCGGGCGGGCTCATCCTGCGGTACACACGGGTCATGACCGATCTGGCGATCTTGAACGCCCGGGGCCTGGACGACTTCGGCAACCTGGTCCGGCAGGTCCGCGACGACCAGTGGCACGACCCGACGCCCTGCCGTCAGTGGGATGTGCGGACGCTGGTTAACCACGTCACGGTCGAGCAGCTGTGGGCGCCGGACGTGATGGCCGGCAAGACCATCGAGGAAGTCGGCGACCGGTACTCCGGCGACCAGCTCGGTGCGGATCCGGTGGCGGCGTGGAGCGCGGCCGCCGCCGGGGCGCGAACGGCGTTCAGCGGGCCGGACGCGCTATTGGGGCGGGTCCACCTGTCCTACGGCGACGCGGCCGCCTCGCACTACTGCGGCGAGATGACAATCGATCTGGTCGTGCACGCGTGGGATCTGGCCCGGGCGATCGGCGCGGGGGAACAACGGGACCACGAGCTGGTCGGGTACGCGTTGGAACAGGGCGAGGCTCGCGGTGATCAGTCCGCGACCGGTTTCTTCGATCCGCCGGTCCCGGTTTCGGCGGACGCCGATCCATTGACCCGGATGCTGGCGCTCTACGGCCGATCGGCCTGATCTATCTACTGTGGATTAAGTTGGTCGGTCGGGATTGCCGGCCGGCGGGGCAGGGCAATCGTGAGTCGCGTCACCGGGGCGCGGTGTTTGGCCCGTACGATCGGGTAAAGGTGATCGAGTCGAATGGTGATCATCACAATGGCGATACCGGCCAACCAACCGGCGAGAATATCGGTCAGCCAATGGGTGTCGAGATAGATCGAGCCGATGCCGACAACCAACGAAGCCATCGCCGTAACGACAATACCGATTTCATAACGACGGATCGGGCCGTAACGGGTGAGCAGATAACAGGCCAATCCCCACGTGACAATGGCGTTGGACGCGTGCCCGGAGGGGAATATGACGCCGTGGTTGACGAATACCGCGGCGGTGTTGTCGGCCGGCAATGCCCTGGCAACAAGCAGTTTCATGGCGCCGACGACACCGTTGAGCGCCAATAGCGCGAATCCCAACAAGACCAACGGCCGCCAATTACGCAACCGCCAGGCCAACACGCCGGCAATCAACACGGCCGGAATTGCGGTCGGACCGCGCTGTCCGACCATCACCAAATACAGCATCCCTTGGTAATACTGCGGATAACGCAAATCGAAGCGCAGATAATGAACGTGATAATCCAGCGAGACCAGCGGACCCATGGTGACGACCTGCTCGGTGATCACCACGAGTCCACAAAGGACAAGGGCCAAGGTCACCGCGAACCGACGGCGGATGAGCGTCGCGAGTAGGCCGTCCGAATGATGGGCCAGATGCCGGACGGGCGGTGCGGGAACGGCTCGCCGCAGGCGGGTTCCCGGCTCCATCAACACCATGGCGCCCTCGGTCCTCCGGCTGTCGCTGTACTGGGATTCGTCTGCATGGATGTCGCGTCGTCGCAACTGGTTCCGCTGGTTTCCCAGACCTCACGCGCGGTCGGGGCGCGTCGGGGACGGAGTGGACTGACCTGGCATCGGGTTCCAGGATAGGTGATCGCTCTGGCGGCCGCAGAAGGCGGCGCGCGGGATGAGATGCTCCGGTAATGCAGCGCGACCTCCCGGATTTCGCCGAGCGGGTACTCGAGGTCGTCGACCGGATCCCGCCGGGCCGGGTTATGTCCTATGGGGACATTGCCGAATACCTCGGCTCGTCGGCGCCGCGGGCGGTCGGGCAGGTGATGTTCCGGTACGGCAGCGGGGTGCCCTGGCATCGGGTGCTGCGTTCAGATGGCACGCCGGCCCCGCAGATTCGGGACGAGCAGTTGGCGCTACTGGCGGCCGAGGGCGTACCCATCCGGCGTGGCCGGGTCGATATGCGGGCCGCACGTTGGGATGGCCACTAAGCGGCTCGCGCGTTGGGATGGCCACTAAGCGGGTCGACACGCATCTTTGGGACGTGGCTGGAACTGTCGCCCGAACGTGGTTGCATGTCGGTGACCGGGCAATTGATAGGGGGAGTCACGAGCGCGGACGGGGGACGAGCGCCGCGGGCCGGCTACCGGCTGGTCCGTCCGCTGCCGCATGCGCAGCGCGCACCGGACCTGGACGAATCGCAGCAGGCCGTCGTTGACCACTCCGGTGGACCGCTGCTGGTACTGGCCGGCCCGGGTACCGGCAAGACGGCCACCATCGTGGAAGCCGTGGTCGACCGGATCGCGAACCGCGGGGTCGACCCGGAATCCGTACTGCTGCTCACGTTCAGCCGACGGGCGGCGATCGAGCTACGCGGCCGGGTGACCGCGCGGCTGGGTCGTACCACCCGGGAACCGCTGGCCCGCACTTTCCACTCGTACGCCTTCGGCCTGCTGCGCGCGCGGGCGGTGGCGCACAGCGAACCGGCGCCTCGGCTGTTGGCCGGACCCGAGCAGGACCTGGTGATCCGGGAGCTGTTGCGCGGGCACGCCGAGGACGGCGCGACGATCTGGCCGGCCGAGCTGCGGCCGGCGTTGCGGACCCGCGGCTTCGCCGAGGAGCTACGGGACCTGCTGCTGCGCGCGGTCGAACGCGGCGTGGATGCCCGGCAGCTGGCCCGGTACGGGCGGAAGTTCGACCGGCCCGACTGGCTGGCCGCGGCGAAGTTCCTGCAGGAGTACCTCGACGTCACCGCGCTGTCCGGCTCCACCGCGTACGACCCGGCCGAGCTGATCCGGGCCGCGGTAGACGCGCTGCGCGGCGATCCGGCGCTGTTGTCCCGGGAGCGGGCCAGCCGGCGGCACATCTTCGTCGACGAATACCAGGACACCGACCCGGCCCAGGAGGAGTTGCTGAAGGTGCTGGGCGCCGGGGCCGACGAGCTGGTCGTGGTCGGCGACCCGGACCAGTCGATCTACGCCTTCCGCGGCGCCGATCCGACCGCGTTGCGCCAGTTCCCGCAGGAATTCCCGGCGCCGGACGGCACCGATGCGCCGACGGTGGCGTTGCGGGTGTCGCGGCGTTGCGGGGCGGCGTTGCTGGCGGCGAGCCGGCGGGTCGCCGACCGGTTGACCGGGCCGGCCGCGCACCGTCGGTTGGTCGCGCCGGTCGAGCTGCCCGACGGCGTGGCCGAGGTGCACCTGTTGCGTTCGCCCAGCGAGGAGGCGGCGTATATCGCGCATCGGCTGCGCGCGGCGCATCTGCGTGACGGCGTGCCGTGGCGGGAGATGGCGGTGCTGGTCCGGTCCACGACGCGTACGTTGCCGCAGCTGCGGCGGGCGTTGCTGTCCGCGGGCGTGCCGCTGGCCGTCGGGGGAGACGAGCTGCCGTTGATCGATCAGCCGTCGGTGGCGGCGATGTTGATGCTGCTGCGGGTCGCGTTGGGTGCGGTCGAGCTGTCCGAGGAGATGGCGGTCGAGCTGCTGACGTCGCCGTTCGGTGGCGCCGATGCGTTGGGGTTACGGCGGTTACGGCGGGAGCTGCGTGGGTTGGAGATCGGGGCCGGTGGTCGCCGAAGTTCCGGCGAGCTGTTGGTCGAGGCGTTGACCGACCCGGCCGCGACCACGCTCGCCGACGACCGCGCGGTGCGGCCGGTACGCCGGCTGCTCGGCTTGCTGCGTACCGCCCGGGAAACCGGCGAGACCGGCAGCGCCGAGGATGTGTTGTGGGCGGTGTGGACCGCCTCCGGGTTGGCCCCGACCTGGGAGCAGGCGAGCCGGCTCGGCGGTGCGATCGGGGCGGCGGCCGACCGCGACCTCGATGCGATGGTGGCGGTATTCGAGGCGGCGGCCCGGTATGTCGACCGGCTCCCGGCGGCCGGGCCGATCGGGTTCCTGGAGCACCTGGCCGGCCAGCAGATTCCCGGCGACACGTTGGCCCCGCGTACCCCCCAGGGCGACGTGGTCCGGGTACTGACCGCCCATGCGGCCAAGGGCCTGCAGTGGCAGCAGGTGTTCGTGGCCGGCGTCCAGGAAGGCGTCTGGCCCGACCTGCGCCGGCGCGGCAGCCTGCTCGGGTCGGAGCTGCTGGTCGACGTGGTCGCCGGCCATGACCCGTCCGACATCTGGTCGGTGGCGCCGCTGCTGGACGAGGAACGGCGGCTGTTCTACGTTGCCGTGACCCGGGCCCGGCAGCGCCTCGTGGTGACCGCGGTCCGCGGCGATGAGGAAACGCCGTCCCGACTGCTGGACGAGCTCGATCCGCTGCCGCCGGGCGAGGAACGGCCGTTCACCGACGTACCGCGGGCCCTGGCCCTGCCGGCGATGGTGGCCGAACTGCGGTGCGTCGCCACCGACCCTTCAGAGCGGCGCGCTCGCCGGCATGCCGCCGCGCGTCAACTCGGCCGGTTGGCCCGGGCCGGCGTTCCGGGTGCTGCGCCCGAGGAGTGGTGGGGATTGGCGCCGCTGTCGGACGAACGGCCGTTGCGGGACGCCGACGAGCCGGTGCCGGTCTCGCCATCGGCGGTGGAGAAGTTCGGTCGCTGCCAGTTGCGGTGGATGTTGGAGAGCGTCGGGGCGAGCGGCGGACCGGCCGCCCCGCAGGCGATCGGGAACCTCATCCACGACCTGGCCGCATGGTCGGCCAGCCCGGACAAGCCCGATCCGGCCGAGCTGGCCGCGCGGCTGGACGAGCTGCTGACCGCATTGGATCTCGGCGGCGGGTGGGCCCAGCGCAAGGAACGCGAACGGGCGCACACCATGCTGGGCAACTTCCTCGGCTGGCTGGCCGGACACGACCGTGACCTGGTCGGCGCCGAGCTGCCGCTGCGGGTACCGATCGGGGACCGGGCCGTGCTCAACGGCCGGGTCGACCGGCTCGAACGCGACCACCGCGGACGGCTGGTCGTCATCGATCTGAAGACCGGCCGCAGCGCCCCGCCCAAGGGCGACCTGCCCCGCCAACCGCAGCTCGGCACGTACCAGCTGGCCATCACCGAGGGCGGATTCGCCGATATAGCAGGCGATTCCCGTGAATCCGGCGGCGCTGCTCTCGTACAGCTGGGCCGCGGCGGCAGCGCGAAGGTGCAGGAGCAGCCGCCGCTGGCCGACGACGAGGACCCGAACTGGGCGCGCGACCTGGTCGAGACGGTGGCGTCCGGGATGGGTGGGGCGCAGTTCCTGGCCGTACCCGGGTCGGGTTGCCGGACGTGCGCCGGCCGGCCCAGCTGTCCCGCGGTCGACGACGGCCGCCAGGTCCCGGGTACGGAGTGAGTCCGATGCCCGCTACGAAAGCTGCGAAGCCGCCCGCGTCCGGCAAGAAATCCTTCTCGTCCGCGGAAATCGCTGAGGCGCTGGGATTGCCGTGCCCGACGCCGGAGCAGCAGGCCGTGATCGTCGCCCCGCTGGCGCCGGCGGTCGTGGTCGCCGGCGCCGGTTCGGGCAAGACCGAGACGATGGTGTCCCGGGTCGTCTGGCTGGTGGCGAACGGGCATGTAGCGGCCGACCGGGTGCTGGGCCTGACGTTCACCACCAAGGCCGCCGCCGAATTGGGTGCCCGACTGCGCTCGCGGCTCGGCCAGCTGCGGGCCCGGCCCGAATTCGGGCTGGACGGCGACGCGGCCGCCGGCGAGCCGACCGTGTCCACGTACCACTCGTACGCCTCGCGGCTGGTCGGCGAACACGCGCTGCGGCTGGCGGTCGAGCCGTCCTCGCGGCTGCTCACGCCGGCCTCGACCTGGCAGGTCGCGGCGCGGGTGGTGCACGGGTACGAGGACGACCTGCCGAACGTCGACTACGCCGAGGCGTCGGTGACCGCGGCTGTACTCGACCTGGCCGGCGAGCTGGCCGAGCATTTGAGCGAGCCGGAGCGGTTGGCCGCCTGGACCGCGGAGTTCGTTGCCCAGGCGGAGGCGCTGCCGCGTAAGGACCGGCGCAAGGGCCCGTACGCCGATGTCGCCAAGGTGCTGAAGGTCGCCCGGGCCCGGGCCGAGTTGGTGCCGCTGCTGAGCGCATACCGGGAAGCCAAGCGGGAAAGCGGTTCGCTGGACTTTGGCGACCAGTTGGCGTTGGCGGCCCGGATCGCGCAGGCCGCGCCGGAGGTCGGGCGGATCGAGCGGTCCCGGTACGACGTGGTGCTGCTGGATGAGTACCAGGACACCAGCCACGCCCAGCTGACCCTGCTGCGAGCGCTGTTCGGCGGCGGTCATCCGGTCACCGCGGTCGGCGACCCGTGCCAGTCGATTTACGGCTGGCGGGGCGCCGCGGCCGGCAGCCTGGGCCGGTTCCCGCAGCAGTTCCCGCACCGAAACGGCAAGCCCGCGGCCGTACTCCCGCTGACCACCAGCTTCCGCAACGGCCGCCGGGTACTCGACGTGGCCAACTACCTGTCCGGTCCGCTGCGGGCCGACGGGGTCGACGTCGGCGTGCTCACGCCCGGTCCGGCCTGCGGCGAGGCGGCGGTGACGGCGGCGCTACTGCCCACTGTGGACGATGAAGCCGAGTGGGTGGCCGACGAGATCGCTTCGCTGTGGGCGGCGGATGAGGCGGACCGGGAGGAGTACGGGCAGGGCCGCAGCATCGCCGTCCTGGCCCGGCGGCGGGTCGCGTTCTCTTTGCTGGAACGGGCTTTGCGGGCTCGTGGAGTCCCGGTTGAGTTGGTCGGCCTGGGTGGTCTGCTGGCCACGGCCGAGGTACGGGATGTGGTCGCGACGCTCTCGGTACTGCACGATCCCGGGGCCGGGTCGGCGCTGGTCCGGCTGCTGACCGGGGCGCGTTGGCGGATCGGTCCACGTGACCTGGCCGCTTTGTACCGCCGGGCGCGGCGGTTGGCCCAGCCGGCCGAAGTCACGCCGGACTCCGACGGGCCGTTCGTCCCGGAGCCGTCGGTGGCCGATGCGGTCGAGGACGCGAGCCTGGTCGAGGCGTTGGATTCGCCCGGGCCGGCCAGTGCGTATTCGGTCGAGGGCTACCGGAGGCTGGATACGTTACGGCGCGAGCTGGCGGCGCTGCGGCTGCGCACGGCGGCGCCATTGCCGGAGTTGGTCGCCGACGTCGAGCGGACGTTGCGGGTCGACGTGGAGGTGGTGGCCGGCGGCGGTACCCGGGCTCACCTGGACCGGTTCCTCGACGTGGCCGCGCAGTTCGCCGAGGACGCCGAATACGCCACACTGGGGGCGTTTCTGGCTTATCTGCAGGCGGCCGAGGACCAGGAACGCGGCCTGGAGGCGGGCGAAATCTCGGTCGCCGGGGACCGGGTCCAGATCCTCACCGTGCACGCGGCCAAGGGCCTGGAATGGGACGTAGTCGCCGTGCCCGGCCTGACCGCCGACGTTTTCCCGGACCGCAAGTCGATGTCCGGGTCGGGGTGGACGACCGCCCTCGGCGCGCTGCCGTATCCATTGCGCGGTGACGCGGCCGAGCTGCCACAGTTCGATGTGGACAGTGCGTCCGATGCCAAGGAGCTGTCGAACGAGTTGGGCGCGTTCGTCAGTGCTGGTAAGGAACGCGGCGAGCGGGAGGAGCGGCGGCTCGCCTACGTCGCGGTGACCCGGGCCCGGCAGCGACTCCTGTGCTCCGGGTACTGGTGGGATCAGGCGATCGAGCCGCGCGGGCCGTCGGACTTCCTGACCGAGATCTGTGCGGTTGACTCGGTCGATGTGGTGCGGTGGACGCCGCCGCCGGAGGACGGCGCGGTCAATCCAGTGCTGGAACGGGATCGGAGCGTGCGCTGGCCGATCGACCCGCTGGGCAACCGCCGGGATGCGGTGGCCGAGGCGGCGTCGCTCGTTCGCGCCGCGTTGGAGCAGGACGACGCCGGCGTGGGCCAGGGCGAGCTGTTCGACGCCGAGGCGACCGAGTGGACCGACGACGTGACAATCCTGCTGGCCGAACGGGATCAACCCCAGCAAGTGACCGTCGCCGTACCGATTCCCGATCACCTGTCGGTGTCGGCGCTGGTGACGTTGCGCCGTGACCCGGCCGAGCTGGCCCGCCGGATCCGTCGCCCGATGCCGAACAAGCCGGCGCCCCTGGCCCGTCGTGGTACGGCGTTCCATGCCTGGCTGGAGCAGCGGTTCGCCGGCGAGCGGCTGCTGGATCTGGACGAGCTGCCCGGCGCGGCCGACGACAGCGCGGTCGCCGACGCGGATCTGGAGCAACTGCAGGAGCAGTTTTTACGCAGTGAGTGGGCCGACCGTCGGCCGGTTGAGGTCGAGGTGCCGTTCGAGACCCGGATCGGTCAGCTGCTTGTACGGGGTCGGATGGACGCGGTTTTCGCGGATTCTGATGGCGGTTTCTCGGTGGTCGACTGGAAAACCGGGGCCGAGCCGACCGGCAACGCGATGCGGGCGGCGGCGGTGCAGTTGGCGGCGTACCGGGTCGCGTGGGCTGAGTTAGCTGAATGTCCGCCGGAACGGGTACGGGCGGCGTTTCACTACGTTCGGTCCGGCCGGACGATCGCGCCGGTTGACCTGCTCGACGCGGACGGGCTGGTTGCCCTGGTCTCCGCGCTGCCGCAGGACTGAGTCCCAGCCGCGACCGACCAACGCGGGTTTCCGCGCGACCGTCGCAAATCCTGCGCGTCCAACACGAATTCCGCGCGACCAAGGCGACCGTCCCAACCCCGCGCGACGGACGAGCGAACGCAGCTTGCCCAGCCAGCCCGACCCGTTCTGCAGCGACCGTGACACCAGTGCGGAAAATCGCCGTCGTAGCGACCCTCTTGTCACGTTCGCTGCAGCCAGCGCGAATGCGGCAGCAAACCCGAGGCCCAACCGTTCAGATGGCCGAGCAAGATCAACTCGCGATGGCCTAGGTTCTCCCTATGAGCGACGAACGTACCTACGTAGCCGACCACATCGAGGATCTGCATCAGGACCTGCGTTCCTGGCTGGCGATTCCGTCCATCAGCGCCGATCCGACTCGGGCCGGCGATGTGCGGCGCAACGCCGAGTGGTTGGCCGATGCGTTCACCCGCACCGGCTTTCCGACCGTCGAAATCTGGGAGACGCCGGGCCAGCCGGCCGTCTTCGCCGAGTGGCCGGCGGCCGAGCCGGACGCGCAGACCGTCGTCGTTTACGGCCACCACGATGTGCAGCCGGTGGACCCCGAGGAGTTGTGGGAACGGCCGCCGTTCGAGCCCACGATCGTCGGCGACGAGCTGTACGCCCGGGGCGCCTCCGACGACAAGGGCCAGCTGCTCTTTCACCTGCTGGCATTGCGCGCGCACCTGTCCGCGACCGGGCGCACCAGCCCGGCGGTGACTCTGCGCTACGTCATCGAAGGCGAGGAGGAATCCGGCTCGCCGCATTTCGCCGACCTGCTGCGTGAGCGGCGCGCCCGGCTCGATTGCGACGTCATTGTCGTCACCGACACCGGCGTCTTCGGCCGGGACACTCCGAGCATTTGTATGGGCATGCGCGGACTGGCCGATGGCGAGATCCGCTTCCATGGGCCGGATGGAGACCTGCACTCCGGTTCATTCGGCGGCGCGGTGCCCAATCCGCTGACCGAACTGGCCAAACTGCTGGCCGCGTTGCATGACGAGAACCGGGTCGTCCAGCTGCCCGGGTTTTACGACGACGTGGTGCCGCTCACCGATGCCGAACGGGCGGCGTTCGCCAAGCTCCCGTTCGACGAGCAGGAATTCCTGACCGGGCCGGCGCAGTCGCGGGCCGCTGTCGGCGAGGCCGGCTACTCGACGCTGGAACGGATCTGGGCCCGGCCGACCGCGGAGATCAACGGCTTCTGGGGCGGCTACACCGGACCGGGGCACAAGACGATCGTGCCGAGCGACGCATACGCCAAACTCTCGTTCCGGCTCGTGGCCAACCAGGATCCGGCCAAAATTCAGGCCTCGCTGCAGGAGTTCGTCCGGCAGCACACGCCGGACGGCATCACCGCGACGGTCGAGTTCTTCGGCGGCGGGGTGAAGCCGTCGCTCTCGCCGCTGGACCACCCGGCGACCCAGGCGGTGTTGCGTTCGATGGAGCGCGCGTTCGAGACCGACATTCTGCTGACCCGGGAAGGCGGCAGCGGGCCCGAGGCCGACCTGGCCGAGGTTCTTGGTGCGCCGGTTGTGTTCCTCGGTGTCGGACTGCCCAGCGACCGAATCCACGCGCCGAATGAGCGGGTCGTATTGCCGCAGCTCTACAAGGGCGCCGAGGCGGCCGCCTATTTGTGGAGCGAATTGGCGGGTCGTTGAGACATTTTCGTGACGCGAATCGGTTTTGTTGTTGTATCACGGGCAAAATCCGATCCGAGGCGGCGCGAAACTGGCCGGCAACGCGGCAGATTTGGCTTTATTTCGGGGTAGTCGCCTATGCTCGGGCGGGCACCGCGGGGAGGTGAACGGACGTGGAGCTTGGCGGTTGGTACCCCGACCCCGACGGCACGCCCGGCCTGGTCCGTTGGTGGGACGGGAACGGCTGGACTGAGCACACCGCACCGGCCGGGTCGGCGCAGACTCGACGCCCGCCGGAGCCCGAGCAGCCGCGGCGCTGGTGGCAGTGGCGGCGCACGACGTCCTCGGACTCGCCCTCCTCCGAGCGGGCGTACCACGACTGGCGTGACCGGCCGGCGGTGTCGAACCCGCCGGTGGTGCCTTACGACGATCCGTCGGCCGGGATTTTCAATGCGCCGTACCAAGCTTCTTTGGAGGCCGAGCCGGTCTCGCCGGGCCAGGCGACGCCGTACGAGGACCCGGCTGCCGGTATTTACGCCGCGCGCATGGGCGAATCGCCGCCCGATTCTCGTTCGGCATGGGGTAGCAGTGGCCCGGACTCCGCTGGTGGTTGGCAGGCCGGACGCGCCGATTCCGACGATCGGGTGGTGCCTGGCGCTGATAGGTACGGGGATCCAGACGGCTGGACCGGCGAGTCCGACGACAGCCTGCCGCGCCTCGCTGAATCCGACGCGGTCAGCTTTGGCTCGCCGAGCGAACGGTACGGGTCGTCCGATCGGCGGCTGTTCGGCTCCGCGTCGAGTCAGGGCACTGGCCGGATACCGGAATTTCTGCGTGGCCCTGCGCTGGGCTATTCGTTTCTCGCGTTGCTGATTGTCGGCGTGGTAGTTGTCGGTCTGGTAGTGACCGGCAACAAGCAACCGGCGCAGCAGGCTCCCGACGCCTTGGCCAGCCCGCCGGGGTCCACTCAGGACAATCGGCCGCCGCTTGAGCAGCTGTGCGCGAATACCCAACCGTCCAAACCGGACAAGCGAGCGCCCAACCCCGCTCCGCCGGCGGGCCCGCGACTGACTGACACCCAGGCCCATATCTCGTATGCCGAACAAGGTGCGCCGTTCCGCCTGTGGGACCGGGGGACCTGGGGACAGATCGGTGGCGGGCTCGGTGAAACATTTACCACTGGGCAGTACTTCGTCACCCAGGCTGAGACACCGGACAACAGTCCGTACATGGCGACGATTTTGTCCGGCACCGTACCGGCAACCTACGGCGACGACCCGCACCCCAATATCGAATGCGCGGCCCGAGTAATAGCGGACGACGTACGGGCGTCGTATTATCCGCAACCAAATACCCGAAAGCCGATTGCCGCGAAACAAATGACGATCAGCGGCAATCCAGCGTATTTCCTGGAATTCCATCTCGCCTTCAACCAGCCTGGTTACGACGCGAAGGGCGAGCTGGTAGCGATTTGCGTGATCGATGTGCCAGGTAATAAAGCAGCTGCGCTGTACGTATCGATTCCCGACACACACCGGCAGTACGACAAAATCGTGCAACCGTTGATCTCATCAATCCGCGTCGGCTAATCAATGGCGCAGCGTCGGCGTTCGTGACACCCGGCTCTGCGGACGGCGGGCTGCTGCTGGGCCGAGAATTACGGGCGGGTGCCGAGCCAGGAATAGTCGACCTTCTGGCTTGGTAGCGCCGATTTTGCGGCTTGGAGCAGTTGCGCGTTGGTTGGGCGTTGTGGCGCAGAATCGGGCGCGCCAAAGGTGACGGTGTCGCCCCCGCCGAGGTCGACCAGCAACTGTCCCTTGTCGAATCGGGCGCGATGGCCGCGCACCTGCTGCGGCCATTGTCCGTTCAGGACGGCGGGGGTCCCGTAGTTGTGGCTGAGCACCATCTCCACGCGGCCCTGATCGATAGTGGCCCGCCAGCCCCGCGCGTTGCCGAATACGGAGACGATGGGCTTGCCGTGACAAATGGCGATCGTGCAGCTGATCGGCAGGTCGATGCCAACGGGCGCGGTGTCCTGCACCGAGCTCGCAACCCCGATCGCGTCGGTCCGCGCGGTCTTGATGTCGGTCCCGGTGCTGGCGTCGGCTCCTGGCTGGGCCGCCGTGGCCGGACCGGTGACGATGACCTTCAGCCAACGTCCGGATCGCCAGGTCCGCTGGATTTCGTAGCCGTTCTGCACGGCGAAACCGGTCCCTTGCGCGCCGCCGAGGTGAACTGGGACAGTGCCTGTCCCGGGCACCGGACGGTCGGGCGACGGGGAATCGGTCACCTTGATCCGCACCGAACCGGAGAAAACCCGCGCGCTCGCGGTTGCGCCTTGTTCGTTGATGACGCGTTCGAATTCGGTGACCCCACTCGGCAGCCACGTCGGGGCAAAGTCGATCGTGGTGCTCAACGCGGCGGTGACCGGACGGCGCGGCGCCGGGGTCGAGGCGATGTTGCGGTCGCGCGGCCCAATCGCCTGATACAGCGGGATCACCGCGGCCACGGCGGCGACCGTCGCGGCGGCAGCGACGACGGTGGTGCGGCGCCGGCGGCGCTTGATTCTGGCGTTGATGCCGGCGACGACTTCGCCGATGTCCGGCGCGGTGTTGTCGTAGTCGGCCAGGGCGTCCCGGAGCCGCTCTTCGGTGCTGGTCATCGGGGCTCCTCGGCCGTCAGGGCCGGGTCGGCCAGCGCACCGCGCAGCGATGCCAACGCCCGGGATTTGTGGCTGCGTACGGTTCCGAGCGTGCAACCGAGCAGCTCGGCGATTTCGTTCTCCTGCAGGCCTTCGTAGTACGTAAGCACCAGAACCGCGCGCTGCTGGCGGGACAGACCGGAAAGGTGCTGCCAGACTCGCGCGCTATCAGCCGATTCGGCGGACATGCCGGGCTGATGCCGCACGGTCCAGCGCCGCCGCCAGGAGAGGAACTCATGCGTGATCGCACGGCGGACGTAGAGTTCGGGAACCTCGCTGCGGGTGATCCGACGCCAGCGGGCGTGCAGCTTCACCATCACGTGTTGCACGATCTCCTGAGCCGAATGGGGGTCACCGGTTAGCGCGGTCGCGTAACGCACCAGCGCGGGTAATCGCGCAGCCACGAACTCATCGAACGTCACGTGTGGATCCTCCCGCGCGGTCGTCAACAAGGACGCCTGAGCCGGCACAGAGGTTGTGCGGTCACCGAGATTTTCTGCCGACCGGATCCGGCCGTCGAGCCGGAGCATCGTGATCAACCAGAATTGATGTAGCGCGCGGGCACCGCATCGGCGAGCCACACCACGTCATTGCCGAGATAGAACGCAATGCCGTCGGCATGGGCCTGGCCGGCGTCGACCTGCAGCAGCACCGGCGCCTTGTCGCGGCGCCGCCCGACCTCGCGGGCGACCTCTTCGGTCGGCGAGAGATGCACGTACTGCCGTGACATGGGCACCAGGCCCCGCTCTGTGATCGCCGGTAGCGCGCGCCGGCTGGTGCCGTGGAAGAGCAGCTCCGGCGGGATCGCCGGGGTGCGGGCGAGCCGGCCCGGCACCGAATGCCCATAGATGGCGCGAATTCGGTCTCCATCGATCTCGTACCGCTTCTTGGCCGACGTGGCGATCACTGTCTCCAGATCGGCCCGCTCCAACTCTGCCCACTGTGGACGCTCGACCCGCATCGCATCGAGTACCTGATCGACATCGACCCAACCGCTATCGTCCAATTCCAATTCGTACCGCCACGGCTCGTGCCGCAACGCGTGCGCGAGCACCTTGCTCAGCGCGACGTCATGTTCGGTCATAACATTCCTTGCTCTCGGATGGCCCGAAAGGGCCTTCAGTGTTTGGTTTTGGTGCCATGCCCGCTTCCGACGAAGTCGGCAAAACCGTCGGTGGTGCTGAGCTTGAGCCAATCGAACGGTTCGGATTCTGGCGGTAAATCGTACGGCCAGCCAGCTGGCCGCGCTTTCTCCTGAAACTTTTCCTTCCGCTGGCGTAGGGAGTCGATCCCTGACTCAGTCAACTTGTTTCTTCTCAGCCGTTCACTCATTCGATGCTCGACCGTTGGGTCGCCGGTCATATCCCGGACTATCCACTCGCTCCTCGGGATTCCAGCCTTCAGCAGCGCATGTGACGAGCGGGTATTCACAATCAACGTGTTCTTACCGCGGCGGATGATGTCAATCTTCAGGTCGCCAGGACGGAGCACTCCACTGTTCAGATCGTTGGCCACCTCCTGCAACGATCGATTCTTGAACGTCCCTTTCTCGTGGAACTCAAAGCCGTAATCTCTCTGCGCCCACACGGCTTTGTCGGTGAGGCCACGCCAGGCGGGATATCCCTCGATCACGGCCGGCGCGGCTTCGGTGGCCTTGCCCGCGGCGATCACCTCACTGGACAACGGCGGAATCTTGCCCGGCACCACGGCGGCGTCCACAGCATCGAAACTGCCCATACCGATCAGCGTTGTCGCTACGGTGAATCCGGTGTGACCCAGCGCTCGGGCCGGGTCCGACGACCATTCATCCGAGTCCACAAAGGACAATCCGAAGGCGCGCCGCTGCTGAGGCAGCCCGACCACCTCGAGCAGTCCTTCCCAGGAATGAGCGAATCCGACCGGATCGGTCACTGCGGCGCCGGTCAGCATCCACGCACCCTTCGCCATGTCAGCCGCACCATCAATAACACCTGCACCGAAATCGAGCAGTGCGTGGCCGAGCCTCCCTTTGTCAGTCAGCAGATGTTCCACTCCCGACAGTGCGCGGTGCAGCAGACCGGGCTTCTTCGGCGCGTCATCGGCCGCCATGAATAAGGCGTTGGAGGTGCGGCGAGCCTCGGCCTGGACCCGGCTGCGCGCAGCGGCCAGCAGCTGGTTGGCGGCACTACGGTCGGACTCGCCGGGATCGGTGCCGTGCTTGTGTTGCTGCCAATGTCGACTTGCTGCCTCGCCCCGGCCGTATTGCTCCACGGCCAACCCGGCGTCGTGTTGTGCGTCCCGTAGTACTTCGGCGTAGCGGGCCAACGCGCCCCGAGCCTTGCCGAACGCGTCAGAGGCGGCGCCGAACTTCGCCGGCTGCTCAGCGATCAGGGCGCGAAACGCCTCGCCACCCTTGCCGTGCCAGCTGCCGGAATGGATCGCGGCGAACTTCGACTGCCCCTCGCCCATGCCGCGGGCAAGCACGCCGAGAGTGCGGGCCAATTCGTCCACCTCGTCGGGGTCCCCAGGAATCAGCGAGCCCGGACTTGCGCCGGCGTGCAGATCACTGCTCATGACCGACCGCCCGCGCCGATTCCTTATCGTTCCTTAAATACAAGGAGCCGGCGGTGCGTAGCCGCTGCGCCATGGCCTCGGCATCGGCGACCAGGCAACCACATCCATAAGACCAACTCGACAGAAATGACGTCGCGCCTAATACGACCAATGGATTTCCGGCGCGCGCGGCATGCGCTGACAACCGGTCATGATGTTTCTGTACCTCACGCGCGACGACAGCACCGTCGTGCAGATCGGTCGCCAACTGGTGCAGGGCCGCCGGATCGACCTCGATGATTCCCATGCGGACAGTTTTAGTCGGTTCGGGCCGACCGGCGCTGAGGTTGTCCACAGGCCCTATTTCGTAAGCCGAGTTATCCACAGCCGCCGAGAAATTCGGTCCAGGCGGCCGCGGCGCCGTTACCGTCGAAGAGCATTCGCAACTATCGACAGGACATCAAATTCGATGACCACTATTGGAATTACCGGGCACTGCAGCCCGAGCGATCCGACGAACGCTCTCAGACCGTACGAGAACGACGATCTCGTCGGCATTACCCGTCCGCTAGTCAGATCACTGGTGGCACTGAGCTTGCTACGACATCGCGCAAGCCGTGGTCGATCGCCATCACCTCGACGGGGTAGCCAGGCGGCAGCTGCTGTATCAGCTCGACCACCGCCGCCCGCACGTCGTCAATAGCACCGGTCGCGGGGACCAGACCGGCGACGAGTCGCGGCCCGCGTTGGCCGTCGTGTGCCTCGAACAGGTACGCCTCGCCGATCTCGGGATGCCAGTGCCGCACCTGCCGGACGGTCGCGACGACCGCGTCCGGTGGCGGCGTCCTCGGCGACTGCACGTCGACCACGATGCGTGAGGTCGCGCGTGGCGCGGGGCCCGCGAGATCAGGCACGGGGTCGTACGCCGGGGCGTTCGTTGGTTCGAACTCCTGCCGCGGCGCGGGGCTGGGGTACGGGCGAGGGGCCGGCCGCGGCGGCGGACCGGGCGTCGGCTCGGCCGGTGGCGTAAGCGAAGCAGGCGGAGCGTACGGGGAAGGAGGAGCCTGTGGCTCGGGCACCGACGTAGGGGAGGGCGCGTTCACGGTCCGGACCGACACCGGGGCGCCCGGCTGCGCGCTACTGGACTGCGTCTCGGTCGGCGTGGCCGGTTCCGGCAACGGCTGCCTGGCCAGCAGCCCGACCTTGTCCGCGCGCAGCATCAGCGGCGTCCGGCCCTCGGGGTTCACGTACATCCACAGGTCCGGCTCCCAGCTGGCGGCCAGGTCCCGCCCGGCCGCGACCAGATACGGCGTGTCCGGCTCGACCTGCCGGAACTGCACCAGCGTCGAGAATGCCGGCACGAACGACCGCCCATCGTCGGTGCGCTGGCGACGGAAGCTCGTCGAGTCGTCGATCGGTAGGTAGAGGTCAGTGTCGGCAAGCTCGACCAGCACCTCGTCCAGCGAGATCTCGCCCGCTCGGCCTCGGGCCAGCGCTTCCTCGAGACGATCTGTCGTTGGCATGACCGTATTCTCCCCGACTGATTCTTCTTGACCAGCGCGGCTCGCCACACCCCAGTCGTGCCAGAGGTCACCGCGCCGAGACAAGCCCGACGCAAGTTGGTTAGGGTCGAAGTCGTGCCGTCACGATCAGCGCTGCCCGCTCCGTCCTACGATCTGTCCCGCACCACGCTCGGGAACGGCTTAAGCGTCCTGCTCGCGCCTGACCGAAGCGTGGCAGTGACCGCAGTCGCCGTCTATTACGACGTTGGCATGCGTAGCGAACCCGAGGGCCGAACCGGTTTCGCCCACCTCTTCGAGCACCTGATGTTCCAGGGCTCGGCGCATCTGGAAAAACTCGCGCACTTCCGTTATGTGCAGGCCTCCGGCGGCATTTTCAACGGCAGTACGCACGTGGACTACACCAACTACTTCGAGGTGCTGCCGAGCAACGCACTGGAACGGGCGTTGTTTCTGGAAGCCGACCGGATGCAGAGCCCGCGGATCACCGAGGAAAATCTGGCCAACCAGCTCTCGGTGGTGAAAGAAGAAATTCGGGTCAATGTCCTGAACCGGCCGTACGGTGGCTTTCCGTGGCTCTCGATGCCGCCGGTCATGTTCGAGACGTTCGCGAATGCGCACAACGGTTACGGCGAATTCACCGATCTGGAGGCGGCGACAGTCGATGACGCGGCGGCGTTTTTCGACCGTTATTACGCCCCGGCCAATGCGCTCCTGTGTGTTGCCGGTGATTTCGACGTCGAGGCGACCTTCGAGCTGATCGAGAAGTATTTCGGGCAGATCGCTATGCGCGACAAGCCGACCGCGCATTCCTTCGCCGAACCGGACCTGACCGCCGAGCGGCGCGGCCGGGTGACCGACAAGCATGCGCCGCTGCCGGCGGTCGCGGCGGCGTGGCGGGTGCCGGACCCAGTGGCTGACCTGTCGGCGTACCTGCCGTATCTGGTGCTGTCCGAGGTGCTGACCGACGGCGACGCGTCTCGGCTCGAGCGCCGACTGGTGCGCGACGATCGCACCGTGACCCAGGTGGGCAGCTACCTCGGACTGATGGGCGACCCGTTCGACGTCGCCGACCCGACCATGCTGATCCTGCAGGCGATTCAGACCGAGGAGTCGACCGCTGAGCAGGTTCTGTCCGCGGCGCACCAGGAATTTGACCGGCTGGCCACGGACGGTCCGGCGAAGGGCGAGCTGGATCGGGTCAAGGCCCGCATCGTGGCGACGATGATGCACGGCGTCGACTCCATCCTCGGTCGGACCCTGCAGATCGCCGCGCTCGAACAGCGGCATGGTCGGGCCGAGCTGATCAGCGAGCTGCCCGGGATGATCGGCGCGGTGACCGACGACGACGTGCGGAGCGCGGCCGCCTCGCTGCGCACAGATCGGCGCGCGGTCGTCGAATTGGTCCCCGGCAAAGAATCGGGCAACGGCCGGAATTCAGACGACGAGTCCGTCAGGGAATCCGAATGAGCCTGCGGGTCGGAATCGTTCGGCAGGGAATCCGAGTGAGCCTGCGGATCGGAATTGTTGGGCAGGGAATTCCAGTACGCCCGGGCGCGGCCGGGTCAGGATCGTCCACATCGGAGGTCAGCCTGTGAGCACCGTGACGGTCGATGACGTCGTCCCACCGCTCGGGCCGCCGCCGCGGGCACGCAAGGCCCGCGCCTCCGAGCGCACTCTCCCCAGCGGCCTGCGGGTCGTGGTCGTCCGCCAGCCCAGCGTGCCGCTGGTCGAGGTACGGCTGCGCATTCCGTTCGCCGGCACGCGGCGCACCATCGGCACGCACTCGGCCCGCTCGGCGCTGCTGTCCGACACGATGCTCGCCGGCACCGAGGAGCACTCGCAGGTCCAGATCGCCGAGACGCTGCAGGCCCTGGGCGCCGACCTGTCGGTGGCCAGCGACGCCGACCGGTTGTTGATTGGCGGTACGACGTTGGCGCCCGGGCTGAACCGCCTGCTCGATCTGCTGGCCGAGGTGCTGCGCCAGGCCAGTTATCCCAACCAAGAGGTCGGGGTCGAGCGCGACCGGCTGGCCCAGCGGCTGGCCATCGCCCGGTCCCAACCCTCAGTGCTGGCCCGCGAAGCCTTGGCCCGCCGGCTTTTCGGCGAGCACCCGTACGCCCACGAGCTGCCCGAGGCCGACGCCGTAAGGAAGGTGACCGCCGGCGCGTTGCGCAAGGTGCACGCCGAGCAGGTCGTACCGAACGGCAGCCTGCTCATCCTGGTTGGCGACCTCTCACCGGCGCGGACATTGGACCGGGTCGAGCAGATTCTCGGCGACTGGCAATCCGACCGGGCCGCGCAGTTCGCGCCACCGTTGCCTGAGCTGGCCCCGGAGGTACCGCTGTTGGTGCACCGGGAGGGGTCGGTCCAGTCGGCGATCCGGGTCGGCCTGCCGGCGTTGCGTCGCGACGACCCGGACTATCCCGCGTATCAGCTGGCGAACCTCATCTTCGGCGGTTATTTCTCGTCCCGGTTGACCGAGAACATCCGCGAGGACAAGGGCTATACGTACACCCCGTCCAGCCGGATCGATCACACCCCCGGCGGCTCGGTCCTGGTGACCCAGGCCGACGTCGCCACCGAGGTGACCGCGCAGGCGCTGCTGGAGATCAACTACGAGCTGGGTCGGATGGCGACCGGCACTGTGACCGAGAACGAGCTCGAAGCGGTACGGCAGTACGCGATCGGCACATTGGCTCTCTCGATCGCGACCCAGTCCGGATTGGCCAGCACGCTCGGCGGCCTGGCCGGCGTCGGCCTGGGCCTGGATTGGTTGCACGAGCACCCGGCCCGGCTGGCCCAGGTCAGCGTGGACCAGGTCATCGAGCAGGCCCACCGGCTGCTGACCCCGGCCGCCGCGGTGACCGTGGTGCTCGGCGATGCCGACGAGATCACTGGGCCGACCGGTCGACTAGGTCCGATCGAGGTCGAACACGAATGAGCGCTGATGCCGTGCGGTTGAGCCAGATTCCGGCGCTGTCCCGGGGCAGTTACGACCGGGCGGTGGCGCATCGCAACGACCCGGAGTGGCTGGCGGCGGCGTGGAATTCGGCGCGTGTACTGGTGGTCGGCGCCGATGGCACCGCGCCGGTACGGGACACGGTCGACGGTCCGCGGCTGGACCTGCTCCCGGCCAGCGCCGTACCCGAGTCGTTCACCCGGATCTTCCTGGGCGAGGATGCCGACGGCCCGTATTTCGGTGCGCTGGACCTCAGCGACAGCGTCGGTGCCCGCGAGCCCGACGAATGGCACGGTGAATCGCGGGCCGGGCTGCGTACCGTCGGCGCGATGCTGGATGACGTCGGATCGGGGCTGTTCACCGAGGCGGTTGCGCTACGCAACTGGCATGTGCGCCATCCCCGCTGCCCGCGTTGTGGGGCGCAGACGCAGGTCACGCAGGCCGGCTGGGTGCGGCATTGTCCGGTCGATGGCAGCGACCATTTCCCGCGTACCGATCCGGCCGTGATCATGCTGGTGCACGACGGCGACGGCCGGTGCGTGTTGGGCCGGCAGGCGGTGTGGCCGCAGGGCCGGTATTCGATTCTGGCCGGATTCGTCGACCCCGGGGAATCGGCCGAGGCGGCGGTGGCCCGCGAGGTCGGCGAGGAGGCTGGAATCGCGGTGACCGATATCCGGTACGTCGCCAGCCAGCCGTGGCCGTTCCCGGCGTCGATCATGTTGGGCTTCACCGCGCGGGTGGACGGCGACCCGACCCTGCACATCGACAACGACGAAATTCAGGACGCCCAATGGTTCACCCGCGATGAGATCCGGCGCCGGGACGGGGTGGCGCTGCTGCCCTCGCCGGTGTCGATCGCGTACCGGATCATTACTGACTGGCTTGACGCCTGAGCGGCATCAACGATCCGGCTGGCCGTTCTCCGGCGCGCGTAACCCGACGCGTAGGGGTTTGCGAAATCCGGAGCGCGGGCAATCCCGACGTCTAGCGGTCGTGAATTCCGGGGGCGCGAGCAGTCCCGACGTTTAGCGGTCGTGAATTCCGGGGCGCGAGCGATCCGACGCATAGGTGTTGTGAGTTCTGCAGGCGGGCGGTCGTCAGCTTTCGACGCGTGTTAATTCTGCGGAACCAGCAACGCGGGATGCCGCGGATCATCGGCGAGTACGACGATATCGGCGGTCCGAGCCGGCGCGACCTCGGATTCGTATCGGTCGAACGCCGGCAACGTCCACCGCAACTCCGGATCGATTCGTCGCCGCAACGCTCCGGCCGACTGTCTTATGTGGACAGTGAGGTCGAACGGAAGACCCCGACCCAACAAAAATGAGCCGCTGACCAACACGACGGCGTCGGTCGGGATTTCCCGGTACGGCGCCCGGGTGGCGCGGTCCCGCTCCGGATCGCGTAGCGATTCCAGAATCTGCCGCGAGCCGCCGGGCCCGGCCGGGTCGAGCACCTCGCGGCGTAGCGCGGCCACGTCGAGCCAATCGTCGTAATACGCATCCGGATCGGTGCGGCCGCGTTCGAGTCGCAGCGAGGCCGGACGCAGGAACAACCGCGTGTCGATCATCGTCGGCGCGCGGCCGGCGACCCGCAGCCGCTCGGCCACCTGCGCCGCCAAATCAACAACCTGCGCGCTGTCGGCACCGTCAATCGCGGTTCGGACCGGCCGGCCCGGTTCGCACGCGACAACCGTCTCGGCGAGTAGGTCGGGCAGCAGGTCCGGGGAGACCGGTGTCGGCGATACCACCAACAGAACGCTACGCGGCGAGTTTCGCCATGACTTCGTGGATGCTGGGGTTGGTCATCGCGGAGCCGTCGGCGAATACGAGCGTGGGTACGGTCTGATTGCCGCCGTTGACCTTCTCCACCAGCGAGGCCGCGGCCTCGTCCCGCTCGATATCGACCTCGGCGAAGCCGATGCCCTCTCGTTCCATCTGTTTCTTCAGGCGCTTGCAGTAACCACACCAGGTCGTGCTGTACATCGTCACCGCTAGCGGCTCGGCCATCAATGCTCCTTAGCTGGGGGTTAGGGGAGCTGTGCCCAGTTTTAGCACCTGTGGGGTAACACCGCGGCGGGCCGTGGGCTTCCCGTCGGTACCGGCTGAGAGGATCGGTACGTGAGCGAGTCTTCTGCCGATCCCGCTGATCCGGCCAGCGTGCTGGCCGGACTTGATCCCGAACAACAGGACGCGGTACGCGCGGTCCGCGGCCCGGTCTGCATTCTGGCCGGCGCCGGCACCGGCAAGACCCGCACCATCACGCATCGCATCGCCCACGGCGTACTGACCGGGGCGACCCCGGCCGGCCAGATCCTGGCCGTCACGTTCACGGCCCGGGCCGCCGGCGAAATGCGCAACCGGCTGCGTGCGCTGGGCGTGGGTGGCGTGCAGGCCCGGACGTTCCACGCCGCCGCGTTGCGCCAGCTGCGGTATTTCGCGCCGCGGGTGCTCGGCGCGGGAATGCCGGAGCTGGTTGACAACAAGCTGCGCCTGATCGGGCAGGCGGCGGCTCGCTGCCGGGTCAAGACCGACCGCAACATGCTGCGCGACCTGGCTTCGGAGGTCGAGTGGGCGAAATCGTCGTTGGCCGCGCCGGGCGAATACGTGGTCGCGGCCGGAAAAGCCGACCGGTTGCCACCGCTGGCGCCCGGGACGGTGGCCGACGTCTATGCCGCATATGAAGAGGCGAAATCGCGGGCCGGCGTATTGGATTTCGAGGATCTGCTGCTGGTCACCGCGGCCGCGATCGAGGGTCACCGGGACGTGGCCGACGAAATGCGGGCCCGGTACCGGTATTTCGTGGTCGACGAATACCAGGACGTCAGCCCACTGCAGCAGCGGCTGCTGGATGCGTGGTTGGGTAGCCGCCGCGATTTGTGCGTGGTCGGCGATGCTAACCAGACCATTTATTCGTTCGCCGGCGCCGACGCCTCGTACCTGTTGGATTTCCAACGCCGATTTCCCGGCGCGACCGTGGTCCGGCTCGAGCGGGACTACCGCTCCACGCCCGAGGTGGTGGGCCTGGCCAACGCGCTGGTGGTGACGTTGCCGCGGGCGGCCCGGCTGACCCTGGTCGGCCAACGTCCGTCCGGGCCGAAGCCGACATTCGCCGAGCACGACGACGAACCGACCGAGGCCGCCTCGGTCGCGGCGGCCTGCCAGCGGCTGATCAAGGCCGGGACCCCGGCGGCCGAGATCGCGGTGTTGTTCCGTACCAACGCCCAGTCCGAAAGCTACGAACGGGCGCTGGCCGACGCGGGCGTGCCGTACATCGTGCGTGGCGGCGAACGGTTCTTCGCCCGCCCCGAGGTGCGCGAGGCGATGGTGCTGATCCGCGGCGGCGGGCGTACCACCGACCCGGACGAGCCGTTGGTCGACGCGGTGCGCGACATCCTCTCCGGCGCCGGCTGGTCCCCGGGCAACCCGCCGGCCGGCGGCGCCGCCCGGGAACGCTGGGAGTCGCTGGCCGCGATCGTGCAGCTGGCCGAGGAACTGATCGGCGATGTGCCTGAGGCCGGGTTGCGCGAGTTCGCGGCCGAGCTGGAGGCCCGGGCCGCCGCGCAGCACGCGCCGACCGTGCAGGGCGTCACGCTGGCCTCGCTGCACGCGGCGAAAGGCCTGGAATGGGATGCCGTGTTCCTGGTCGGGCTGACCGATGGCACGCTGCCGATCCAGTACGCCAATACCGACGAGGCGATCACCGAGGAACGCCGACTGCTTTACGTCGGCATCACCCGGGCCCGGCAGCATCTGGCGTTGTCGTGGGCGTTGGCCCGCGCGGCCGGTGGTCGACGGTCCCGTCGGCGCAGCCGGTTCTTGGACGGGTTGGCGCCCGGCTCGGGCCAGCCGGCGAAGCGGTCGACGAAATCCAAGCGACCCGAGCTCGCCGGCCCGGACGCGGAGCTGTTCGAGCAGTTGCGCGCGTGGCGCAAGGAAACCGCCGCCGACGAGGAAGTGCCGGCATACGTGGTATTTCCGGATGCGACGTTGGTGGCCGTGGCCGAGGCGCGGCCACGCAATCTGGCGGAACTGTCCGGTCTGGCCGGTGTGGGTCCGCGGAAGCTCGAACGGTACGGCGCGGCGGTGCTTGCCGTGGTTGATGCGGCGGCCGATCCGGGTGCCGGAGACTTTCGAAAAAACTCGTAGCGAAAATACGTTGCGTCGTTGTAGTCAGACGCATAGATTGCCAGAGCGGCCATGCGGTTTGTCATGTCCGTCCACTGCAGCGGTTCGCCGCAGATTTTACGGAGGAGGTGCCCAATGCTGATCGATACCTACGCGCAGCGTTCGGCGACCTCCGCTCTCCAAGAGGTCACGGGCCCGCAGGACGCGATCGTTCTGCCGCCGACTCCGCACGCTGCGCTGCTGCATGCGTCTCCCGTCTCCAGCCCTGCTTATTGCGAGCTCGTGTTTACGCAGGGTGCCCAGGCAGACGTGATTCGCGCGGGCGGAGTGGCTCAGCAGGGGCGCATTGTGCCTTCGGCCAAGTCGGAGGCCCCCGCAATGGGAGTTCCACCTCGAGGTAGTACCGGTTGACTCAGCTCAACGAAGCCGGCGCACTTCGAGGCCGCGGACTCCCGACAGGGATCCGCGGCCTTTGTGTTTTTCGCACCACTGTTTTTCCGCGCCACGCAGTAGCACCTCGCACCACACCGGACGACGTATCAGCAGGACGAAGGGGGCGCTCTGAGTCCAAACCGGCAAGGTCCAACCCGGAAGTCCAACCGGAAGTACTTCATCGACGAAGGAGGTGACCGGCGGTGCTAGAGGCACCGAGCCTGCTTTCGGTCCTCGGCTCAGACATAGCCGAGGCTGAAGAATCAGGTGTCGACTTACCGTGCCGAGTCCAGAACCCCGAGCTGTGGTTTGCCGAGAGCCCAGCCGAGCTGGAATTGGCGAAGATGCATTGTGCGGACTGCCCGGTTCGCGCGGCGTGCTTGAGCGGCGCGCTGGAACGGCGTGAGCCGTGGGGAGTTTGGGGCGGCGAGCTCTTTGAGCATGGCGTCGTCATCGCGCGTAAGCGGCCGCGTGGTCGCCCGCGCAAGGTCGTCGCAGCCTGAGAGAACCGCCGAACTTACGAAGGAGGCAATTCGCGTGAACCAGCCCGATAAAGCGTATGCAGACTCAACGGTGAGGAGCCGCTCGATGTTGCTTATGAATGAAGAACTCGCGCGTGCGCGAATGCGCGACATGCAGATGGAGGCGCGGAACTGGCACCGCGTTCGCCATCTGCGCGCCGCAGCCAAGTGGCAGCGTCGGGCCGACCTTGCGGCCCGTCGTGCCCGGCTCGCCCGCGAACTGGTTCGCTGATAGTCGATTCGGCTCTCAGCCGCAGTAGATAGCCAGACCCATCCGACGGCCCCGTCCCCGAGAAACTCGGGGGCGGGGCCGTGCCGTATCTGTACCGCTATCGTCGAAGCTGACTCACAGAGGTTGGCAAAGGCCGGATCGCTCGGCGGACGGTGCGCTCGGTCGGGAAGCGTGTTGGGTCGCTCGGTCGACGGCACGGTTAGTCGACCCCGCCGGCTCAGCGGGATGGCCCGTCCAACGGCGTGTTCTCATCGGCGGTGGCGGTCCGTTAGGCGAGGCAGAAGCGGGGGAGTGGATGAGCGAGCCGAGGCGGCGAGTGGCCCGCCCGCCGGGGCCGTCCAGCCGGACCGCTTTCCGGGCCATTGTCGCTACCCGGACCACCGACGAACGCTTTTTCACTCGTACGGCTGAGCGGTTCCCGCGGGTCGCCTACGTACGGCTCGGTCGCGAGCAGCTTTATCTGCTCTCACATCCGGATACGGTCCGGTTGGTGCTCGTCGACGCCGGCCGGCAGACCACGAAAGGCCGCGGTCTGGAAGGCGCGAAACGAATTCTCGGTAACGGATTGTTGACCAGCGGTGGCGACCTGCATCGCCAGCAGCGCCGGCTGATCCAACCCGCGTTCCACCACGCGAAGGTGGCTGGTTATCGAGCCCAGATGGCCGAGGATGCCCAGCAGCACAGCGATTCCTGGCGCGCCGGGACACAGGTCGACATGAGCGCGGAAATGTCGGCGTTAACGCTGCGGGTGGTCGGCCGGGCCCTGTTCGGCAGTGATCTGGAACAAGATTTCACGACCGTACGAAATACGCTGACCGACCTGTTGAGTGCCTATAACCTGTCGTTCCGGCCGTGGTTCGACTTGACCATGCGGCTCGGCACGCCGCTGGCGCGCCGGGTTGCCGCGGCCAAGGCACGCCTGGATGCCGTCGTCGAGACGATGATCGCGAACCACGACCCGTCATCCGACGATTTGCTGGCCGCGTTGCAGCGCGCCGACATCAGCGGCGGGCAGTTGCGGGATGAGGCGCTGACGTTGCTGCTGGCCGGACACGAGACGACCGCGAGCACGTTGACGTTCGCGTGGTACCTGCTGGACCGGCATCCCGACGTGGCCGAGTGGTTATGGTCCGAAGTGGACGGTGGCGGCGAGGATCTGCCGCGGACCGGGGCGTCGATCGGCGAGGACCTGCCGCGGACCCGGGCCGTGATCGCCGAAACTTTGCGGCTCTACCCGGCGGCGTGGGTGCTCGGGCGGCGGCTCACCGCCGACCTGCGGATCGACGAGTGGACCGCTCCGGCCGGGGCGACCTGCCTGGTCAGCCAGTGGGTGCTGCACCGCGACCGCAGATTCTGGCCCGACCCGTTGGCGTTCCGGCCGGCCCGGTGGCTCGAGCCGACCGGGGTGTTCGACGCCGAGGCGCCCGGCCAGCCGCGGTACGCGTACTTCCCATTCGGCGCTGGCAGCCGGATCTGTGTCGGTGAGTCGTTCGCCTGGACGGAGGCGACCGTGCTGCTGTCGACGTTGGCTCGGCGGTGGCGGCCGAAGCTGGCGGACGGGTACGAGTTGCGGCTGCGCCCGGCGATCACGCTGCGCCCGGCTGGCCCGTTACCTATGACGTTGGCCGCACGCTGACCTTTCGGCCCATCCGTGCGGGCGGCTCCGGCACACTGTGCTCTGGACTCCCAGCGGCGAAAGGAACGCACGTGGACGTACCGGCAGCGCGGAGTCGGGAGCAACGAAAGCAGGACACCCTGCACCGACTCGAAAACGACGTGGACGCCTGGATCGCGACCGCGGATCCGGTCAGCGGAACACCGCACCTCACACCGCTCTCGTTCCGCTGGGACGGCGAAACCCTGCTGCTCTCGACCGAGGCCACCACGCCGGCCGGCCGCAATATGCAGGCCACGAAAGAGGTCCGGCTCGGACTGGGTCTGACCCGGGACGTGATTCTGATCGAAGGCAGCGTCGACGTACTCGAAATATCGGAACTCTCCACAGCGGAAGCCGACGCGTTCGCGGTGAAAGCCGGCTTCGATCCGCGCAAATCCGGCGGCCATTACCTGTATTTCCGGGTCTATCCGCGGCGGCTGCTGGCTTGGCGGGAAGTGGACGAACTGGCTGGGCGGGTGCTCATCCGTGATGGACGTTGGGTCGATTGACATCGTGAGGTGGCTGCGGTGAGCGAATACGAAATTGTGCCGATCGGGTGGGTCGAGTCGCCGCTGCGGGAGCGTTCGTCCGCGCCGCGTCAGGGCGACGAAGGCGCTCCCGATTCCTGGCTGGTCCTGAATGCCGAGGTCGCCGACGGAATGCGCGATCTGGCCGTCGGCGCCGACGTCATCGTGTTGACCTGGCTGGATCGGGCCCGTCGCGACACGCTGGTCGTCCGTCCGCGCGACAACCCCAGCAATCCGATGCGCGGTGTATTCAGCACCCGGTCGTCGGATCGGCCGAATCCGATCGGTCTGCATACGGTACGGATCGTCGCGATCGAGGGACTGCGAATTCGGGTACGGAATCTCGAGGCTTTGAACGGGACGCCGATCGTGGACCTCAAGCCGGTATTGGGGTCGATCGGTCAGCGCTGAGCACGATTCGCCGGACGCGGCCGTAATTCCGAGCAGCGCCGCCCGTTTGCCCATGCGTCCGCGGTTTCCGCAAACCGCGCCCGCCCGCCAATTTCCGCCGCCGCTGCTCTCGACATCTCCGCGTCGCCCGTGATTTCCGCCAGCGCTCGCCGATCCCGTCCGCCGCCATTTCCGCGCGGCTCGTGATTTCCGCCCGGGCACTGCCATTTGCGCGGCCGACGTGCGCCATTTCCGCGGTATTGCCGCGAGCCGGCTCGCTATTCGGCGAAACCGGGCTGCCACCGCTCGACGATGGCGCGGT
>JBEDUI010000132.1:0-4332 GCA_040414495.1 Mycobacteriales bacterium
CCGCACCCGGCCTGGCTGGAGACGCACATCGTGACCCGGTCCGGGTAGCGCATCAACACGCTCTCGACCAACGTCCCGTCCTGCGCCTTCCACAACGTCTTACGGGTTTCGCCGTCGTCGCAGCTAATCTCCCGTACCGGCTCCATCAGCCGCGGCAGCAGCGCGGCGGCAAGGTCGTTTCGTACGGCCACGGGCAGATCGGTCATCTGGTCCGGATCGTCGACCAGCCGGGCAAAGTAGTGTGTCGAGAGCTGCCGGGCGCGGTACTTGGGCAGTCCGAGTTCCTGGACCGCGGCCTGGCGTTCGACGCTGCTGAGATCGGCCAGGTGCCGGGGTGGCTTCGCGCGGCGGGGCGCGTCGAAAACGAGCGGAAGGGATGTCATGACCAATCCAGTTTCGCACGACGGCACCGATGCCCTGGCCAGCCGGTTCCCCCGCCTGTTCACGCCGGAACGGTGGGAGTGGGGCAATCTGGACACCCAGTTCTCGCTCGAATTGCCGCCGGACGAACTGGTCAGCAACGTGCACCTGCTCGCCCGTACCGGCAACGGCCTCGTGGTGTGCCGGAACGACAAGGGCTGGCGGTTCCTGCCCGGCGGCACCCGCGAGCCGGACGAGGCCGTCGAGCAGACCGCGCGCCGGGAGCTGCGCGAGGAGGCCGGCGCGCGGCTGGACGGGCCGCTGCGCTGGATCGGCGCGCATCGGGGCAACCACAACTCCCCCGGCCCGTACCGCCCGCATCTGCCGCACCCGGTCTCGTACTGGCTGTACGCGACCGCCGAGGTGACCATCGACGGAACCCCGACCAACCCGCCCGATGGCGAGCAGGTCCTCGAGGTGCTGGTACTGCCGCCGGCCGCGGCCGCCGACTGGCTGGCCGAGTACGACGTGGCGATGGGCGAGCTGGTCCGGCTGGCTATCGAGCTGCGGTTGGTCTGAGCATCACCGACGCGACCGCCATACCGACGCACAGGACACAGCCGGCTACCGCGGTCGTATGCAGTCCGGCCACGAACCCACTGGCCCCGGCCGGTCCGGCGATGGCCGCGGCCGCCGGCACCCCGACCGCATTCCCGGCCTGGCGGGCGCTGTTGTTCACCGCGCTGGCCAGCCCGGCCCGCTCTCGCGGCACCGCGCCGATCGCGCCGGCCACCAACGCGGGCGTGAGCAGACCGAGCCCGAAACCCCACAGGACCAGCACCGGCAGCAGCGCGACGTACGGCGAATCGGCCCGTACGGTCACGTACAACCCGATCCCGACCGCGACGGCCAGGAACCCGCTCACCACAAACGGCACCGAACCCCACCGGCCGATCAACCGACTCGCCACCGGCGGGATCGCGACCAGCAGCACGAACGCCGGCAACGCGGCCAGGCCGGCCTGAAACGGGCTGCGGTGTTGCACGGTCTGCAGGAAGAGGGTCTGCAAAAAGAGCATGCCCTGGGCCGTGGTGTTCATGGCGAACGCGCCGACGTTGCTGGTCAGGAAATCCCGGCGGCCGAATAGATCCAGCGGCAGCATCGGCTGCGCCTGCCGGCGTTCCACCGCGATCAACGCGACCAGCGCGAGCGCCGCGATCACCACCGCCATGAGGCTGCCGTCGGCGGCGGCGTAAGCGACCAGTCCGAGCAGTACGGCCGCGAGCACGCTGCCGACCGGATCCAGCCGGCACTGAGGATCCCCGTGATCGGCCGGCACCGCCCGTACGACAGCCACCATCGCGGCCGCGACCAGCGGCAGGTTGAGCCAGAACACCGAACGCCACCCGGTCGCGGCCACCAACGCGCCACCCAGCAACGGGCCGGCCGGCAGGGCCAGCCCGCCGATCGCCGCCCAGACCCCGATCGCGCGGGCCCGGGCTTCGTCGCGGTAGGTCCGCGCGATCAACGCCAACGTGCCCGGCAGCAGCAGCGCCGCCCCGATCCCCTGCACCACCCGGGCCACGATCAGCACGCCGACGGTCGGGGCCACCGCGCAGCCGAGCGACCCGATACCGAACACCGCCAGCCCGCACAACACGACCCGGCGGTGCCCGATCCGGTCGCCGGTCGTACCGCTGGCCAACAGCAACGCGGCAAACGGCACCGCGTACCCGGCGATGACCCAGGCCAGGCCGGCCGAACCGGCACCCAGGTCCGCACGCAGCTGCGGCAGCGCGACGTTGAGTGCGCTGACGTCGAGCAGGACGAGGAAATATCCGACACACATTGTGGTCAGGACCGCGCGCGGGCTAGCGATCGTCATGTGACCGACGCTAGGGCCGTAGTTGTTCGGTCCAGGCCGAAGCGTCATCGACGTACCGTGGCTGACATGGATACGGATGCCGACCTGGCCGCGATCGCCAGCGTCATCGGAGATCCGACCCGGGCCCGGGTGCTGACCACGCTGGGCGACGGGCGGGCGCTGCCGGCGAGCGTGCTGGCGGCCGAGTCCGGGGTGGCCGCCTCGACGGTGAGTGAGCACCTGTCCCGGTTGGTACGGGCCGGTTTGTTGACCGTTCGGTCGCAGGGCCGGCACCGGTACTACGCCCTGGCCGGTCCGGAGGTCGCGGCGGCGTTGGAGGCGTTGGCCCGGATCGCCCCGCCGGCGCCGATCCGGTCGCTGAAGGACGGTACGAAGGCGCACGCGTTGCGTAAGGCCCGCACCTGCTACGACCATCTGGCCGGCCGGCTGGGCGTGGCGGTGATGAGCGGGCTGATCGAACGCGGCGCGATCGTCGGGCATGACGGCGTGCACCTGGGTACGGCCGCCCGCCGCGACCGGTTGTCCGCCCCCGGCTGGGACGTCGATTACCAGCTGGGCGAGGCGGCCGACGTGGTGCTCGGCGACCTCGGCGTCGACCTACCCGCGCTCCTGGCCGGGCCGCGCCGCCGGCCGTTGCTGCGCTACTGCGTCGACTGGAGCGAGCAGAACCATCACCTGGCCGGCGCGCTCGGGGCGGCCGTGCTCGATGCATGCAGCAAAGCCGGCTGGGTGCGCCGGGCCAAGGCCTCCCGCGCCGTACACCTCACCCCGGACGGGGAACGCGCCCTTGGCGAACGCCTCGGCGTACAGGTCTGAATCGGCTTTATAGGGCTGGGATCGCGATCGACCGGATCTTTACCGACCGGATCAGCCCGGCCGCCGCATACGGGTCGGCGTCCATCATGGCTTTGGCGGCGGCCGCCGACTCGGCCCGCACGATGATCCAGCCGCCGTCGACCGGTTCGGTCAGCGCACCGGCCAGGACGAGCGAGCCTTTCTGGGAAAGGCCGCGCAGGAATTCCAGGTGATCGCCGCGGTGCGGTTCGCGCCGGCGTTCCATGTCCGGCACGTACCCGTATTCCACCGCAAATGTTTCCTCAGCCATACCGGCATCGTACGGTGATCGCCATGACCGATCAGGTGAGAGCTGCGCTCGCCCCATTGCCAGCGGCGTATCACACGCTTTTCGACCGGGTGGTCGATCAGGCCAAGTCCGATGAACGAATTCGAGCGCTGTGGCTGTCCGGGTCGCTGGCCCGCGGCGTGGCCGATGCCGGTTCCGATCTCGACGTGATCGTGGCGGTCTCAGACGACGTATTCGACGAATTCGCGCGAGGGTGGCGGGATTGGCTGGCCGCCATCACCCCGACCGCGATCGCCCGGCCGTTGCCCGGCGCTCCCGGCAGTTTCTATTCGACCACTGTGGACGGTTCCCGGCTCGACGTCGTGGCCGAACCGGTCGGCCGGGTCGGTACGCACCATCGCCAGCGGTTGGTCGTATTCGACCGCGACAACCTGGATTCGACTGTGCCGCAGCCGGATCCGCCGCCCGGACCGGATACGGACCGGATCCGCGATCTGATCGAGGAATTCTTTCGGCAGCAGGCGATATTTCCCGCCGCCGTACTGGCCCGGGAAGATTGGCTACTCGGCGTCGAAGGCGTACACAACGCGCGATTGATGCTGTATCAGCTTTTCGTGGAATCCAACCAGCCGCTGCCGCCGATGGGCGTGAAGCAGTGGAGCGCCAAACTCACCGCGGGCCAACGGGACCTGCTGCGCACCTTGCCGCCAACAGCAGCCACACCGGAGTCGGTCATCGCTGGGATGCGGGCGAGCAGGGACGCGTTCTGCACCGCCGGACGGGCCGCGGCCGCCGGATGCGGGGTCGAATGGCCCGAAGACCTGCAGCGCCTGACGCAGAACTGCGCCGGCGGCGACCTCGCTGGTTAAGCTGCATTCGTGATTACCGGCGTGCACACCCTGATCTACAGCCGCGACGCCGAGGCCGACCGCGCGTTCTTCCGCGACGTACTCGGTCTGCACCACATCGACGCCAACGACGGCTGGCTGATCTTCGCGCTGCC
>JBEDUI010000133.1:0-20050 GCA_040414495.1 Mycobacteriales bacterium
CCGTCGCGACCCAACCGGGCTCCTCCGGGGACCGGGTCGTCGCCGAACGGCAGGCCGATCGGGACGCCCGCGCCGCCCTCGCCCAGGCCGCGGCAGCCGGCTGGAGCGACGCGGTCGAGGCGACCCGAGCGCTGCTCACCGCCGTACAAGCGCCCTCCGTACTCGACCTGCAAGATCGGCTGCCGGATGAATCCTCGGCCGCCGACCGCGGCCGGATCGCGGCGTTGTGGGTAGCCGCCGGGATCATGCACGAACCCGGCCCGGGCTGGCGGAGCAAACGAACCGCCGCCCGTGACATCCGGAAGATGCTGGCCGCGGCCGGGTTGCTGGGCGATCGCCGCTGGCTGCCACTACCGGGGACACCCGGGTTCGCCGACCGCCGGGCCGCCATCCCGGACGAGCTGCGGTGGTTGGTCGAACGGTACGGCCGCCGGAGTGTGCTGGTGGCTCCGCCCCGAGCCGAGGCAGCGGTGGACGATGCCTGGCTGCGGGAGGTGTTGGCCCACCGGTCGTTGCCGCAGTGGATTGGCGCGCAAGCGGTCGTACCGATCAGCGAGGAGGGGTACGGCGTCACGCACGTTGCGCTGCGGCTGCGCGGGGTGGCCTCGCCGATTCCGGTCCAGGTGCAGATCGGCCAGCCGGCCGACCCGGACCACCCCAGCCGCTCGGCGCCGGACCGCAACTCCGAGGCCTACCTGAGCAAGTCCGGCTGGCAGATCACCGTACAACCCGGTGAGCCGGCCCTCGTGCGCCGCGAACTGGTCGGTCAGCTGGCCATGGTGGCTGGCACCGCCATCGCGGCGGCCGCGGCCGGAATCGACCCGCTGGATCCGGACGCGGTCCGCGCGTACCTGCAGGGACTGGCGGCCGCCGGCGAACCGCGGCCCGGCGATCGCAGCTGGCGGATCGCGTACCTGTACGCAATGGCCGACGAGCACCAAAAGGCGCCCGGATGGGTACGCAAATACCAGTTGCGACTGCATATGCGCCAGGACGTGTTGCCAGCGTGGAATTTGGCCAAACGCAAGGACGGCGCCGACGCACTGGACGAGCTGCCGGACGGGCTGGCCACCGAGATACGGGCGCTCCGGGGTCGCAGCACGCGCTGGGGAGCCAGCCCGAAACGGCGGCTGGATGTCGAAGACCTGCTCGCCCGGCTGGCTACCGGTGAGCTGGAGCCCAACCTGGCCGCTCACGTGGGTGCCCGGCAAATCCACTTTGGACGCGGCCGGGTGGAGCTGGTCACCAAGGCCGGCAACCGAGCCGTGGTGCGGCTGGACGCGGTCCCGTACTCCGGCGTGGGCGGCGAGATCTTCCAGCTCCCGGTCGGCCGGGATTCCTCGGGGCAGTCGGTGCATGAGTACGCGGTCAGGCTGTTTCACCGGCAGTCGGTGCCCGACGCGCTGTTGGCGCTGCACTATCTGCTGGCGCCGGCGATCGTCGACGTCGATACGGTCGCCGGGCAGCCGACCAGCGCAATCGCCACCCTCGGCTCGTTCCAGCACGGTGTCGGTGCGACCGGCCCGGGGCTGCCGACCACGCCCGACCTGGATCCGACGAGCCCAGGCAACCTGGCCAGACTCGCCGCATTGCACGAGCGTTCCCAGGGCGCTGTCGGGATGCGGGCCCGCCGGCAGGTGGCCCGGCATCTGCAGGCGATCGCCGCAGCCCTCGTCCCGGACGGCGATCTGGGCCGGCTGTCGGCCCTGCCGGTGCACCTGCAGGAGCTACTGCGCCCGCACGTCCCGCGGCCCGGCCGGCGGCTGTCTCGCCGCGGCACCGACGACCGCCTGCAGCAGATCCGGGAGCGGGTGAACCGGGGCGAGGGCCTTCCCTCGCGGGTGCCCTCGTTCTTCAACCACATGGTGAAGAACGCCACCGCCTCGGTCGTCCAGGCGGTGACGAGCGTCGGGCTGGCCGTTTACCTGCACGACCCGGCGTTCGACTGGCCCGCGCGGTCACTGTCGTTCCACGTGCCCTGGACGCCGACACAGGTGGTGTTCGCCGGGCTGGGCGCCGCCGTAACCCTCACGGCCGGGACGTTGAAGGCCATCGCCGATCATCGGGCCAACCATGCGGCCGAGAAATCAGACCTGGATTACCGCCGGGTCGAGCAGCGCCGTTCGGCCTGGCGGCAGGACCAGCCGCGAACCGACGCGTTCGGGCAGCTGGCCCGGGAAACGCTGGCCGCGCAGATAGCGCAACTGCAGGGCCGGGTGGACGACGCCGCCACCGCCCGGGCCCGGATGAGCGCGCTGCTGACCGAGCTGAGCGAGCAGCTGCGGACCGGTCAGCTGGCTCAGGAACGGATCGAGGCGGCCCTGGCGGCGGTGGCCACCGTCCAGCCGAGCCCGGCGCTGCAGCGCCCGCACCCGGACCGAGATCCCTCGCCGTGGTCGGTCACGGCCACCACCGGGACAGGGCGCACCCCCGAATACGGCGCCTACGTCAGGATGAATGTCTCGGCCGTGCTCACCAGAGCGCTCGGCACGTTCGCGGTCTCCGGGCTGGGCGGGAACGCCTGGGTTTTCGCGGGAATCGGCGCGGCGGGCAACCTCTTGGGACTCGTGCTCTCGCCGTTGATCCGCATGACGCTCGACTATTGGACCCAGTTCAACATCAGCGCCCATCAGCGGAACCAGTTGGCCAAGTTGGCCCGGCACCAGCGCTTCGCGGAGACGTCGGCAGCGGCCGACCTCGTCGGCAGGTTCCACGCCGTACCGGGCGTGGAAGACTCGCGGTTCTGGCTCGATGCCATGCACCGGCATATCGCGGGACTGGAGACGGCCGCCGGCAAGCCGATCAGCGTGACTATCCAGGCACCGGCGCAGGAGTCGGCCGACCGGGTCGACCTCATCCCACCGCCGATGGCACCGCTGCATGAGACCTTGATGGTCGCCAACACCCTGCAGGCGACCATCGTCCGGTCACCAGCCGAGCTGTCCGCCGTCCTGCCGGGTGTGTTCGGGTACGGCGTGAGCGCACTGTCCCCCGCGAGCCCAGCGGTGGCGGCCAACGAAGCGTCCGCGGCGCTCGTTGCAGCGAGCGCGATCATCGCGGCCACCGTCACCGCGCCCACCGACAACCTGGGGGTCCGGGCCTACTACGCGACGATGCAGCGGCAGCTTTCCCAGCAACACAACGTGCTGATCGAGCAGGACCGGCGTACGTACCAGATCGCGCTCACCCACAAACCGATCATCCGTCTGGTCGAACGGATTGCCGCGGCGCTCGACGAGCTCCCGCCGCAGGCCCGGCATTCGATCGAGCTGCTGCTCGATGACAACCTGCGCGGGCGAACCGAACAGCAGCTCGGCCGGGCATCGGCGGCAACGACGCCGGGCCGGCTGATCGCCACCTACGTCCCGCACAATCCGGCGCTGGCCCGACGGCCGTCCTGGCCGGACCGGTTTCAGCGCGATCTGCTCAGCGGCGCTCTGCAGGTCGCCACCGGATACGCGGTCGCGCATCTGTGGCCTGATCTCGCGCCGGCGACGGTCAAGAAGTTGTCCACTACCGCGATGGCGCAGACCGGCGGCACGGCCTTGACCGGATGGTTCACCAACATGTTCGCGATGCGTACGGCCGCCGAAGGCCAAGGCATGCAGCTCGCCTTCGACCGGCTGCAGAAGATCCAGACCGAGGCCAAAGCGGTCGACGCGCATGTCGACGAGCTCGCGGGCGATATCGACACGCTGGCCCGCTCGATCGTCGAGCTGTTGGCCGACCTCGCCAGTCCCGAGACCCGGACGCGGCTGCGGCAGGTCGCGATGTTGCGGGCGGCCGCGGCACGGTCGCAAGTCCCGGCGCCAATCGCACTCGAGCCCACACAACCGGAATCCGCACAACCGGACTCCACACAACCGGGCGATGCGGAATCCGGGCCTACGAAACCGCAGCGGCCGGAATTCAAGCGCGCGGATCGGGCCGGGTACCGGGCCGAGGCAACCGGGCAGACCCATGACGAGGCGGTCGCCGCCGCGCAGGCCGCGATCGCCGCCGAACGGGAATCGATCCTGCCGTGGCTGGATGGTGGGCACGAGCACCTTCCGTTGTGGCAGCTGCAGCTGCAGGAACAGCTGCGGGAGGAAGAGTTGCCGTTGTTGGTGGACCTGGCCGAGGCCACCGACCGGGTGGCTCGCCTCTCGGCCGACCCGGCGCTGCGTCAGGAGGCCGAGCGGATCGCCCGCGACGAATCGGCCGGGCCACCGCTGCTGTTCGAAGAGCTGGCGCGCGCTATTCGCACACAGCACGACCGGGCAGCGTCCCTTCGCAGCCAGCAACACCTGTCAGTCTCTGTTCTCGGCCGGCAGTCCGATTTCGCGGTCGATCTGCTCAGCCCGGCCGCGATCACCGACCTGACCGTCAGGGTGGACGAATCCTCCGGCGGTTTCGACGTCCCGTCGTTGGCCCGACTCGCCGCCTACTGGCAGCTGATCGCGGACACCCAGCATCGAGCCGCGGTGCCCGAGCTGACCAACATCGACAGCGCCACCACGCTGCGTTTGCTGCGGATGACCCCGCTGAGCACCGACGCGGTCACCCGACTACTCGGCGAGCAGCACGCGCTCCGGCTGGGACTAGCCATCGCCGACGAACACGTCGGGTCGCTGTACGACCACGACACCGACCGCATCTACGCGATAGACGGGATTTCCGGCACCGCGCTGCTAGCGATGGTGGTGCACGAAGACGCACACGCCCGGGATGCGATCAGTGGACAGCGGGCACGGGAAGATCGGGCCGAAGCCGCCGAACACCGGCTCTACCACGGCATCGACCTGCTGGCGCAGCAGATGGAGACACCCATCGAGCGTGTCGTCCCGGCCGAGGATCGGCACCTGCTCACCGGCCCGTACCGGCGCTCGCTCCAGCAGCGCCTGGGCGACCTGTTCACCGACCGACGCGTGGTGCCAGCCGACCCACACGACCCGTTGACCGCACTGCTCCGGACCGTAGCCACCAACGTCGCCTGGTACAGCGACGGCAGCGCCCGCCTCACCGGTCCAGACGGAGCCGACCACCAACTGGACGCCAGCGAACTGCAGGAGATACGGCAAGCGCACACCGACGGACGCGCCGCAGCGGCGGTCCAGTTAGCAGCACGGCTCAACAACACCGCCCCGATCGAGGGCGCACTCAACGCCCTGGCCCGACTACAAAATCCCCATGCGCTTCAATTCCGCGCCGACGTACTGCAACAAGCCCGCACCGTCCTCACCCGCCGCAACCAACCAGTCGAGCCGCATCGGCTCACCCATGAGGGTGCCCGACTGCTGGACGCGGCAGGAGTGGTCCCAGCCAACACGCAACCGCCCTTCAAAGAGCTACTCGACATTCCCGACGCAGCCGGCGGCACACCCCGCGACGCGCTGCGGGCCGTGAATCCGGCCGACCTGGGCGTGCCGGATTTCACCCGCGAGGCGACCGACGCCTATTTCGCCGCCCATCGCGAGGCACGTCCCTGGCTGAAGACCGCCGAATCGGCCGACCCCGATAGCCGATACGTCATCGCCCTGATTGATCAATCCGAAGGGCACGCGCTGGAACGCCACGAAGGCTATGCGTCGGGGGAAAAGCTCCGGCTTCGCGTGGAGCGGTTGCAGGACCCGGCCAACACCAATGATGCCTCCAGGCAGAACTCCGACGACGCGTACGTCCAGAACAAAGCTGGCGTATTGAAACGTCATCGCGTCCGTCGGACGGCGAGCGCGATCAACGATCCTGACGCCTTCGCCATGGCTTGGGCGCGGGCGATCCAACACCCACGAGTACGGGCCGCGCTGACCCGGACCGACCCGGACGTGTATCCAGATCCCGTGCGGCTTCCGATCAGCGAGCTACTTGGGCCAGCGGGACACCTGTACTGCGAGGGTTACCGACTCAGGCCCATTAACGGCAGCATGGAAGATGCCTCGCAACGCAGGAGCGCCTGGGTTACGGCCCAAAGGCAGGGTCAGACCACCGCCGAGCCGCCAGCGTCAGACCGAATTGCGACATTCGAGGGCGCAGATATCGTGTATGTCTGCAGAACGAAGCCCGATGGATCAGGCAATTTCATCGTCACGATGTATCTCGATGCAGGAGAACCGGAGGAGGGCTGATGCCGAATACCAGACGTTACTGGCTTGAGGATCCCCAAGCGCCATTCGCGACATTCCTCTCGGTGATCTACAACTACCTTAATCCTGAGGCGTACGATCTCGAGACCTTGCAACGATTCGTCAAGCGCTCCGACCAACCCAAGGCTGTTCGGTTCAATCTCGAATTTCGCGAGATTATCGTCAACCCAAAGGTTCTGCCCCAGCACGCATTATTCGAGGCATCGGATTACGAACACGGCAGCGACGAAGCGTTCCTGGCGTGGCTCTGGCGGGAGCTGTATGGCGATGAGCCGCCGGAACCGTCGTAATTAATGCAGCTTCCTGCCACCAGCCCCGTACAGACGCTATTTCGTCGATACGATTGTTGCGTGGTTGGCGATGAAACGACTGCGGAGCCGTTGATTTTCCCGGTCGGACATTATCTCGGGCGGCAGTTTCGCTTACAGCCCAGCGGTTCCCGGGGCGATCTCGGTGTGGTGGAGGACGTTTGCCGAGTGCGCCGCGGGGCCAACTTCCATTCGCTGACCGGTGAGCAAGCCGCGGTGTGGACGGCGGCGTGTGGCTCGGCGAAGGCGCTGGAGGATGCCATTCCGTGGAGCCGCCAGTCGATGCTCGCGGCCACGAGCAGTCAGGTTGGCGAGATCGTCGAGGACCTTATCGGCCGGCAATTGCTGGTCGAGGTCAGCCCGGGTACGCCATCCGCGCGGGATTTCGCCAGCACACACCGGGTCGTGCCGAGCATGTTGGGCCTGGGCAACAGCGCCGACGAGCCGGACATATTCCACATTGGATTCCTGAATAGCCCGGTGGTTGCGGTCAGCCACGCCATTTACGACCTGTGGTCATGGTCGACAATGGACGGTTGTCTGTGGGATGCCTGCGAGAACGCCTACCAGGCGGCGCAGCAGGCCGGCATCGCGGCGCCAGCCGACGACCCGAACCAACTGTTGACCGGCTTCCTCGGTGCGCTGCACGCCTTGCTTTACGCCGGCGCGGCCAGCATTGACATTGATTTTCGACTCGATCTGAACTGAGGTACCGATGAGCACCGACGTACCGCTGATCTTTCCGGTCGGACATTATCTGGGCGCGCTGCAAAGCGTTCCGGGCGTGGACCGGCATGTGGTGCGGATCGGTTGGGAGACCTACCCGCTGGAGGGCACTGACCAGTTCAGGTTGTGGGCGCTGGCGCACGGACTGCCCGAGGGTACGGACATGCAGCCGTGGACGCGGACCACGCTCGAAGGCGCCGCCCGGGCCACCGGCACCTTCGACGCGGCGGCGATTCTGGCGGACCTGTTGGCCCGCGATCTCGTGGTCGAGGTGACCCCCGGTACGCCGCAGAGCGTCGAATTGGCTCAGACAATCCGACTGCGCAACCTGCAGGCCGGGTTCGGCAACAGCCCTGATGCGCCGCTCGAATTCGGTATCGGCCTGGCCGGCGCGCAGCCGATGGTGCGGGTACCGCGGTTCGGCTACGAATTATGGTCATGGGGACCGGCTTGCGCCAGCCTGTGGGACGTGTGCCAGATCATGGCCCGCTCCGGGGCCGAGACCGATCCGGGCGATCGCGAGCGCACTGACCCGGTGGCGATTCTGACCCGTTGCCTGCTGATGATCCAGGTACTGATCGCACATGGCGTGGCGTACCTGGACGAGGCGGCCGAGGACTGGGCCCAGCCGGTGCCGCTCCCCCGCGTCTGAAGGCCTTATGACACAAGCGGATCGTCGATCGGAATCCGCTGCGCGATCAACTCCGATTCCCACCGGGCCGAAGCGCCGGCCGGGACCGTCACCGTCCACTGTGCGATATCCAGCATCCGGCCAAGCACCGGCCGACGGTATTCCAGCGACGAGGCGAACCGCAGAACCGTCGCGCCCGCGCCCTGCTGCACCGCACAGGCCGGCAGATCCGGCAGGTCGAACCGCCTCCGCAATTCCTCCGGCTCGGTCAGCACCTTCTGGATAGCACTGGTGTAGCGGTGAAATTGCACGACCAATTCGGCGTACGCCAACGCATCCAACGATTCGGGCAGCCTGCGACCCAACTGCGCGAGCTGATCAATATCGTTCAGAAAGATCGGCTCACCTTCACCCGAAACCGAAACCGGAATCAGGAAGCCGAACCGCTCGGGCTGACCGTGAATGATCAGATCGTCGCGGGTCGCGATGAGGACGTCGGCGACCCAATCGTGCCGGCTGACCGTCCAGTCGGCCGGCTTCGAACCGGCCGTGAAATGCCGCAGTCCGGTCCGCACCACAACCCCGTCGGGGCGTTCCTGCACGTCCTCGATCTGCTCCTGTGCCCACAACACATGCCGTTTGATCAGGTCGATAACGACCGTGTTCGGCGTCATGACCTCGACCGTACTAGCCCGCACCGGCTCCGAACGGGAATGGCAGTTTCCTGCCGGTTCCCAGTAGCGGTAACCTGCCAGCTCGTGAGAACGCGCCAGCTGCCGGCGAAAGGATGGCTCCTGGTTGCGTGCGTCATCATTGCGGCGATCCCGGTGACCCTGCTGTTGACGCTGCGGTCCGGGCCCGACCAGCCGGCCGGGCGACTGACGGCCACGCCGGCGTTGGTCGGCTCGGTGCACCTGGACAACGCCCATCCCGCGCCGGGAACGCCCGTCATCGCGACGATCACGATCCGCGCCGACCGCACGCTGCCGGTCGACGCGATGCGGCTGGCGGTGCGTGACGCCAAGGGCTCGGCGGCCGATCCGGCCGGGCGGACCTACGACTTTCCCCCCATCGGTCGGATCGCCCTGGGTCCGCAGCCACAGACGATAACGGTCGCGCACGAATTTCCCGACAGCGGTACGTACGTGTATTACCTGCAATATCGCCGGGCCGGAAAATGGCAGACGCTCCCGCCGTACAACACCTTCACCGTCGGCTGATCGCTTAACTTTCCGGGAGAACCAATTCGAAGATCGCGCCGCCGGTCGGCGAATTGTGCACCCGCAATGAGCCGCCGTGCGCCTCGGCGATCCACCGTACGATCGACAGCCCCAGCCCGGTCGATCCCTCGTGCCCGTGGGTGAACGGCTCGGCCTCCAACGGCTGCCGCATGCCCGGCCCTTGATCGGCTACGAGCACCCGGCCGCCGCGCACCGTCACCTCGATCACGGCGGGCTCCCCCGGCCGGTGCCCGTGCTGCATCGCGTTGTCCAGTAGGTTGCCGATCGCCCGCGGCAGCAGGGCCGGATCGGCGACCACAGTGGATTCCGTTGCCTCCAGGGTGATCCGGGCATCCTCCGCTGGAGTGTTCTCGACGATGTCGGCCACCAACTGATCCAGCCGTACCGGCTGTAAATCCACCTGCGCCACACCGGCGGCCAATCGGGCCCGGGTCAGCAGGTCGTTCACGATAGTTCCCATCCGCTGGGCCAGGCTTACGGTCCGGGGCAGGATTTCGGCTCGCTGGCTGGGATTGTGCAGTGCCGTCTCGGCCAGCGCACGTAACGCGGAAATCGGCTTACGCAGATCGTGCGCCGATTCGGCGAGGAACAGTTCCCGTTGCTCCAGCGTGTTCGCGGCCGGCCGAATCGCCCGCCCGGCCACCGCATAACCGGCCAGGCTCAACGCCAGAATGATGAGCGCGCCGCCGGCGCTCGTTTCGATCACCATGCGCTCGTGCCGGGCGTGTTCGGCGCTGCTGTCGATGGTCGCCACCACCGCGCCGGCCACGGCTTTCCCACCGGGACGGTAAAACGGCTCGGCCAGCATGCGGATCGGTCCGCTGGCCACGGTGCCATCAGCGACCACGATCCGGTTGCGCCGCACGGCCTGGGTAGCGATGTCGTTCAATGTGGACAGTGACGCGGTGATGCAGTTTTCCGTACTCTGCAAGCCGAGAAAGGCCGGTGCGCCGCCGGGTAGCACCGCCAGGCTCGGACACTGGTTAAACAACGCCGAATTCGCCAACCCGGTCAACGACACCGCGTCGGCGCTGTAATCCAGCCGTTGAATCGCGGCCAGCGTCACCCGTTGCAGGTCACCGTCCAGATGCTGCCGGCCGGTTTCCGCGTCCTCGCGGACGGCCAGCCACGCGAACAGCAGCAACCCCAGGGCATTGATGACGGTGAACAGCGCGGCCAACAACCACCGCAACCGCCGCAGGGTGGCCCGCGCGGCCGAGACCGGTGGACGATGTTGCCGTTTCATGAAATACGCGCGAGCCGGTAACCCACACCGCGAACCGTAGCGATGAGTCGCGGTTCGCCCAACTTGCGCCGTAACGCGGCGACGACCACATCGACCACATTGGACATTGGCTCGGCCATCGCATCCCAGCAGTGTTCCTCGATTTCGGCGCGGCTCACGGCCTCGTCCGGGCGGGTGAGCAGAAATTCCAGTACGGCGAATTCCTTGGCCGTCAAGGTAAGCAGCACGCCGTCGCGGCGCACCTCGCGGCGAGCGGCATCCACTTCCAGATCGGCGTACCGCAGCACGGACGGCCGGCGATGACTGGCCCGGCGGCACAGACTCCGAACCCGGGCCACCATCTCGGGGACGCCAAACGGCTTGGGCAGATAGTCATCGCCGCCGTGCTCGAACCCGGCGACCCGATCGGCCGGTGTGTCCATTGAGGTCAGGAACAGCACCGGCACCTCCCAGCCGGCCGACCGCAGCTGCTGTACATACCGCAACCCGTCGCCGTCGGGCAGGATCCGATCGAATACGGCGCAGTCGTAGTCATTGCTGAACCGCAACTGGTCGGCCTCGGCCAGATTGGCGGCGGTATCGACCGCGAGCGCCGCGCCGCGCAGCGCGGCCGCCACCGCAAAGGACATGTCAGCGTCGTCCTCCACCAGCAACACCCGCATCTGGGCTCCTCATCAAATCCTCATGGTGGCTATCGAATGCTACTGCCGTACGACGGTGAGTTACCGGTGACAAGGGGGGACGAGGAGTTGCGCAACGTACCGCTGTTTACGGTGCTCGGGCCGCTGCAGGTCCGATCCGGGGATACGGTCAGCGAGCCCGCCGGCAAACCGGCGGCGCTGCTGGCGTTGTTGCTGTTGCACGCGAACAGCTGGGTGAGCGCGGACCAGATCGTGGACGCGCTGTGGGAATCGGGAGCGCCGGCCTCGGCCGGCCAGAATGTGAAGACGTATATCTGGCAGCTACGCCGGACGCTGCCGGATGGCGCGTCCCGGGTGGATGGCCGCCGGGGTGGCTACCGGATTCGGGTCGCGCCCGGTGAGCTGGATGCCGCGGTGCTGGCCGAACTGGCGGGATCCGATATCGAGGACCCGCACCAGTTGCGGGCTGCTTTGGCGCTGTGGCGGGGTGATCCGTATCCGGAACTGCCGGCCGAGCTGACCCGAATCGCGGCCGCCCGGCTGGAGCAGCTGCGGTTCGCGGTACAGGATCGGCTGGCCGGCGTCCTGATCGAGCAGGGTCGGTTCTTGGATGCGGTCGCGCTGCTGCGGCCGCTCCTGGCCGAAAACCCGTTACGGGAAGGGCTGTGGGTGCGGCTGATCGCGGCGTTGCACGGCGCGGGTCAACGCAGCGAGGCGTTGGCGGCCTACCAGTTGGCGCGCCGCACGCTGTTGGACCAGCTCGGGGTGGAGCCGGGAACAGCGCTGCAGGCGGCACAGCGGCGCGTCCTGAGCGGTGCCGCTCCGGCCAATTCGGCGCGGTGTTTCCTGCCCCGCGACGTTCCGGATTTCCGCGGCCGGGAAACGGAATTGGCCGAATTACTCGCCACCAGCCCCAACGTTGCGGTCATCGAGGGAATGCCGGGCATCGGGAAAACCACACTGGCGCTGCATGCCGCGCACCGGCTGACCGGGCAATTCCCGGATGGACAGTTCTTTTGCAGGCTGCGCGGGCAGGACCCAGTGCCGAGTGCGCCGGGTGAGTTGCTCGGTGCCGCGCTGCGGGCGTTCGGTGTTGCGGCCATACCGTCCGATGTGGAGGAACGGGCCGCGTTGTGGCGGAGCACGCTGGCCGGCCGGCGGGTGCTGTTGGTCCTGGACGACGCGGCCGATGCGGCCCAGCTGGCCCCATTGTTGCCTGGCGGCGGCGACTGCCTGGTGCTGGTGACCAGCCGGCGGCGACTGTCCGAACCGGACGGTGCCCGGGTCATCACGCTGGGGCCGCTGCCCGAACGCGCCGCCGTCGAGCTGTTCGCCGCCGGTGATCGACGGGTGCTGAACGACCCGGCCGCGGCCGAGGTGGTACGTCGCTGTGCCGGGCTGCCGATCGCGATCCGACTCGCGGCCGCGCGGTTGCGGCAACGACCGGCCTGGACCGCCGGCACGTTGGCGCAGCGCCTGGCCACCGCCGCCGCGCCGCTGGCCGAATTTCGTAGCCCCGACCGCGACCTGGCCTCGGTGTTCGGCACCTCGTACCAGCGCTTGAGCCCCGAAGCCCAGCGGCTGTTCCGGCTGCTGGGGACGGCCCGCGACCGGGAATTCGACCTGGCCGCGATCGCCGAACTGGCCGGGCTACCGAGCCGGGCGGTCGAGTCCACTGTGGAACGTCTGGTCGACGAGCATCTGGTCACCGAGCGAACGCCGGGCTGGTTCGAGCTGCACGAGCTGCTGCGCACCTACGCCCGCGAGTTGGCGCCGGTGCCGGCGGCCCGGCTGGTCGGTCGCGGCCGGGCGGTGCCGGTGGCGGCCCGGACCGCGTGAGGGCCCGATGGACGCACCCCGGCTCAACGTTGCCCGGTTGGCCGGTTATCTCGGTGGTTGGCTGGTCTTGAGCGCATTCGCCGGCCTCGCGATGTTGGTGTTCTATCGGCCGGCAAAGTCCACTGTGGACATCGGGCGTACTTCGGCCAGCCCGCTGCCGATGCCCTCCGGCCGGCAGTTGACCGCCGGCGGCTCACCGGGCTGGACGCTGCGGCTGCATTACACGGCGGTCGAGAAATACCACCATGGCCCGCCGGTCAGCCTCACCGGCTGTTCCGGACTCGCCTGCCCCGGCGGGCCGATTCGGCTCGGCGCGTATCCCCGGAATTTCGTTCAGTTGGTACGAGAAGAGGGATCCGGGGAAATCTGTTCCGGGAAGTACGCCGGGCGGTTTCTGAATTGGGCCGACCCGATCGGCTATTGGCTCGATATGGTGCCGCGGGCGGCCGATGGCCAGCCGCTACGGCGATTCGCCTCGGCTGACAGCGGGACGCCGCAATTGTCGGCCGGCACGGTGCTGCGTGTGCTGTCCTGCGGCCGAGGCGTCTCCTGTAGTCGGTTGCGTGCCGCTACCTGGACCGTGACCGGAGTGTCCACACGCTACCCGGAGCGAACCGTGGCGCTCTATATCGGCACCGAAACCGGCCCGTATTTCACGGCCGGCGAATTCGGCCACGCCGTACTGCGAATCGGGTGAGGCGATGAAATCCCTGCGGCATACGGAGTCCCCCGTGATAGACGCACCGACCAGTTCGGCCCGCTGGATCGCCGTGGCCGGCGTTGGCGAGCGGGCCGGTACGACCACGATCACCGCAATGTTGAGCACGATTTATGCCGCGCACCGGCGATATCGCATCATCGCCGTCGATGCGAACCCGGTCGGCGGGGCGTTCGGGGCGCGGCTGGCCGCACCCGGCGCGGCGACCGTAGCCGACGTCGCGGCGGCCGCCCCGGAGCTGGCTTCGTTCAAACGGCTCGAGCCCTACCTCGACAAAACCACCGAGGGCTTGTGGGCGGTGGCCGGCAAGGCCGCGACCGCCCCTGATGTGACCCAATGCCAGGACGCCTGCCGGGCGCTGTCCGCTCACTTCGCCGTCGGCATCGTCGACTGTGGCGCGATCGGCCACCCGGTGGCCGACGGACTACTGCAGTCCAGCCACGCCCGGCTGCTGGTGGCCCCAGTGACGGTGGAGGCCGTGCTGGGTGCGGCTACCGCGTTGGACTGGCTGGGTTCCCGGGACAACCCCGATTCCGCCTGGCACTGCGGGGTCGCGCTGGTCTCCACCCAGCAGCGTCCGGACACCGACGTCGGGTGGGCCGCACGGTTGCTGCGTGGTCGCGGTGGGCGGGTGATCCCGGTGCCGTACGACCCGGGGTTGGTAGGGGGCGCGCTGATCACGCCGGCGGCGGTGTCCGACGGCGTGCTGGGCGCGGTCCGCCGGCTGGCCACGGAAATGTTGTCCCGGTCGGCGCGGGCGGAGGCATGAGCGATGCGCACCGAGGGTCCGGTCCCCGGCTCCGACGCGAGGATGACGGCTGCCATGAATGACGTTGACCCGCCGCAGATCCCGGATGTGACCGCGCTGGCCCGCATCGACGGCGCGGCCGCAGTGTTCCGCGGCCAGCAGGCGAACAGCGGTCGCGGCGTTGCGGTGAAGATCCTGCCGGCGCCACTGGACCGCAACGGCCGGGCCGCCTACGAGGCGGAACGGTCGCGGATCGGCCGGCTGCGGCACGTTCCGGCCATCCTGCAGGTGGACGAGGTCGGCACGCTGCCGGACGGGCGCCCGTACCTGACCACCGAGCTGTGCACGGAATCGCTGGCCGACCGGCTGCGCCGGGGCAAGCGGCTGGAGCCTAACCAGATCGCGGAGCTTGGCCGCGAACTGGCCGAGGCGCTGGCGGCGGCCCACGAAGTTGAGATCGTGCATGGCAGCATCACGCCGCGCAACGTGCTGTTCCGGCGCGATGGCCGGCCGGCGCTGTCGGACTTCGGGGTGGCGCTGCGCGAGCTCTACCCGGGCGATCCGACCGACAGCGGCGAGTTCGCCGCCCCGGAGACCCTGCGCGATGGCAGCCTGACGACCCGCTCCGATCTGTACGGGTTGGGCGCCACCCTGTATGCCGCGCTGACCGGCGGTCCGCCTTTCCCGAGCAAGATCGGTGAGCACCCCAGCGAGCGGATCCTGCGGGTCATCAGCGAGCCGGCGCCGCCGGTGGCCGCACCGCCGGAACTGGCGACGCTGCTGGCCGAGCTGCTGGCGACCCGGGCCGAGGACCGCCCCGGGGACGCCGCCGGCGTAGCCGACCGGTTTGCCGCGCTGATCGGAACCAAGGACGAATCGCAGCCCGAACCGATACCGACCAGCGACGCCGTACCGGAAACTCCGACCGAACCGAGTACGGACTGGTCCGGGCTGCTGGACGACGTTCTCTACGACGGACCGGCCACCAGTCCGAGCACGCCGGCACCGTCCGAGCCGACACCCAGGCCGCGCCGCCGCCGCGGTCCGTGGCTGCTCGGCGGCGGCGCCGTGGCGGCCGTACTGCTGGCAGCGCTGGTGGGAAATCTCTTCTCCGGCGGCCATTCCCATAAACCACCATTGGTCACCGCGACCGCGACCAGCCCTTCTACTCCACCGCCGGGCCGTTCCCCCGTGCCGGCGGTACGGCTGCGGTCGGTCCAGGACGCCGGCCGTTCGGTGCTGTTGCGCTGGACCGGCTCGAGCACGCTGAGCTACGCGGTGGTGATCGCCGAACCCGGGCAGACCACGGCGGTCGTGCTCGCCCATCACGCCCGCAGCTTCCGGGTCGCCGTCACGCCGGGCCGGCAGTACTGCTTCCTCGTTCAGGCCACCGACGGCCAGCACGTCACCGAAACCGATCCGCGACCGATCCGCGGCGCGGTCTGCCGTACATGATTCAGCGCAACCGACGCAGACTCCGAATCCCCAGCCAGCCGACGATCCGTTGCCGCGGCGGACCGGCGGCCAGGCTGTGCCGCACGCTGTCGCACGCCTGCCAGGCCAGATCGATGCCGCGCCCATTCACCGCGCCGCCCGACCACAACGCCGCATCCACCAACGACGCCAACTGTTCAAGGGCGTACTCGGCCGAGCGGTTCAACCGGCCCCGGCTGGCCGATGCCACATCGCGTACGGTCATGCCCCGTGCGACCGGGACACCGTGGTCACGTAGCCGATCGCGGGTCTCCAACCAGGCGGATACGACGGCCGCATTGCCGGTCCGGCGGCGCCGCGAGCCGGCCCGAAGCTCTTTCGCCAACGGGATTCCGAGCACCCAGACCACCATCGCTATGAGCAACGCGGTACCGATCCCGGCCACCGGCCAGCCCGAGTTCGGCGGCGGCGGTGCGGCTGCCGGTGGCGTGGGCGGCTTCGGCGGAGTACGGGATTTGGGTGCCCGGGGCGGCGGCAGGTCGGCCCGCGCCTGGTCGGTGGCCCGGGCCAGCGGTGTGGTGTCCCGGCCGCCACCGGTCTGGTGCTCGATACCGCTCGGGTCCAGCGGTACCCAGCCCACGCCGGCCACCGCGATCTCCGGCCACGCCAGCACGTCGGCATTGCGTACCACGTAGCTGCCGTCCCGTTGCGGCTGCGCCGGCTGCCGGAAACCCACCGCCAACCGTGCCGGAATCCCCAGGACCCGGGCCATCACGACGTAGGCGCTGGCGAACTGCTCGGTCGTGCCGACGCGGCCATTGGTGCTCAAGAACCGTTCCAGCTGCGGCCACGAATGCCCGGCCGGCAGACTACGGCCGACTGCCAACCGGTAGTGCTGGCGCAGGTACCGCTCCAGCACCAGAGCGGTGGACACCGACGGACCGGCATCGCGTACGGCGGTCCGGGCCAGCGCGACGATGTCGGCCGGAACGGGATCGGTCACACCACCACCGGCACCCGCGGCGAGCGGTGCGCGGGCCAGTTGCCGACCGGTGATGTCCGGCGCGCGCCAGCCCAGCTCGTACCGAGTGCCGGGCACCGCCGCGGCGTACAACAGCGAACCAGTGCGGGTGTTGACCAACGGCGCGATTCCGGCGACGGTCCGCAGCCCGTGTTGGCTCGGCACCCACGGACCGGGCAGACCGGTGATCTCAATCCGCGCCGTGTTCTGACTGGTCGGCACGCTCGTCGGGCCGGTCAGTTGGCGGCCCAGGTAGCGGTATCGGCCGGTGCTGCCCCAGTTGGTGCCGTCGAACGTGTCGAATACGGCGACCGGCCACAGGCTGGCGGCCGGCGCACCGCGCACGGTGAATACGGCCTGCTGCGGATGTTCGAGCCGGTACGCGATTTCGTCCAGCGGGTTGGTGAGGGCGGTCGGAGTCGGGACCGGAGCGGCCATGTTGCTCAGCGAGTACGCCTGGCGGCCGGCCGGATCCAGCACCGCGCCGGCCAGCATGCAGCCGACCACCGCCGGAACCGCCACCGCCGAGGTTATGGAGGCGGACCGCACATTGCTCCAGACGCCGAGCGCCAGCGCCGCCGCGAGCGAATAGCCGAGCACCGCCGGCGTCGCGGCCACGACCGACATCGGGTGGTACGCCTGCGCCAACACCGCCACCACCAGGCTCGGCAGCAATGCCGGCAACCGAACCCGGGTACGGCCCACCACCTGCAGGGCGATGACCGCCGCCGCCAGTACGAGCAGCGGCACAAAGACCACCAGCCGCGGTTCCGGGCGGGCCGGCAGGGTCGACTGCAGGGTCAGCAACCAGGAGCGGCGCGCCCCGGCGTACAGGGCCTGGATCGACGCCGCGGCCGGCAGACCGTGCCGAGTGGTGGACCGTAACGTCGTCTCGACTATAACGAGCAGACCGAGCAACACGGTCAACCAGGCGCGCCAGCGTTCCAGCGGAGCCCAGGCCCGCGCCCCCTCGTACCCCAGATAGCTGACCGCGAGCACCGCGACGGTCGGTACCAGAACGACGCCGAGGCTGCCGAACACCGGGCCGAACAACAGCCCGGCCACTCCGGTCGCGAGCAGTACGCCCGCCACCGGCAGCCGGCCGGCGAGCTGCTCGACCGGGCCACCGGCCAACCGCCGCCGCCGATCGCGGAATTGCCGAGCCCGGATCCTGGCCGGCCCCACGACCGTCCGCCGGACCTGCGGCACCAGGCCAGTGACCGAGCCGGTCCGGAACATCCCGCGCAGCGGCGGTATCCGGCTGATGACGTTCATCGGACGACCAGGCCGTTCCACCATCGGATCGCCTCGGACGCACTCGACGCGGCGATGATCCGAAACTCACGCGGACGCCCCACATCCCGCGGACCAGGGTTCAGGTCGATGACCACGAGCGCGGGACCCAGCTGAGCCAGCAGCGCTGGGTCGGCGGCACCACCGGAAATGAAGACAACGGCCCCGCCGGCCACCCCCGGAAGTACCAACGGGCCGGCGGACTGGTCCAGCTCGGCCAGCTGGTCGAGGAATTCGCGGGCCGCGCCCAGATCACCGGTCGATTCCAGATCCAGATCGCCGCAACTACTCACCAGACGGGTCCGGTGCCCAGCGCTCATCGCGGCCACGGCCAGCGACGCGGCCACCTCCACGGCGTGTTCCATCGCGGCGGGCGGCAGTACGCCGACCCGGTTGTCGATCAGCACGGTGAAGCGGGGCTGTGCCGGATCGGCGTATTCGCGCACCATCAACGTCCCGGTGCGGGCCATCGCCTTCCAGTGCAGGTGCCGCACCTCGTCGCCGACCACGTACTCCCGCACCCGGCGCAGGTCGGTCGAGCCGGTGAGCGGTCCACCCGGCCCTTCGTGATGGTGCCGCGGCCAGGCGATCTGGACCGGCTGCACCGGATGCCGGCGCGGATGCACCCACAGCGTGGCCGTTTCGCCGGTCACCAGCCACCGGCGGGCCAGGCCCAGCGGGTCACGCCGTTCCAGGGTCAGCGGCCCGACGACGAGCCGTCCCCGGTGTTCGGTCGGCAGCTGGTAGCGATGCGTCGAGCTGGCCCCGGGCGCCAGTTCACGGACATGCACCTCGTGGCCGAGCGGGTCCCGGGAAAGCACGTCCTTGGCGATGAAGCCCGGCTGCCGGCCGGTGCCGGGGTTGCGTACCTGCAGCAGCGCCAACGCCGGCCGGCCCGCCTCGATCCGGATCGGGTACAGCTCGCGGTTGACCTGCACCCGGGGCCGGCGCGCGATCGCGATCAGCGCGGCCAGCACCGCGCCCACCGCCACGCCGGCGACCGCCCGTAGCAACGGAAAGCCGAGCAGCTCCCCCGCCACGTAGAGCAGGCCGGCGGCGATCAGTACGGCCAGTCCGCGCCGCGTGAGCCGCATTGCTCAGACCCGGTTGATCGCGCCGATGCCCGGCACCGGAACGGCGGCCAGCACCTCGTCGATGACCTCCGCCGGGCGCTTCTGGCTCAATGCGGCGTCCGGGGTGAGCACGATGCGGTGGGCCAGCACCGGCCCGGCCACATCTCGGACGTCGTCGGGCGTGACGAACGCGCGGTCGTCGGTGCCGGCCAACGCCCGGGCGGCCCGCACCAGGGCGACGCTGCCGCGGGGACTGGCCCCGTATCGGACCGCCGCGTGTTCCCGGGTGGCCGCGACCAGCGACACCGCGTACGAGCAGACCTGCGGGTCGACCCGGGCAGCGCGGACGGTGTCGATCACCTGCTGCATGCTGGCCAGGTCGACCACCGGCGAAAGCTGGTCCGGGCTCACTCCGCCGGCGTCGCCCAGCACGATCCGTACCTCGGCGTCGTGGTCGGGATATCCGACCGAAATACGCATCAGAAAGCGATCCAACTGCGCTTCGGGCAGCCGGTACGTACCTTCCAATTCGATCGGATTCTGGGTCGCCATCACCAGGAATGGACGGGGCACATCATGCGCGACCGAGTCGACCGTGACCCGGTGTTCGGCCATGACCTCCAGCAGCGCCGACTGGGTTTTCGGGGTGCCGCGGTTGATTTCATCGGCCAATACGACGTTGGCGAAAACGCCGCCGGGATGGAATTCGAATTTCTCGGCGCCTTGGTGATACACCATTACGCCGCTGATATCGCCGGGCAGCAGGTCAGGCGTGAATTGAATACGGTTCCATTCCCCACCGATGCTGCGGGCCAGGCAGCGGGCCAACGTGGTTTTCCCCAACCCAGGAACGTCTTCGACCAGCAAGTGCCCTTCGGCGAACATCGCCACCACGGCCAGTCTGACCACATCGGACTTTCCTTGAATGACGCTTTGCACGTTGTCCGAGATTAATTGGTACGCCTCGCCCGGACGCATTAGCTGTCCCCCATTCGTGCCTCATCCGTCA
>JBEDUI010000134.1:0-29069 GCA_040414495.1 Mycobacteriales bacterium
GTGCGAAAAGGCCTGTGCGACGAGGCAATCCGGCTGGCCCGGATACTGGCCGAGCTGATGCCCGACGATCCCGAGGTGCTCGGATTGTGCGCGCTGTTGCTGCTGCACGATGCGCGGCGGCAGGCCCGGTTGAGCGACGCCGGCGAGCTGGCCACGTTGGAGGACCAGGACCGGTCACGCTGGGATCGGGGCCAAATCGACTCAGGCGTGCAGTTGTTGGATACGGCGTTGCGGCGGGGTCGGCCCGGGCCGTATCAATTGCAGGCGGCGATTGCGGCCTGCCATGTGACCGCGCCGACGGCTTCGGACACCGACTGGGCGCAGATCGCCGGACTTTATGAACGGCTCGTCGAGTTGGTGCCGTCCCCGGTCGTACGGCTGAATCAGGCGGTTGCGGTTGCCATGGCTTCCGGGCCCGCCGCTGGGCTGCGATTGGTTTCGGAAATCGAGGCCGGCGGCGAATTGGCCGATTATTATCTGCTGCCGGCGACCCGGGCCGACCTGTTGCGTCGCCTCGACCGGCTGGATGAGGCGGCCGCGAGTTATCGTGCCGCGTATGAGTTGGTCGGAACCGATGCCGAACGGCGATTTCTTGCGCGCCGATTGGCTGAAATCGAAGGTAGCTGAGCGGTCGGGCGCGGCAGTGGCCGTTCTGGCTGACCGGCGGATCGAGCGGATGGTCGCGTTTGGACACACGGGAGTCTCAGCCCGGTCGGTCTTTGATGGTGCTTCGCTGACCAAGCAGATCATCGCGCGGTACATCCTGACGTTGGCTGCTCGTGGCTCATTGGACCTTTATGCGCCGATCGACGCTCCGGCCGATGTTTTTGGGGCGGCGCCCGATCCCCGGTTGGCGTTGATCACGCCGGCCATGCTGCTCAGCCATTCGGCCGGTTTTCCGAATTGGCGGCCATCGGGATCGCCATTGCGGTTGATTGCCGATCCGGGTACGGGAATCAGCTATTCCGGCGAGGGTTTCGAATATCTGGTCGCCTGGCAACGGTGGCTCGGCCGGAATGTGATCGATGAATGTCAGTCCATGATGGACTCGCTCGGAATGGCCGATAGTTCGCTGACGGATGCGGTCGGCGCTGGTCGTGGTCGGCCGGTATCCGGTCTGTCGCCCGACGGAATATCGATCCGGCCGCACAAACGGCCGTGGCCCAGGCATTTCGGCCCGTTGCATACGAGTGCGCATGATTTCGCATTGTTCGTCACGTCGTTTCTCTGGGGTTCAGCCGATCTCGCGGGCCTGACATCGACGGTGGTGACGCGCTCTGGTGGCCAGGTGCGGACCTTGGGTTGGGCCCGGGAAATGAGCGACGCCGGGCCGGTGCTATGGCAACACGGCGACAATCCTGGCTACAAGCACATTGTCGCGATCCGGCCCGAGGCCGGCGATGGCGTGGTCGCATTGACGAATTCCGACCGCGGTGTGACGTTCACCCGCGCGGTCGGTGCGCGTTATGGAGTTCCGCCGGAGCGGCACTGATGTGGTACGAACATTGAATGACTGGTTCTCTTTCTGGCCGGGTTGCGCTCGTCACCGGAGCCAGCCGCCGCCACGCCATCGGCGCCGCGGTGGCGCGCCGGCTGGCTGCTGACGGGGCGAACGTATTCGTGCATTCCTGGTCGCCGCACGACGCCGAGCAGGATTGGGGCGCCGATCTGGGCGGGCCGGAGGGCCTGATGACCGAGCTGCGTTCGGCCGGAGTTGGTGCGGCGCATCTCGCGGTGGATTTCGCTCGTCCCGAGGCGCCGGCCGAGCTGATGACCGCTGCCCGCGCCGAATTCGGCCACGTTGACATTCTGGTCGCCAACCATGCTCGTAGTTCGCAGCAGGCGTTGGAGGAGATGACCGCGGCCGAGCTGGACCTGTCGTACGCGGTGAATACCCGGGCCACGTTGTTGCTTGTGCAGGCGTTTGCCGCGCAGCACGACGATTCCCGGCCCGGCGGCCGGGTGATGGTATTCACCTCGGGTCAATATCACGGGGCGATGGCGGACGAATTGCCGTACATCGCGTCGAAGGCCGCGCTGCACGAGTTGACGCCGAGCCTGGCCGTGCATTTGGCTTCGCGTGGAATTACCGTCAACTGCGTTAATCCCGGGCCGAACGATACCGGTTATGCCGACCCTGAGGCGGTGGCGGAGCTCGCGGCGCGGGTCCCGGGTGGACGGTGGAGCCGGCCGACCGATACCGCGCGGCTGATCAGCTGGTTGGCCAGCGACGAGGCGGATTGGGTCACCGGTCAGACCATCGCCTCTGACGGCGGCTGGTCGGCGTTGTCCGGCGTCTAGCTTTTCTTGGCGAAGATCGTGATCGCGTTGCCGCTGTCGGGTGTGAACGGATCCTTGGACCAACTGCTGTAGCGGTTTTTCAGGACCAGGCCAGCGCTCTCGGCCAGCTCCACCAATTGGTCCTGGCTGAGGTGGTATTGCACGCTCGGAATGAGGTGCGCCGGCTGCCCCTGCTCAAGGATCACTTCCTGCTTCGCGATGACGTTGGCCGCGGCATCGTACGAATGTGCCTGCAGGATTATCCGATCGGCATCGAGGTGCTTGAGGTAGAAACCCCGGTGTTCCGTGATGTCCTCGGGGTGGAGAATGCCGGTCTCCAGCAGCAATGTCCCGTCGTCGGTCAGGTTCCGGGCGGCGTTCTGGAAAAACGCGCGCTGCTGGTCGATGCCGCGTATCTGATAGAGCGTGTTGAATACCGCGTAGATCAGGGTGGCCGGCCGTTCCAGCCGGAACGACGTCGCGTCGGCCACCAGGCCGTCGGCGCCCAGCCCTGCCGCCTTTTCGCTGAATTGCTTGACCATTTCGGGCGACACGTCGACGCCGATCACCCGCACACCCAACCGTGCCAGCGGAATCGCGACCCGGCCGGTCCCGACGCCCACCTCGACGGCATCGCCGTTCCCGCAGAGCGTTTTCAGCATCGCGATCATGTCGGCCGGCGGTTCGAAGCCCGCGTACATAGCGTCATAAAGATGCGCGACGCGATCGCCGTACAGCTCATCCCGGTATCCCAGCATCTGGACCTCCGTCGACGTACGCTACCAGTCGGCTGCTCGAAAAAGGCCGCCTATTTCGTGCCGCGGCAGGATAGGTTGGTCGTTCAGGTTTCGTGGGCGGAACGGAGTCGTGGATGGCCGAGCCGTGTGTTGTTGGTATTGATTCGGGTGGCAGTCACACCCGGGCCGTGTGCGTCGCGTTGGACGGACGCGTCTTGGGCCGGGCGTTTTCCGGCGGCGGTAGTCCGACCCACAATGCCGATGCCAGGGCACACGTCCGCGGCGCGATCGCCGAAGCCCTGACTTGCGCCGGAGTAGGCCCGCAAGACGTGATCTCCCTGGCGGCCGGGATGGCCGGACTCGACGATGACTCGGGTATCGGGTGGGCACGCGAATTCGTCAGCATCGACGGGCTTGATTGTCCTCTCGAGCTGGCCAATGATGCGGTTGTCGCGCATCGCGGCGCATTCGCCGGCGGTCCCGGGATAATGGTCGTCGCCGGGACCGGTTCGATCATCTGGGCCATCAACGAAGCCGGTGAGCACATCACGAACGACCGCTATAAGCATTACGCCGGCGGCGCCCGGCACCTGTCGTTCAATGCCATGGCTCGGATTCTCGTCGGCGAGGACACCGAGGCCGACGCGGCGTTTATCCGGCAGGTCTTTGAGTACTGGAATGTACCGGACAAACGCGCGCTGCGTCGTCGTATTCTCGGACTGCGATCGGAAGACTACAATGACGTCAAACGCCTGTATGGCGGAATGACGCCGTTGATCACCGAACACGCGGAACGCTCGCCGCTGGCGTCCGAATCGTGTTGGTGGCTGGTGCGCTCAACGTGCGTCGGTATCCGGCTGCTGGCCGGTGATTTCGTCGCCACCACGGTCCAGGTCGGCCTGGAGGGCGGTCTCGCCACCTGTCCGATCTTCGCCAGCCGGATCGGTAGCGAGCTGGCTGAGACGACGCGGGATCAGGTAACGGTTGTCCCGGCGCGTCTCAATCCAGCCGCTGGCGCCGCGCTCATGGCCTTGCGGCAAGCGGGAATCGGTGTCGACGACTCCATAGTGGACCGTCTCGCAGCCTCAAACCGGCCGACTCCGTAGTCTGTCACTGTGAGCGGGACGCGTTTGTGGGCGAGCCGACTGGCCGCGCCACTGTGGAAGAAGTTGACCGGACGCCTGCAGTGGCGACTGTTGTGGCTGACGAATCCCAAGTTCATCATCGGCGTGACCGGGGCCGTCTTCGATTCGGCCGGACGCGTTCTCCTGCTGCGACATCGGTACTGGTCCGGGTATCCGTGGGGTCTGCCTTCGGGGTACGTCAATCGCGGCGAATCCGCGGAGCAGGGTTTGATTCGGGAGGTGCGCGAAGAAACGGGTCTGCAGATCAGCGATGTACGGGTCGCCTGGATACGCTCTGGATATCAATTACGGATCGAGGTTTACTGCATCGCGTTCTGCGCTGACCCGCGGATAACTCGCCTCGACGCCGTCGAGATCGAGAGCGCCAGTTTCGTGGAAATCGACGATCTGCCTGAACAACTGCGTCCGAAGCACCGCGAGCTCATTCAGCACGCCAGCCAGGAAAGCGAACGCAGCTGACTCCACATCGCAGAACGGGCGGTCATCATTTATTGGCTGTACCTGTTGTTCATGGCTGGCCGAGTCCAGTAATAGCTGGTGACGTAGGGCAGATCGAGCGTTGGCAATCCGTCGAGATCTTGCTTACGCAGTACGGTCCACGCTTCGTCCTGGGCAATTGCCTGCTCCTGAGGCGGGAGTGCGGCGATGACGCTGCTGGAAGTCACCCGGTCCACGATTCCCCGCGGTGTAGTCGGCCACGGGTTCGGTTCGCTCGCCTCGTTCAGCGGTTCCCAGCCGTCGAGTTCGTCGAAGAATGCCCGCCAGGCATCGCTGCTCGCGCCGGGCGCATCGGCCGGGCGGCGGCGATTCGAGATGTCCGCGAGTTCGGCCACCCACGGCACCGAACGGTCGTACTCGTTCCAGATCAGACCGAGCGCACCCGGCGGTCGTAACAAACGACGTACTTCGGCAATGGCCCGGGCCGCGTCGAACCAATGCCAGGCCGTGGCCGCGACGACCGCGTCCGCGCTGACGGCCGGTAGCCCGGTCGACTCGGCCGAACCTGTGGAAATGCCTGCCAGACCGTGAATCTCCGCCAATTTGCGCCGCATTCCGGCGACCGGTTCGACCGCCGTCACGGACAGGCCCCGGGCCAACAGCAACCGGGTGAAAATCCCCGTGCCGGCGCCGAATTCCACCACGCTGTCTCCTGGTGTCAGGCCCAGCTGCGCACACAAATGCGTCACCGCGGTATCCGGGTAGCTCGGCCGCGATCGGGCGTACGTGCCGGCTTCGCGGTCGTATCCCCGGGCAGCGATGTCGTGAGCCATAAGCTCATCTAAGCAGCAAAGCCCGCGTTATCAGACGAATTGCTGTCTGCCGTCGATGTCGTACGTCGCCCCGGTGAGTGCGGTATTGGTCATGAGGTGCACGGCGAGGGCGGCAACATCGGCGGGGCCGACAACACGCCCGATCGGGAGGGTCGTTCGCAGTTCGGTGCGCCGTTCTTCGAGTTGGTCTCCGAGCAATGACGCCGACAGCGGAGTGTCCACGAAACCGGCGGCGATGAGATTGACCCGGACCGGCGCGACTTCCAGCGCGAGCGCCGCCACAAATGGCGGCAGCGCGGCGGTGGCGGCCGGCACGATCCCGAGACCGGGCCGAATACGGCGGCCACCGGTACCGCCCATGAACAGCAGCGTGCCGCCCGGCCGCATCTTGCCGACGGCGTGCCGGGCGACCTCCAGCCCGAGCACGATGTGATCGCTCAACCCCAGCCGTACCTGATCGGCGTCCATATCGAGCAACGGGCCGTACGTCGGAGCACCCGCTGTCACCAGCACGTGGTCGATCGGCCCGGGCAGCTCGGCGAAGAATCCCGCCAGCGCAGCCGGATCGTTGGCATCGAACGCCGCGGTGGCGCGCGCGTCGACCTCCGATCCGGCCTGCCTGAGCCGTTCGGGGTCGCGGCCGGTGAGAATGACCTGGGCCCCTTCGGCCCGCGCCCGTCGGGCCGTTTCGAACCCGATACCGGCGCTGCCGCCGATGAGGACCACATTTTGTCCGACCAGTTCCGGTTCATATCGCGCCGAGACGGGGGTCATGATTTCCTCCGAATTTCCTCTGATGGCTGGTGCCGGCCGCGCCATGACCGATCGCCGGCGTTGCGCGAGTCGGAATTTCCTCACTGTCCTCCACAGTCCGCCGAATTCGCACCATCTTTGCCAGACAGAACCGAGGCAGCGCCGGCAAAGCGGCCCCACGGGCCGACCTTGGGGTCGAGACTTGACGAATGCTGCTGTCGACACCGGCGCCGATCGCGTTGGTGGATATGCCACCGGAACAGCCGGCGGGGATGGGCCGGTTGACGTTCTACGTTGACGGCTGCCGCGTGGGCGAGGTGTACGTGCAGGTGTGCGAACCGTGCCGGCTCGGCGTGGTGCACGGCATTCGTGCCGGCACCGAACACCGCCGTGATCTGGCCATGCTCGCCATTACCACCCTGCTTGAGCGTCACCCGGACCATTCCTGGACAACCACGCCAAAGCCCCATCACCCGGCCGGTGTCGATATGTACGGACTGTGGGCCGCGATCGGGCTGCCCACCGACGACACCCCACGTACCTGCGCCCACATGCAGGCAGTCTGGCCGGCTACGGCATCCGATACGGAATTGCTGCCCGATCGGCAAGGTATTCATGGCCAGCTCTGACGCAGCAGATAAAGAAGGGCCGAGTCACCGTGAGCCTCACATATGACGTATTCGTCAATGAACCACCGCCGCAGGAAGGCGTACTTCCGAATGGCGAGCCAAAGCAGTTCTCGCCCATGGCCAGCACCCTGATCTACGGCAGCCAGGACGCGGTTCTTACCGATCCGGGGTTGACGATGGATCAGGCCAACGCGCTGGGCAACTGGGTCGCTCAGAAACAACGGAACCTTACCGACATCTTCATCACCCATGGCCACGGCGATCACTGGTTCGCCGCTGGAGTGCTGGCCGAACGGTTCGGGGCTCGCATCATCGCCACCGGGGGAACAATCGCGCAGATGCACGTCAATGTTGCCGCGCGGCCGGCATTATGGGACAAGATTTACGCGGGCATTCCGCCGTCACCCGTCACAGCCGTGGCGATTCCGGACAATCGCTTTTCACTCGAAGGGCACGAGGTCCAGATCGTCGAGGTCGGGCACGCGGACACCGACGACAACAGCGTGCTGCACGTGCCGGACCTCGGCCTGGTTGTCGCCGGAGACGTGATTTACAACGGTGTCCACCTGTACCTCGGGGGCAGCGTAATCATCGGTTTCGACCCGTGGCGAGTGGCGATCGACAAGGTCGCGGCACGCAATCCGCGGCATATCGTTTGTGGTCACCAGAACGATCAGCTCGACGATGATGCCGACCGCACGATCGCCGAGACCCGCCAATACCTCGACGATGCAGATGAGTTGCTGCGGGTCAAAAACACCGCCGTCGATTTCTTCAACGCCAAGATCCAGCGGTACCCGAATTACCTCGGTCGGACGGTGCTCTGGGCCGGTGCGGCCGCGCTCTATGGCGTACGCGAACACCCGGGCGAAGATGTCGCTCAAATAGTCGCGGCCGGTTGGTTATAGGCCGCCAGTGTCCAAAAAGGACGGCTACGATCTGGCAAGGAGCACTCATGCCGACAATCCACTTTAGCGAGACCACGACGGCGACACCCGAGCAGTTCGTCGCCGCGCTCACCGACTTCGGACCGGACCGGGCGACGATCTGGGGCAACAGCACCGCCCAGTACTTCAAGGTGCACGACCAGAGCGCGCACGAGGCCGATGTCACCGAGGGCTCGCGCGGGATCTGGGAACGCCTACACTACGACTGGTCCGATCCGACCCGTGTCCTCATGACTACGACCGATTCCAACACTTGGAGTGGCAAGTCCGGCCACACCTACACATTCACCCGCCGGCCGGACGGAACGACCAATGTGGACGTTGTCGTTGTGCGGGACGGCAAGAACTTCAAAGGGCGAATGCTCGGAGTCGCACTCGGCGTATTCGGGAAACGGGTACTGGGCCAGGAATTCAAAAAATCTGTGCATGCAATCGAAGATCGTAATCACGGCGCGAATCCCGCTGATTCCTCGGGACCTGCTGATTCCTCGGGACCCGCTGATTCCTCCGGACCCGCTGATTCCCCGGGACCCGCTGAATCCTCCGGACCCTTCGGACCCTCCGGACCGGGAGTGTAGAGATATGAACGGTACGACGGTGGCGGTGGCGCTGGTCGGCAGCCGTATAGAGGCGGAACTGCTGGTCGGCATGCTGCGGATCAATGGTGTGAGAGCGGTCGTTGCCGCGGATGATGCCGGCGGACAGGAGCCGCAGCTGCAGGTCCAAGGTGTGCGCGTACTGGTCGCGCCCGAAGACGAGGCCAGGGCCCGCCGGCTCATTGCGGACGCCGAGGAGACCAGCGATATTGACGAGCGCCGTTAACGTTGTGAGTCGCCGGCGCCGTGTCTGCTGGGAGCAGCGCGCGGAAATTGTTGATCATGAAGTTGGCTGCGCGACACGCCGCCGACACGCCGAGCTTTGCGTCGGGAACTTCATGATCAACAAGTGAGACCAGGTCCGCCGCGGTGATCGTGGCAGCCGGGCCGTAAGTCAAAAGGCGGTCCGGACTCGGTGAAGCGCTGGCAGTATATGCCCTGATGACGGATCCAACGGCGACCTTTCGGGGTCGTACGGCAGTCTGGATCTGATGGGCAGGAGGCGCTGTCGTGGTCTATTCGCTGGTCCCGCGGTTCACCGCGCCTCCGGGCGAGATCGCGACCCGGGCCAACGGACATGACAATGGTTCCGGCCCGCCGGTCGAGGTCATTTTCGTTCATGGTTTCGCCAGCTCTGCGCTGGATCTCATGCCGTTGGCGGCCGCATTCGCCTACGGGGGTGCGGTTTGCCACGTGCTGACGCTCGACGGACATCCCGACGACCTCGGGAGCGTGACGGTTGACCGCTGGTTGGCGCAGGTGCGCGAGGCCGTCGACACATCGCAGCAACGCGGCGCTCGGACGTACCTGGTCGGATTTTCGTACGGTGCCGCGCTGGCCCTGCGCGTCGCCTCGGAGCGGGCCGTCGACGGTGTTTTGTGCATCTCGGCATTTGCCGAGCTGCGGCGCAAGCGCCTGGCCAGCCTGGCGCTGCGCTTTTCGCAATTTCCGCCGGTCGGGTCGCGCCGACCCCGTACCACTGTCAAACACACCCGGGCCGAACTGCGCTGGACCGGCACGATTCCCACCAGCACGGTGAAACACGTCCTGGCGGCCGCTCCGGACCTCGCCTCCGTGCCGAATACCTGTCCGGTCCTGTTCATCCACTCGGTCGACGATCCGGTTGCCGATTACGGTGCGATCGCCCGACGTGTGCGGGCCGCCGCCTCCAACCAGGTCCGTCTGGTCACACTCACTGGGCTGGAGCATTTCATCCAGTTCGACATCTCACCGCACCGGATCCGCGACCTCGCTGTCGAGCATTTCAAGGGGCGCGTCAACGAATCGCCCGCCGCGCTGGAACCAACCCAGGCCCAGGCGCTGGAAAAGCGCGAAGACGAAATCCGGCACTGGGCCAATGTGTTGTCCGTACTGGTGCTCGGATTTTTCGCGTCGTTCGGCGCTATTCTCAACGCCACGTTGCCGGACGTCATCAACAAGAGCGCTCGGGCTCCGTATTATCTTGTCGGGTATCCAGCGGCGCTCGCGTTGTACCTCGGGTTTGCGTTTCTCTATCTGTTCTATCTCGATCGGGCCCAGGCGTACGTTCGGATATTCCTGGATCCGTTACAGGAGACAGGAATTGGCTGGATCGCCTACCGTACGAACCGGTGGGTGTCGGGTCGTGCCTCGCATCAAATGACCCGGCTTATCGCCGGATCGAGCGTCCTGCTGCCCAGCGCGGTGGCCATCGCGTCTCTGACCTACGCGGCTTCGGCGTATCACGCGAAGCTTTTCGCGGCCAATGGCCAATACGTATTTCTGCGGCTGTTAGCCGTGATCGCGGTGGTTGGCATGGTCCAGGCCGCTTACGCGGGCATCCGGGTTACCCGGTACTCACGGGTCCACCTTTATACGATTCCGTCGGTGGTTCCGGCCTCGCGTGATTTCCTGCGGGCCTTGCAGGACCTGTACACCTCGGTGCTGCCCGGATCCGTTCGCCAGCCGCCGGCCAGCGAAGACGTTCGCGTCGAGACCGGAGCGTCGTGACCCGAGCATTGCGGGGTGTGCTGGAAGCGGATTACGGCGCGGTTGTGGCGCGCGTTAGTCGGCTGAACGGCGCGCTTTATAGGGTTGATCGGTCCGACGGTTCGCCCTGGGTGGTACGGCATTTCCCGGCGCTCCGCCCTTTTGCGGATGTCGAGGGTGACGCCGAGGTGCTGCGTCTTGTTCGACCGCTGCTGGTCGAGCAACTGGTCGAAACTCGCGACGGCCGCGCCGCAACCGAGGTTGATGGCAGAGGCGTAATCGTAACGAAATTCGAAATGGGCACCCGGGCGACAGCTGCGCCGGCCGTCCTGCGACAGTTGGGCGCCACTCTCGGCGCGTTACGCGAGCCTCAATCGATAACTCGACGGGCCGGGGCGTTGCCACGAGAGGACCTGGCGCTCGCCGGGCAATTCCTCGCCGATATTGCCGACGACGTTCCTGCCGATCAGCGCGACCTTTACGAACGGCTCGATCGCGATGTTCGCGCAACCAGCGCCTGCGAGGACCTCCCGCACACACTCGTCCACAGCGACTGTCACCTGGCCAATGTGATTCAGACCGACCGCGGTGCAGTCCTCATTGATTGGGAAGGCGCCGGGCAGGGACCGGCTGTCGCCGCATTGGGCTGGCTGCTCTATTCCGCAACCGTTCAATCACCGGAAGGCCCTACCGAACCATTTGACCCACGACGGGTAGACGCCGTACTCACCGGATATCGCCAACACAGAACGCTCAGCGAGGCTGAACTGCTCCGGCTTGCCGACGCGATCCGTTTCCGTCCGCTTGTTATCGCCACGCGCGAATTCCACCGTAGCGTCGTAAACAAAACGCCGGGATCCGTTTTCGGCTGGTGGAGCCGATATACCGAGGCCGAAAGGGTTGCTGATCGAGCGATCGCTTTCTGCGGTTAGCTGTATTTCGAGGCGAGAATGTGCAGGAACAGGGGTATGCGGTGCCACTTGTCCTGCGGATCATTGCTCGTCGGTTCGCGGAGGCGGTTGATGACGAAACCGGCGTCGGTGAGGGCCTCGGTGTATGCCTGCAGTGACCGGTGTTCGCCGTGGTAGGTCATTGTCTGGCCTTCGCGGACGCGCGTGGTGACGTACTGCTTGGGCTGCGTGTAGGACTCGTCGATGACGAACGGCCGGGACGCGTCGGCTGTGTCGCCGGGAAAATGCCCAGCCGAATTGATCGGGTGCACGATCGCCATCGCCAGCTGCCCGCCCACCGTAAGGATTCGTGCGATTTCTTGTACGGCGGCCGGCATATTGTCGATGTCCTGCAAACACATGAACGCTACGGCGCAATCGGCGATCCCGGCTGGTAAGGGAAGCGACGCGGCATCGGCGACGATCGCGGGCACCGGATCGACCGAGTGTTTCGCGGCGGAGTGGCTCATGGCGAACGAACGGTCGATCGCCAGAACCCGGTGTCCCAGCGCTTGTAGCTCACGGCTCACCCGCCCTTCGCCGCTGCCGATGTCCACGGTCAGACGGCCGGGCCTCGGAATCAGTGGCAGAAATATCTCGCGGTGGCTCGCGTAGCTGTCGCGGCCGGTCCTGGTCCAGGTGATCCAGTCGTGTGCGTGCGAATCCCAGCCTTCGGCCAGGGGATGTCGTCCCATGACAGCATCTTCCCAGCTGGGGCAAGGTCATTTCAGGTACGGGACAATGTCGTCGGCCGGGTAATTCGCATCCAGCTCGCCGTCGAACAGGCGCCAATAGAAGCTGTTCATTCGTACGGCGACCGGCGCGTGCCGGGCCAGGATCGCGGCTACCGCCGGCGGTACGCCATCCGGGATATGGCCGCTCGCGCAGCGTCGTACGTACTCGTTGCGGTCGACCGGGCCGCCGGTGGCCGGAACCGGGACGCCGCATACGGCGGTGACCAACCAGTTGACCAGGCGCATGGCCGCGTACGCCGCGTCGTGGCTGCCGTTGTGCCGGGCGAAATCACGTTCAGCCTGGGACAACTCGAAACCGGGCGACGTGGCCAGACCGAAGTCGGCGAGGTAGATGTTGACGCCGTCCGTGCGCATGTTGCCGAAGTGGCCGTCCATATGCAACAGATCGTGGCGGTGCAGAGATGCCACGATCTCGGCCAATTGCCGTTCGAGAACTGCCGCCCTGCCGACGGGGTCGTCATCCAGCCAGTCCTGCAGCGGATACGGAATGTATTCGAAGAAAAGTACGAGGCTGCGCGATGCGGCGGCTAATGCTTCCAGGCGAGCACGTACGGCCGGCGAGCCACCCAGGGTCGCCACCGCCGTATCGATGTCGGCATGTTCGGCCGCGACCGGCGCCCGGCCGGGCAGTACCCGCCAGTGATACAGCAGCGGAAACAGGCTCGTTTCGCCAGCCAGCCCGGCGGCGGTGATGAGCCGGTTCGCGGCTAATTCGCGCCAGCCGGAGAAACTGGGGGTCCCGATTCCGTACTGACAGAACAGCGGCAGTGCAAACAGATTCGCGGTTCCGTGCGGATGCGCCAGTTCCTGGTCGGTCAGCGGGACCCGTTTGGCGAACACCGGCACACCGCTGACGTCGAGTGTCGCTGCGCCGCCGCCGACGCCCACCTCGCCCGCCCGTCCGCCGTCGACCAACGCTGCCAGCTCGATATCCGTGCGCGCGGCGAGAAAGGTCGCGGCGCGCTCGTAGCGGGAATGTCTGACAGCCTGCACCGTGCCATCATGCCAAGGCCTCTGCCCAGCGGCAAAACCGGTGCCGAAATATATTGGTCGAATTATCCGGGAAATTCGGCGAAGACCGCCGCGATCGCTGGCAAAACCGGGCTATTATTGGTGATGCCTTCGTTACTTGATTCGCTAACTTCCAAGGGATACGTCGTTGTCCCCGAGGTGGTGCCGCCGGCCCTGACCGCGGCGGTGGTCGCCGATATCGAGGATCATTTCGGCCGGTCGGTTGCTGACCCGTCGCCGTGGTATGGCGACCCGGAGGTGCCACCGTTGGGATTTGTCACCGACGACGGCCAATTCACTCCGCGCATGTTTCACTATCCATCCATGTGGGCGGTCCGGCAGCATCCGGCCGTTCATGCCGCATTCGCCGAGATCCTGGGCACACCCGCGCTGTGGGTCAGCATCGCCAATGTCTGTGTGAAGTTGCCGGCCCATGCCGACCATCCCGAATATGGTCGCAATGGGTTTATTCATTTTGATCGGCTGCGATGGGCATTGGCCAAGCCTGGTGAGCCGGTCGACCAGTCCAAGAATCCCGACACCGATCTGTTCGTCACCGGCCTGGTCGCGCTCACCGATACGACGGCCGACATGGGTGGATTCCACTGCGTTCCGGGGATCTACCGCCGTCTCGATGACTGGATCGGCGAGCAACCCGAGGACTGGAATCCGCGCCATCCGGATCTGTCCGGGTACGAGATCACCCCGGTGCCGATGAAGGCGGGCGATCTGTGTATCTGGACAACCCGGCTGCCACATGGCAATGGCAACAACACCTCGTCGGCGATTCGCCTCGCCCAGTACGTAACGATGAACCCGGTGCCAGTCGGCTTCGCGAATTACGACGAGCGTCGGGCCCGCCGAATTCAATCGTGGCGGACCCGAAGCCCGCTCGGCGCCCCCGATGACTATCACAGCCGGGAGAAATCGCTCGCCCCACCGCCCTTGTCCGACCTTGGGCGAAAGCTGCTCGGTCTTGACGAGTGGACCTGCTCAACGTAAATCCGCTTGCCTGCCGTGCTCGCCGTGATCATCCTGGCCCAATGGACCTCGAGGAAGTGGCACAGGCTTGGCGTGAAGACGGATTCGTGATCCTTCCTGGCTTTATCCCGCCGGAGGAGTTGCAGCCCGCGAGCGACGAACTAAGCTTGCTATTTCCCGCCGTTGACGGTTTCCATGACGCAACCGATCCGCGGCGGGACCGATTCATCGGCGACCAGTTCGCCGGAATCGACTACTTTCCCTTTGCTAGTACGGAAATCAGCCTGATGGCTGTCAACCACAGAATCCTGGCGCTCGCCGAAACCCTGCTGGAGGACGAGGATCTCCGGATTTCCGGCGCGGAGACCTGGGCCAAGTACGGCGGCGCCAGCGACTACGACCAAGATCTGCACCGCGACTACCCCGGCCACACCCTGCTGGTCCCCAGTACCGCACCCGGCTTTCGTCAGTTGGAAATGTTCGTATACCTGGCCGATGTGCCCGACGAATACGGCCCGGCGCACATAGTCCCCCGGAAATACACGAAAGATCTCCCGCCAATTCCGCACCGGTACCTGCGGCCCGGTCGCACCAGCACCGGCCGTGAACAAGACGACAGTGGAAGCCCGGGCCTCTATGCAGCTGAGGTCTCGGCCGCCGGACCCGCCGGCACGGTCGTGGCTTTTGAAATCGGCACCGTCCACCGGGCAACGGCGATGACCGCGCCTCGTGGCGCCCGCTACACGATGCATGTGAATTACAACTCCGCGAGGGTCCACTGGGGACAGCGCCGGGGATGGGCCTACGCCGCCGGCCGCGACTACTGGTCCAATTTCGTCCAGCGGGCGACCCCGCGTCAGCTCCGCGTCTTCGGGTTCCCGCCACCCGGGCATCCTTATTGGACACCGGAGACGCTGACCGGGCTGGCCCAACGATATCCAGGGCTGGACATCTCGCCCTGGCAGCCACCGTCCACTTAGATCGTGGAAACCGAGGCTTTGGGAAGAGAGCGAGATGGAGATCGGTACGGGACGGTCGCGGAGGGCCACGGCGGCCGTCGTCTGCGTATTCGCGCTGCTGGTAACCGCAGGCTGCTCGACCGGTTCCGACGCCGGCAACGTTTCATTGACGAGAGTCGGCCAACTCATCGCCGCCGCGCACCGGAAAGCCGCGCCACCGCTGGCCGGCATAACCTTCGATGACAAGAAGCTCAACCTCAGCGCTGATCGCGGCAAAGTCATCGTTCTCAATTTCTGGGCATCGTGGTGTACACCATGCCGAGTAGAGGCGCCGGACATGGAATCTGTGTACAAGTCGGAGGCATCGCACGGCCTCCGTATCGTCGGTGTCGATGTCAAGGACACACGGTCGCGGGCGGCTTATTTCATCAAAAATAGAGGCCTGACATACCCAGTGCTCTGGGACCCGGACAGCAAGATCGCCTTGACCATGCGCAGTTTCCCTGTCGCTACGATCCCTGCAACCCTTGTGATTGATCGTCAGGGTCGAGTAGCTGCCCTGTACGCCCAGGCTGTTCTGCGCACAGATCTCCTGTCAGTCGTAAAGCCTCTTCTGACAGAACCGGCCAAATGATCCGCCCTTGTCGATCTTCGATCAATCACTCGACAACACTCGCAGTCCTCTGGCCACCCTGCAATTCATGGGCACACATGGCACGTGTAATCACCATTACTTCTGGGGCGCGGTCGCATCGTCGAAAATTCCTGTGTATATCGAGTAACTTTCGATTTTCGTAAATCCGACCCGTTCGGCGGCCGCGATGGATGGCAGATTGTCGGTCCAAGCGTCCCAGTGTGCGAGGATGCCTCGATCGGCGCAGTGTTGGAGAAACCGGTGCGCTGTCAGCGTTGCAAATCCGCGGCCTTGGTAGGCGGGCAGGGTTTCGATCCCGATGCCGCACATTCGTGGGCTGACACACTCCGCGGTACACCAGCAGACGATCTGTTCCATATCGTGGGCAACGAAACCGAACCCCGAACGCCTGAATTCCTCGCCTGATGGCCAGCACGACTCGATCTCGTCCAGGACGGCATCAAAATTGCGCAATCGACGCAGCTGATCGAACCGCTCGTTGATCGCGCTGATCTCAAAGCCATCGGATAGCAGACGTGTAGGCCGTACCGCGGGTGCCGCGGTTCCGCGGTAGAGGACCCGATCTCGGGGCTGCAGACGGTAGCCGCCGAAAACGGTATCCGCGGCCACCGGGTCGCAATGCAGCTTCAGAAAACCTGGTTTAGTCGCAGCAATCTGCTCATCGAACAGAGTCCGCCAGGCTTGAGCGTCCTCAACGGATCCGGCCAGATACACGGTATGTTCCAGGTCCCACAGCAGCGCTGCGCGAGGGCGCACGAGATTATCGACCCAGGCCTTGACCGTCGTGTTGCCAGCCGCCATCGCATCGACCACGAAACCGAGATGCTCCGCGGCGAACATCCCGGTCAGCCGGGAAAACTCCTGTCGCGACACCGTAAGCATGCCCCGACCGTAACGGCCTCGGCCACCCACTGTCGCCACATTTAGTCAGCCGTCTAGCTTGGACGGCCGATAGGGATTTGGTGCGTTGGTGTGTAGGCGACATTGTGGTCGGCCCTGTGGAATGCCCAGATCGTTTCGACCGAGAATGGCGGAAACGACAATGCTGCCAGTTCGTCGGCGATCGCGTGGAGTTGCTCGGGTCGGGCGCCGGCGAATGTTGCCCCCACGGTCAGGTGTGGCACGTATTCGTCGCCGTCATATTCGAAGCGTTCGTGTATGCCAGCGTCAGCAAGACACGACAGAATGAGCCGATGGAGCGTAAGGATGGCGTCGCCCGCAACCGAGAGATAAACGATTCCTGCTCCGAACCAGCGAGGCGCGCCCAGCGACGCTTCAAAGCGTTGGTGCGCGGACAAACCAGCCGCAACTGCGGGAAGCCAGTTTTCCGGGTCGTTCAGTCCTGGCTGCGCTTTCACCGTGATGTGCGGAGCCGTATCGACCGACAATCCGCAGCGTCGCTGCACGGCTAGAAGTGTGTCACTCACATCGGCGGGAGGTCGTATCGCCAGAAACGTCGCCGCGCGGGCATCGGACTCGTTCCACGACGATGTCATAAGCCATCATCTTAGCGGCATTCGGTGTGGTCCGCCTGGGATGCCGACCCGAGGACCGGCAGTCAAGGTAAAGCCCAAAAAAGCGTTGGCAGGCCGGGAATCAGACAACCCGACCTGCCAGCCGCGCGATCTCAGGTGTTCAGCGTTGCGAAAACAATGATGTTGTCGAGGTAATTATGCGTTGAAGCGTCGAACGCTCCGCCACAGGTGATCAGGCGCAATTCCGGATTCGCGGTGTTGCCGTACACAGCGCTGGTCGGAAATGCGGACTTCGATTTCTGCTCGACGTTACGGACGGTGAAGGTCAACGTTTTGCCGTCCTGCCGCCCGATGCGCACCGTGTCGCCGCGCTTGAGCTCGTGCAGCCGCCAGAAGATTCCTTCCTGGTGATGGCCGTCGATGTGCCCAAGGATGACCGCGGGGCCGACCTGGCCCGGCGTCGGACCGTATTTATACCAACCGGCCTGCAATGGCTTGCTGACCGGCGGGACGGCCACGGTCTTGTCGCGATTGAGACCCAGTTGTACGAGTGAGGACCGCGCGCCGATCGCGGGAATGTCCACATAGGTTGGGATCGAGCGGGCAAGCCCCGGCGTCGGGGTAGACCGTGGCGTTGCCGACGCGGTCGATACGGCGCTGCTGCTCGCCGGTTGCGACGGCCGGGCGGCCGCCGAGTGGCTGTGTCCACCACAGCCACTCAACGACATACCCGCGACCAGCATGATGCCCACCGAGCGGACAACGCGAGTCCGCCATCTTTGCTGTGTGGTCGTCATCGTGTTTTTAGCGCACGACCACGGATGCCAGGCTGCCATCACCGGTCTGCGGCGCACCGACCGGAATGACTACGGTCTGCGGCGGTGCCGGCGTGGCCGACTCGCTCGATGGCGCGGGGGCGGCGGGACCTGAAGACGTCGGGGCGCTCGACGGCTGGCTGGTCGGCCCGGACGGGTTGGTCGGCGCGGACGACGGGCCGGTCGGTGCGGTCGATGGCGCCGACGATGGCGGGTTGGTCGGCCCGGTCGATGCCGGCGGCGACGACGGCGTGATCGGCACAGTTGTGGCCGCCGCACACGTTGCGGAGGAAATAACGATCCGACCGCTGCCAACCGCGTTCAGCAGCTTGCCGCCGAGGAGCTTGATGTCGAGCGCATTCACGGTGAGGCTGCCGTCGGCGTTGTGGATCTGCTCGTTGGCGATCACCTGGACCACGCCCGGAACTTCCAGCTTCAAGTTCGGCGTGGCGGCGGAAACATGGCCGATCTTGCCGAGGTTGAGGTCGGCCAGATCCGAGCTACCGGTAATGCCATTTGCGGTCGCCTTGCACTGTGCGCTAATGACCGAAGCCGTCGGCGTTGCGCCCGCGACTCCACGCAGCAACGGCAGCGCGGCCTGCGTCGTGGACGCGGTCGACTCAACCGTCCCGTCGCTGTTGTGCTTCGACGAGCTGGTCAATACCTTGGCCGACACCAGACCCTTGAGCGTCGCGTCCACAGTGGAAGCGGACTTCGGGCCTGCGGTGTTGGACGCAGCCAGCGGGCCGGTCTGCACGGCAAGAGCGTGTGAACCCAGAACCCCCGGCAACAGCGAAACATGCGCATCGACAGCATATGCGGACCCCGTACCGGGCTGCGCGTTAGAAGCGCCAGCCGGAGTCGTCATCGCTGCTGCCGCGAGTCCCGCTCCAAGCAATACTCCAGCTCGTGCTAACCATACCTGCATTAAGAAATCCCTCTCCCACCGATTGAATCCGCGCGCGAGGCGCGGACAGAAAATGATCAGTGGGTCTATATCGCGAGGTCCGCGAAACGTTACATAGCCCTCACTTTTGTGATGACGGTCTCTGAGTCTGAATCACTTCATTAACTAAACGGACACAATGGACAATATCTACGTCGCAGACTGAGCGGAAAGCCTTGTCGCCCGCGGAAATACAATAATGTCAGTTTGGTCGCTGGCTCAGACTTATGAGCGGCACTGATTCATTCTGTCAACTGGCCGAACTGCCGAATCGTCTCGTTCGGTAGTGTGATACGGCAATGCCTGCACTGTTCCGTACTAACGGCTAGTAATCGGCTCAGGGTTGCGTTCAGCTCTTAATCGCTTGCGACGCGCCGTACGTACTCCTACCGTGACTGAACGCTGTTCGCGAGGGGAGGCTGGCAGGGTCGTGGCTCACCAGTTGGCGCTCCGACGCCTGGTGAGTGACCCTCGTCCTGTCAGCCCAGCGGTATTGCTGTTTGACGAAGCCACGGCATCCCTGGGATGACCGTGCCCGCAATGGCGTCGCGCCGGCTGAACCTGGGCATTGTGGCCCACGTTGACGCAGGTAAAACCAGTCTCACCGAGCGGTTGCTTGTCGATGCCGGCGTTATCAAATCCGCTGGCAGCGTCGATGAAGGCAGCACGCAAACCGATACGGACAGTATCGAGCGTCAGCGCGGCATCACGATCAGCTCGGCCGTTGTTTCGTTCATCGCCGGCGATACGCAGGTCAACATTGTCGATACGCCCGGCCACGCCGAATTTGTGGCCGAGGTTGAGCGGGCGATGCACGTCCTCGATGGCGCCGTACTCGTTGTGTCCGCGACCCATGGAGTCCAGCCCCGTACCCGAATTCTGCATCGCACCCTGGCCCGGCTGCGAATACCGACGCTGATCTTTGTCAATAAAATAGATGTGGCCTCAGCCGGTGAACGTGACCTGACCGCGATTACCGCACCACTCACCGATCGGGCCATAGCCATGACGTCGGTCAGGGAGGCGGGCACCCGGTCTGCCTCGGTGCTTCGCCGCACTGACACTGCTTACCGACGAGACTTGCTGGACCTGCTGACCCGAGACGACGACGCCCTGCTGGCTTCCTATATGGACGCTCCAGACTCGGTCGGAATGCAGTCGCTAGTGGAACGGCTGGGCAGCCAAACCGCCGCCGGAGTGGACTTTCCTGTTTTCCATGGTTCAGCAATCACCGGCGTCGGCGTTCCCGAACTGGTCAACGGAATCCGAACGCTGCTGCCCGCCGTCGATGATTCGTCGGGCGATCCGTTCGGTTACGTGTTCAAGACCGCCAAGGACGAGCGCGGTGGGCGAGCAGCCTACGTCCGGATGTACTCCGGTGCGCTGCACGCCCGCGACCGATTGCCGGTCGCGCACGCCGTGGGCTCGGTCAAGGTCACTGAACTGCGGGTATTTCGTGGCGGGACCGTGCCCATCGAATCCGGTGCGAGCGCCGGGGATATCGCCGTGGTGCACACGGCGCCGGAGCTGAGGATTGGCGACACCATCGGAGCTGGCACGCCATTCGCGCGTCGCGCGCCGGAATTCGCCCCGCCTACTCTCCAGACGGTCGTGCGGCCGAAGGATCGCAGTCGTCGCGGCGAGCTCAGTGCTGCCCTGCAGGATCTGGCGGCGGCAGACCCATTGATCGACGTGCACCTACACGGCGACGATGATGAGCTGGCTGTTCAGGTCTATGGCGAGATACAGCGGCAGGTGATCCAAGCCCGCCTGGCGGACGAATACGGCCTGGACGTGGAATTCTCGCCGCCACAAATCCAGTACATCGAGAAACCGATCGGGCGCGGCGCCGCGATGGAAGTTATCGGCGGCGATCACCCCTGCCTGGCGACAATCGGGCTCCGCGTACGCCCGCGGCCGACCGATTCCGGTGTGCTCTATGAGGCACCGATAGAATTCGCCGGAGCTTTGCCACGCGCCTTTCACCGGGCCATCGAAGAGACAGTCCATAAAACGCTGCGGCAGGGCCTGTGTAATTGGCCAGTGACCGATTGCGCGGTGACCATGACAGCATGCGGCTACGACTCCGCCGGCACGACCGCGCGCGACTTCCGCGCCCTGGTCCCGTTGGCTCTGATGACCGCGTTGAAGGAGGCCGGCACTACGGGGTTTGAGCCGCTGTCGGAATTCGAACTCGACCTACCAGCGGCGGCTCTGAGCACCACGCTCGCCGCGCTGCTCGCGGCGGGCGCGCGTCTGAACGATCCCACGTACCACGCCGACGCATATCTGCTCACCGGACTGATACCGACGGTGGCCGTCCACGGCATTGAGCTACGCCTCCCATCGCTGACCTCCGGCGAAGGAGTGCTGACCACCCGTCCGGGCGGCTACCGACGGCTGAAATCGCGGCTGCAAGAACGCCGACGCCGCGGCCTCGACCCACGGAACCGAAGGACCTACATCGCTGATATCGCCCGCGGCTTGCTCTGATAACTGTAGCGAGGACACCCTATAAAGGGTAGAATTAGCGTTACGAATACTGAGCGCTAGGTTTGCTCAATTTATTGTTTTCCCGTTCGCGATGTGCGATCGTTTCCGCGTGGCGAATTGGGAGTCTGCTATGGATAACCACGTACGTCTGGCCGAAAAGGCTGACGCGGCAGCGGTCACCTCGTTCGGATCGGCGCATGGCGAGCCGTTGAATGGAAAACGTTGGCGCCGGACGGTGATGGCTGAAGTTGATGGTGCGATTGTTGGAGTCGCGACTCTCGGCCAGAACACCATGCATAGCAGAGCTTATTGGTTGGAGATCGATGTAGCTGGATCTGCCGGCGGGTTATCGGTGATCGGCCCGTCGCTCTATCAAGCGCTGCGGCGACTGCAGCCGGAACCCTGGCCAGTGTGGTGGCGGGCGATGGCGTCGCGCCCAGAACGGCTGGAGTTCGCTAAGCAGGCCGGGTTCGGCGCCGTGGTCCGCTGCCCGGTGCCGCGAGTCGATTTCGCTTCACCCGCTGTGCATCGGTGGATTGTCGAGCATTCAGTGGTGCCTCTGGTCGAGGTGGATACCGCGGAAAGCTGTACGACCGACGATTTGCTCGACGCCTGGGCCAGCTATTACCTGTGGGCACATGCCAGCTGGCTTCCTGTCATATCGAGCGATGTCGTACGCGAAAACCTTGCCGCCGGTTTAATTCATGGGTTGGACCGTTCGCTCAGCACGATCGCCGTGCGACAAGGCCGGATCGTTGCGTTGGCGCAGGTTTTCCCGGACGTGTGGGACGGCCAGACCAGCTTGATCTGCGCGGAGACCGTACGGCGTAACGAGCCGGATGGCCAGGCCCTGGTCGGTGCCGTGATCGCGGCCAGCCTGCGCCGGATCGCCGACTCCGGCCGTACGGCCGTCGATTTCGAGGGACACGATATCGATCCACACTACGGACCTTTGGCGGCGACGCTTCCCGCTGCCAGCACCGACCCACTTACCCTCTTCAAGGCTGAATAGCACGGCATTGGAACGCCATTAGTTGGCAGCCAGGCGGTATAGCAGTTCGTCAAGGCCATTGGCGGTCGAATCGTCGGCCAGGACGCGTTCGGCCTCCTTCGCGGCGGCAGCTCGCTTGCCGAGGTCAAGCAGCGTGTTGGCCCGTGCGATGCGTACTTGGTGTCGGGCTCCTCGCGCGCGGGACGGGTAGCGCAGGCCTTCCTTTGTGGTCTCGAACGCCGCATCGAGCTGACCGAGTTGCCTCAGCGCAGTCGCCCGGATGGCCAGTGTGATTACCGCGAAATCATCCGTATTCGCGACGTTCTCAGTGAATTCAACGGCACGGTGCGGTTGTCCCGCGCGGAGCGCCAATTCTGCTCGTCTCAGGCGCGTGGCCGGTGTTTCCGAAAGGCATTCAACGACGTCGAGTGCGCCTAGGATATCGCCGCGATTGGACAGCATCTGTGTCAATACGAGACCAATGAGTTCGCGAGATAGTGGAATGTCCGACGTGATCCCGCCACTGAATTTCAATGGCATTGCGGTCGGGGTGCCATAGCGGGCGAGGACGCGATCGGTTGATGGATCAGTTGTCGCCCAGTGAGCGGCCAGCAGATGGTTCAGGGCCCAGTCCGTGCCCAGTCGTGCTGCGGTCAACCCAGCAAGTGTGTGCGCTGCAAACGCGTACCGTGAATTCGCTGTTGCCAGGTCGAACTGTGGCATCCATACGTCCGGCGAGTCACTCGCCAGCGAGCTTTGCAGCGCCGCGTAGAGCGCCTTCGCCGCCTTTGGGGCCAATAAGCCAGGTTTGCGCGGTAGCTCCGGGCGGCTTGCACTCGAGCCCGCGGTCCGGGGCTGCGGCGGGCTCGCCGAGCGCTTACTCGACCGGCTCTTGGTGTACGAAAACCCCATTCCCGGGGCGCTGACTGTCATGGTGCGCCGGCCGCGAAAATTGACCGTGTGGCGCATACCTTTGCCGCCGCCAGAGACCGACACAGACTTCTTATTGGCGTTAACGCGGACTGCGCCGACTTTGAACGACTTGCGGTACCTGGTTGCCACAGGACCCCCCCGAGTGCTCGGCACTACTCTAAACGTGCCTATCGCTGCGCACACCTAATAAGCCTCAATTGCGTCAATGCTGTGACCTAGAAATCTAGACTTGTCGGCAGCGTCGGTTCGCAACCGGCAGCGCCAGTTGCGAATGTGACAATACGGCACTATCTGACGGGTATCGCAACATTGGGTTACGACCCCACCCGAAAGTCATGGCCCGGGTTGGGAAATTGAGGGTTACGCGGGCTTGAGCATCCCTTGGAAGGTGAGGATGGTTGTGTAGTTGTCGGCGTAGATCGAGTTCTCGTAGAGCGGATCGCCGTCGGGCGGGTAGCCCTTGATCATGCTGGTGACCGCCGGTGCGTTGGAGTAGCGCTCCCACATGGGAATGATCGGCAGCAACTCGTTGAACGCCAATGCCGCGGTGGTTGTTGCCTGCTTGAGATCATCTGGGCTGGTGCCGAGACCGGAATCGATGACGACCTTCTGCAGGTCAACCTCACCGACTACATCGGTTTGCTGCTTCATCGGGAAGTCCATGCCCTTTTGCGTCGGCGCAAGGGTTGGCGTGTTGTTGGTGAACAGAGCAGCCCGGAAACTGTCCGCCGGAAACGGATTACTGGATGAACCCCAACCCTGGATGGCGAGACTGAATTTGCTGGACTGGACGTCGAGCGTGACCTGAGTGGACTGTTCGCCATGCAGCGTCAGCTTGATGCCGAACTCTTTGAACTGGCTCGCCAGATTCTCCGACGCGGCCGACCAGTCGGGATAGTCCGACGGAAAGAGCAGGTCGTACGCCGCCTCTTTTCCGGCTGGTGTGATCCAGTTTTTCCCGCTCTTCTTCCAACCCGCGGCGGTGAGCAGCGATGCCGCATGCTTTTGATCGAAGGTGTACTGCTGCAGCTTTTGCTGACTCTCCGGGCTCATCCACTGGGGTACCATGACGTCAGAGATCCCGGCGAAGTATTTGATGTCTTTGCCGGCCTCGGCGAGTGAGACGTGGCCGTTCTGCGCGTGGTCGAACGCGCAGCACAAAGCCTGCCGAACGCGTTTGTCGGCGAATTCCGGCAGTTTGGCGTAGTTGAAATAGAGCGCCGGGCCCGAGTAAATGGGGCCGCGGAGTATCCGGAATCCGGCCTTGCGGAAGGACTTCTCCACCGCCGGGGCGCCGCCGCCGGTGCTGTAAAAGATCTTCTTCTGCAGAATGTTCGGGATAATCGAGTTGTAGTCGAACGAGCCGTAGTCGGTCACCTTGTCGAAATGGATCTTGTCCGAGAGATAGCAATGCTTATTCGGCATCATCGACAGCTGATCTTGCCGTACCGCGCTCGGATCAAGGGTGAACGGGCCACTGGACAGGATGGTTTGCGGCTTGAACGCGGCAATCCGCTTGTTCATCGCCACCATCGCCTTGTCCGACTGCGTCTTCTTCGCCTTCATCAACGGTTCGATCTGCTTAGCAAAGGTGCCGTAGGTGGCGTCGGCGACGATACGTTCGCGGAGAATGTAGTACTGCGCGATCGGCGCCGGTGTTCCAATGTGGAACGTGACCGTCATGTCGTCGGTCTGCTCGACCTCGTCGACGTAGTCGTAGACCGGGCTGCGCATGACATACCGGCACAACCAGGTGGTGTAGACGTCTTTCGCGGTGAGCGGGCTGCCGTCACTCCACTTGGCACCGGAACGTACCTTGTAGGTGAACGTTTTCCCGTCAGGGGAGAGCTGCGAGGATTCGTCGGCGAGCAGATAGAAGTATTTCTGCTCCTTCCAGTAGTACATCGCCCCGGGTAGCACGATGTAGTCGCAGAAATAGCCGATCGCCTGCGGAATGGAGCTGGTGACACCGCCGAGCGTCTGGTAGCTGCCGGCCGGTGGCGGGGTGTACGGATACCAGCCCGCGAAAACACTTGACCCATTCCGGCCATGCGAACTTCCGCCCGCTCGGCTGCACGCCTCGGCGGCCGCGCCAACCGAGGTGATTCCGAGCAACTGCAGCGCGCGGCGGCGAGACATATCCATCAAAGACTGCGGTTCTTCGTTCACCGGTGCGTCCTCGCTTCCTGCCTGCCGTGCCGCTGCGACCATGAACTGACGCCGAAATCGCGTCGGGTGTGCGCGATTAATCTAGGCAGTCCAGCAACTGGCGTCGTTAGCGACAATGCGACTATCCTGTCGCAATTCTTAACATCGGGATCGTGCTATGAGCCAGCGGCAGCCTGTCGAGCGAGAACCGTCGCCCGTCGGGTCATCTGTGGTGCACAGCGTCCTACTGGTCGGCGCGTACGACCAATCGCACAAGGTGCAGTTCGAAGCCAGCAGCCTCCCCGGCCACCTCATCCAGCTGATGCGTACCGGAGTCGCGGAGCACCGGGTCGGTGGCCGGCAATACATCATCTCCCCCGGCGATCTGCTCTGGTACCACGAAGACGAGCAGATGGTCGGTGAGGTGCTCGAGACGCCCTGGTCCTGGTACTCGGTGAACTTCATCGCGCCGACCCTGCCGCCACCGCCATTCGAGCATCGAGTCCGACGCGCACATCCGGCGGCGTACGAGCATTTTGCCAGTCTGTTGGACGCATGGCTCGATATCGACGCCGATCCAGCGCTACGCGAGATCCGGGTGCATGCCCGGCTGCTGACGCTGCTGGCCGATATCGAAGACGAAGGTGGCCTGCCGTTCCGGATGGACGCCTCGGCCCGGCTGTGGTGGGATATCGAAGGCGAGTTACGCCGCGACCTGTCCCAGCCGGTGACGCTGTGCCGCATGGTCGAGATGAGCGGGCGCAGCGCCATGACAATCAGCCGCGCCTGCCACGAAGCGGTCGGTCTGCCGCCGCTCAAGCGAATCAAACAGGTAAAGATGAGTCTCGCCCGCGGCCTGGTCCGGAGCTCCGACCTGCGGATGGGCGAAATCGCCGCGCGCATTGGATATTCACGGGTGCACGAATTCTCCCGCGATTACCACCGACACTTTGACACCACGCCGACCAACGATCGCATGAGTGCTGAATAGAGACAGGTGGAGGAGAGCAGATCAATGCAGATACGAGTTCGCGGTAGCTATGAGGCCGAATACCGCCCGGAGCGCGGCACGGTTCATATCGCCCTGGCGATGGAGGGCCCGAAGAAACCAGATGTCGTACGGAGCACCACTGCGTTGATCGGGCGAATGACCGAACGGGTGCGCGTCGACCACTCTCCCGATTCGGGTCCGATTACGTGGTATAGCCAGGGAGAGCTGCAGAATTCGGCGCATCGGCCGTGGAATCAAGAGGGAAAGCAGCTGCCGCTGGTTTATACGAGCCGGGCCGATATGAAGGTGAAGTTCAGCGCGCTCGATCGATTGTTCCCGTTTATCGAGGAAATCAGCGGCTGGGACGGTGTTGCCGTGCGCGGCGTCGAGTGGGCATTGACCGAGGCATCGAAACGGGAAGCCACCGACCGGGCGCAGCGGGAAGCCGTACGCAGTGCGCGCGCGAAAGCGGAACGTTATGCCGAGGCGGCCGGATATCCCGCTGTACGCCCGGTCGCGATCGCGGACGTAGGCCTGCTCATGGATAGCAGTCAGGCCGGGCCGGCCATGGGATCGTCCGCCCGCATGCGCGCCCCGGCCGCCGCTGGCGGAGCCGAGAGCGGGCAGACCTTCGCCCCGGAGGACATTCGAATCGAGTGCGCGGTCGACGCCGAATTCGAAACCGAGGCCTAGGATGTCGCTGCGGTAGTCCGCACAACACCGGACTACCGCGGTGGGCCCAACTCAGCGATCCTGTGAACGATATCTGCGATCAGGTGTGGTTGCTCTACATGAATGTCATGGCCGGACTCAGCCTCGACGGTCTCGAATTGCCGTGCTGCGGCGTGCCGCCGCAGCGCATCGTGGATTGGGCCCTGATTGTGCTGTGCGAGTACGACGACAATCGGGCAGGCTATGTCGTCGTGCGGTGCGCAGGCGGCAAAGGTCGTCCAGTCGGCCTGGATGCGCTTGCGGGCCTGCGGGCCAGGTCGGTAGCGAATGAGACCATCCGGCCCTCGGACCGCGCCGCGGCGATTCATCGGGCCGTATGTCTCCCGCCAGAGTTGTTGGCCTAGCTCGGCTTCACCTTGGGCCATGCGTATGGCCCATTCCGCATCGGTGTGGCCAGGGTCTTCCTGCGCCGAGGTCGTCCGATCGTTGTTCTGCTGCAGCGATTCGCGCCAGATCGGGTCGTCGCTAGCAATCGCCTGATCAAGGCAGATAACTCCGAGTGGAGCTGCCTGCGCGGCGTAGGCCAGGGCGTCCCACGCACCTGCCGAGTGGCCGATAATAATAGGCTCAGCAACGTCGTAAGCAATCGTCACAGCGGCGATATCATTGGCCAATTCCATCGCCGTGAAGCTCCGTGCGTCTGAAGAATGGCCATGGCCACGCCGGTCGAAGGCGATGATCGAGCACCAGTCACGGAGCCTTGGAATAAGTGATCCCCAGCTCTCCAGGTTTGTTGCATGTCCGTGGACCAGCACCACGCATGGACCGCTGCGCCGTAGCCACGCCCTCGTCGCTAAGGAGCCCGAATCGACGCGCACTATCCGTTCCAGCACCAATAAAGCCTAAGTGTTCGGCGAGTAGCAACGACCTGCAATCGACCGCACTAACCCACCTCGGCGCCGCGGTGGAGAAATTCCTCGCACAGTCGTTCAGCTGGCGGCGGCGCTTTGGTCAGTAGCGCATGGCGATCTCGGCGACGGCTTCGAGCACGCTTGGTGGACAAGACTCGGCCAGGAGTGCCTGGACCTCGGCGCGGGCGTGCGCTTGTGTCGCTGGGGCTGTCTGGGAGTCGAGGGCGAGTCGTACCTGCCAGCTCAGATAGCCGAGAGCGTCCGGTGCGCCGCCGAACGCGTCTGCTGGTTCGAGCTGAGCGGTGCCACCGCTGTTGCGGTAGGCCCGCATTGTGCCGTCGATCCCGTCGCGATCGATCTCTGCGTCGTGGACATGCCAGGTAATCAGGCGGCTGACAAGCTCGCGGGCCGGGTTGACCAGCCCGACGCCGTCCCAGTCCACGAGGGTGTAGCTGCAATCACTCGGGTCGAAGATTACGTTGCTGGGCTGCACGTCTCGATGCGATACGACGCGGGGTTTGTCGTCGTCGGCTTCCCAACCCGCTCCTATCGCCCGCAGTGTCGGCTCAGCGTCGGCGAATTGGTCGGCCCACGGCTGAGCACTGGCGGCGGCTTGTCGAGCTAATTCGCGCCACTGGTTTGGATCCGGAGTGCCTGGGCTACCGGTGATGTCCGCGTAGCCGTCGGCCGGATAGCCCAGGCCGTGCATGGTTCCCAGTGCCTGACCGAGCCAGTCTGCTCGGCCCGGTTCGGTCCGTCGCGGAATACGGCCCGACACCCAGGTCGAGATACGCACTGATGCGCCCTCGACCGTTTCGACATACCGGCCGAATGCCGAGGTGATCGGCTCTGGGGCAGCGATGCCAGCAGCCACTGCTGCATCGCGATATCTGATCTCGGCGTTGACCTGCTCCGTAGAAAGCGACTCATGAACTGCCCGCTTAACAGCCAAGGACCGTTCTGGCTCATCCAGATCCAAACGCCAGATCTCACCGTTAGCGCTGCGGGCGGCGAGTTCCCAATTACGGACGGCTCCTTCTATGCCGAACGCATTTAG